>JAAXZS010000009.1 GCA_012719745.1 Clostridiales bacterium | reverse complement strand
TTTGGATATATTGGAAACCACCTCGATATTTTCCGTGACCGTCAGATTGGGAACGAGGTTATAAAACTGAAAGATGAAGCCGACCGAATCCCTGCGGTAATCCGTCAGCCGGTCGTCGTCAAGAGAAGTGATCTCGAGGCCATCCACATGGATGCTGCCGCTGCCCGCGCGGTCAACGCCGCCGATGATGTTCATCAGCGTCGACTTTCCCGAACCGGACGGGCCGAGGATCACGCCGATTTGTCCCTTTTCCAGCGTAAGGCTGATTCCCCCCAGCACCTCGTTTTTGTTTTCGCCCGCCTGATAGCTCTTTCTCAGGTTTTCCACTGTAATGAACATTCTCAATTCCTCCCCATTCCCTGCTTTAATAAGGAAATCATGTTTTTCAGTACGTGCTCCATTTCACGGTACTGTTCTTCCGTGGGGTTGTAATCGACGCTTTCGACCTTTTCCATGATCTCTGCGTCAAATTTCTCCGTTACGCCCTGAAAAAACAGCAAAAGGGTTTTATCATCCAGATCCTCGCGGACCGTTCCCTTTCTTTTTCCATTGGCAATCAGCCTGAGCTCATATTCCTCACCGATCCGGGACAGTTCACGGCTTGCCTCCAGCGCCAGGCTGCCGAATTTACCCGTGTAAATCTCCATGGAAAACGCAACAAGCAACGGCTCTTGCTTCAGCAGTTCAAAACGCTCCCGGCTGCCGGAGAGGAAATAGTCATATACGTCCATATCCTGAAGCGGAGTCTGCCTGTCGATTTCTTTCATAAAATATTCCAACGCCCATGTGACGCAGTACAGAAACAGCTCTTTTTTATCGTCGAAATATTGATAGATGCTGCCTTTGGCGACTCCCGCGCCTCGGGCGATCGCTTCTATTTTTGCATTTTCAAAACCGCGAGCCTGAAATTCTTCAATTGCGGCCCGGATGACTCTTTCTTTCTTATCGTCGTCAAGACGGTGAAAGGTTCTTTTCGGCAATACTTTCGCCCCCTATATCAAGAATAGTGACTTGTTGGTCACATTATATGACCAACAAGTCACTGTGTCAATCTCTTTCCGCAAATAAAAAATGGAAATCTTTGATCGATTGCAATTGTTTCGTATTACCCAGCACTGTTCTTATCGAGGTCTTACAGCCTATTTATCATACATAACTTGTCCGTTAACCATCCGCGCTGTTCTTCGTGTTCCTCCACTGTTTCCAAAGACAATCCCCCGGCATTTTGCACGGAGATGCTCCACTGCGAAATACCGGGGGATTCTCAGGAAAAGAAGATCGGTCTAACCGATGAACGACATATTTTTTCTTTTAAAGCACAGTACCCCTAACGGCCTAAGGCCGGGTACGGAACACCCGCCGGGAGCCGGGGTACGACGGGGAAAACAAACGCTTGATCTCAGGCATTTTCCGCTTTGTTTCCTCATAGCCCGCCTCCATGCAGGCTTCCATTTTGCCGAAGTCCAGAAGCCGGGTGTGATCCGGCAGGTGCGGAATCAGCTGCAGTTTCTCACCGTGCGCCACACACTCCTGCAAACGCTCCTGCATCACAGACAGAGAGTGGGTAGCCACCTCCCAGATATTGATCTGCTCCGGCATGCGGTACTCCTTACCCACATCTACCGCCAGCACATTTGGTTCCCCTGCGGCAATCAGAAGATTCACCGGCAGCACATCCGTCACGCCGCCGTCAACCAGGCACAGGTCGCCAATCAGTTTCGGGCGGAACACAGCCGGCACCGCCGAGGTAGCCCGCAGCACCTCGCAGATGCGCAGGCCCGAGCTCCAGCGCACACGCTCCATCTGCTGAACGCCGCGCAAATGACTGGTGCACGCGATCGTCAGGCCGGAGGT
>JAAXZS010000068.1 GCA_012719745.1 Clostridiales bacterium | reverse complement strand
TACTAATTTCGCTGCCGAGGCAGCAAAATGAATTTAAATCATTTTCTCCCGCGACATGTGCGTGGGAGAAAATACTTTGCGCGGAGCGAGCGTCGAATTGTCCGCTTTTGGCGGACAACCGAGGCGCTTAAGCGGAGTGAGACCCCCTCGAAAAAGTGCCCACGGCACTTTTTCGACAAGAACAGGCTGTGCCGCTTCTGCGGCACAGCCTGTTTGCTATGTATGATTATTCGGTCAGAGTCCGCAGCCTTTTACGATCCAGAATGCGGATGCCGCCCCGGGACAGCTCCACAATGCCCTCACCGGCAAAGTATTTCAGCATCCGCGTCACCACTTCCCGGGCGGAGCCCATGTACCGGGCAATCTGCTCGTGGGTCATGTGGATCTGATCGGAGCCGCTTTTGGAGATCTCATCCCATAAAAAGATGGCCAGCCGCTTGTCCACGCCCATAAAAAGGATCTGCTGCATGGCCCACATCACATCGGAAAACCGGGTGGTAATAAGCTGATACCCGAAGCATTTGACATAGATGTTCTCATCGGAAAGCTGATGAAAGGCGGCGGCGTTGATAATCAATACATCCGTATCCTCCTCCGCGTCAATGCACACATCAAAGGTGATGGTATCCAGCACGCAGGAGGCGGAGAGCATACACACATCCCCCGCAAAAAGACGGTACAGCGTCACGTCGCGCCCCTCCTCCGAGAGAAGATAGGTGCGTACCTGTCCGCTTTTGACCAGAATCACGCCTACGCAGTCCTGATCGCCCCGATGGATGCTGGCACCCTTTTCGTAGTGGGCCGTATGGGCGCTGCGGCAGAGAAAATCCCGCTGCTGGGGAGAAAGCTGTTCCCAGAAGGGAAAATGCCTGACAAACAGATCGGAGCATTCGCCGGTCGTCATGGAATCGTTCCTCCTTTTCCTCAGTTGGATAAAATATAACACACGGGCTGACAGGAATCAACCCGTGTATTATAAAGAAGAGGGAAAGAAATGGTATTATTTGTTTTTGTGGGCCTGCCGGACGATCTCGGTGCCGGCCTTGGCACCCTCATAGACCGCCTTGGACACTTGCAGCAGTCCGCCGGTGCAGTCGCCTGCGGCGTAAAGCCCGGGAATCGTGGTGGACATGTTTTCGTCCACTTCAATTTTGTTGCCGTCAATCTGGGCGCCGATTTTACGGGCAAGAGCGGTGCTGCCCGCCACGCCGTAGGCGATAAAGACGCCGTCGGCGGCAAGGGAGCCGCCATCGGAGAAGGAGACTTTTTCCACCCGCTCGCCGCCGTCAATGGAGACAATGGAACGCTTGTCAATCTTGACCTGCTCCGGCACCGGCACAGTGACATCCGCGCCGTTGGTCAAAAGCGTAACCGAAGCGGCCACCGGCAGCAGCGCCGCTATTTCATGGACGGCGTACTCGCCGCTGCCCAGAACGACCACCTGCTTGCCCCGATAGAAAAAGGCGTCACACACCGCGCAGTAGCTGACGCCGCGTCCCTCAAATTCCTTCAGCCCCGGAATGCGGGGCGCGGTGCGGGCCGTGCCGGTGGCCAGCAGCACCTGCTGAGCCTTATAAGTACCGCCGGTGGTCACAATGACGAACTGATCGTCATAATTGATACCCACCACCTCGCCGCTGACAAACTGCACACCCACATTTTTCGCACCTTCGATACCTGCCCGGGCCAACTCCTCGCCGGAAACGGGCTGGGCAAAGCCGTAGTAGTTTTCGATGGCCTCCGCTTTTCCCAGCGCACCGGTGCCCATGGAAATCACCGTGGTGGAAAACCCGGCGCGGGCGGTATATAGAGAAGCGGAAATACCGGCAGGGCCGGAACCGACAATAATCACATCAGACATAAAGAAGCCTCCTGTTTTTATTTTAGTATACCCACTTGCGTCGCTTCTTTCTGTGACCAAGGCACAAAACTCTAAAATTTTGGAAAAAGGGCGGGGCTTGTTTCAGAGATGGCCGCGCTGTATAATAAAAAAAGGATATTTCAGTGGAGGAACCATGATTTTACAGATAAAAGACGATTTTGACCCGCGAAAGATTATCCAAAGCGGTCAATGCTTTCGGGCGACGGAGGAAAAACCGGATACATATAGATTCGTTACCCAAAGCCATGTGGTGCGTCTGACCGACCGGGGGGAGAACAATTGGGAGGCAGACTGCCCGCAGAAAGAATGGAACGAAGTGTGGCGACCCTATTTTGATCTGGACCGCCATTATGCCGCCGTCCGGGTTGCTATTGATCCCGAGGACCAGGCCTTGCTCCGTATGGCGGAAACCAGCGCCGGAATCCGCATCCTGCGCCAGGAACCTTGGGAGATGCTGATTACCTTTATCATTTCTCAGCGAAAGAATATACCCGCCATCCGCCGCTCCGTGGAAAGCCTCTGCCGCCTTTGCGGCGAGAGAATAGAAGACGATCTCTATACTTTTCCCACGCCTCAGGCGCTATGTGAACTCAGTGATGAGCAACTGACCGGCTGTTCTCTGGGCTATCGTGCCCCCTATGTCCATGACGCGGCGCATCGGGTGGCAGAAGGGACCCTTGACCTTGAAGCCCTTAAGAACATGGAGGACGGGGCACTGCTCTCCGCTCTTGAAACCGTTCGGGGCGTAGGGATAAAGGTGGCCAACTGTGTCAGCCTGTTTGCTTACGGGCGGGTAGACTGCGCCCCGGTAGACGTCTGGATCGCCCGGGTAATCGAATGCTATTATAATGGCAGAAATCCCTTCGCCCGCTACGAAAAAAATGGCGGCATCTATCAGCAGTACATGTTCTATTACGCCCAACAGACAAAATTGGAGTGCTAAGAAACCGTTCAGAAACCGTAAAGAGAATGATTTCTTGAAAAAGGGGCAGAATACTCTCTTGACAGGGGAACGAAAAACTGCTATATTCTTCCATACAATATGAGGGAGTAGTTCCCGCGCCTCCCGCGCGTTTCAGGTCAACATACATGTTCGGAGCAATCCGTCCTGGCCTGGATTGAGAGAACCAGACTCATGAAAAGGCCGGTACGGTCTTTTCATGAGCTTTTTTTATTCCCTAAGGGACAGAAAGGAAGGATTGTATGCTTTTTTATTGTGAGGACACCCGGGCGGTACTGCGGGAAACCCAGAGCTCACCGGAGGGCCTGTCTTCAGCAGAGGCACAGAAGCGATTGACGGAAAACGGGAAGAACTGCCTGGCGGAGGCACCTAAGGACTCGCTTGTCAAGCGGTTTTTTGCCCAGATGGCAGACCCCATGATTCTCATTTTGCTGGCGGCGGCCCTTGTATCCGGCATCACCTCCATCTATGCCGGGGAGAGCTTTGCCGACGTTATCATCATCTTGTTCGTGGTGATCGTCAACGCGGCGCTTGGCGTTTATCAGGAGAATAAGGCGGAAAAAGCCATTGAAGCGCTGCAGGAGATGGCGGCGGCCACCAGCCGGGTGATGCGAGACGGCAAGGTGCAGCAGATCCACAGCGAGGATCTGGTGGTGGGCGATGTGGTGCTGCTGGAAGCGGGCGATGCGGTACCGGCGGACGGCCGCCTTTTGGAGAGCGCCAGCCTGAAAATCGAGGAGGCGGCGCTGACGGGCGAGAGCGTGCCCGTCTCCAAGTTTATCGACGCCATAGGCCTGGAGGGGAAACCCAACGTGGCGCTGGGCGACCGAAAAAACATGGTATACATGGGCAGCACGGTTTCCTATGGCCGCGGCTCGGCGGTGATCACCGGTACCGGTATGGAAACCGAAATGGGACGCATCGCAGGCGCTCTGGCCGCCACCAAGGAGGGCCAGACGCCCCTACAGCGCAAGCTTTCCCAGCTTAGCAAGATCCTGACCTATTTGGTACTTGGTATCTGCGTGGCTATTTTTGCCGTGGGTGTACTGCGGGCCGGTACGCTTTCCAGTGAGGTGCTGCTCAATACCTTTATGGTGGCTGTCAGCCTGGCTGTGGCGGCAATCCCCGAGGGCCTGGCCGCCGTTGTGACCATTGTCTTGTCCATCGGCGTCACCAACATGAGCCGCCGCAATGCCATTATTCGCCGCCTTACGGCGGTGGAAACACTGGGCTGCACCCAGATCATCTGCTCGGATAAAACCGGTACCCTGACCCAAAACCGGATGACGGTGGTGGAGAACTGGGGCGAGGATGAAAAGCTGCTGGCTAAGGCGGTGAGCCTCTGTAACGACGCCCGCTGGAACGGCGAAAAGGCGGAAGGAGAGCCCACGGAGTGCGCCCTTGTAAACTGGGGTGCCAAGATGGGGGAGATAAAACCCGATGTGGAAAAGGGCGAGCCCCGTGTGGGCGAAGCCCCCTTCGACAGTATGCGCAAGATGATGAGCACCGTCCACGAAACGTCTGCGGGTATCGTGCAGTACACCAAGGGCGCCCCCGATGAAGTGCTGCGCCACTGTACCCATATCTGGCGGGACGGAAAGGCGGTACCGCTGGACGAAGCCGATCAAAAGGAGATTGCCGGGGCCAACCGCGCCATGGCGTCCAAGGCACTGCGGGTTCTGGCCGGCGCTGTACGTTTCTATGATAAAAAGCCCGCAGACTGCTCGCCTTCGGCACTGGAAAAAGACCTCTGCTTTGTGGGTCTGACCGGCATGATCGACCCGGTGCGGCCTGAGGTAAAGGTAGCCATTGAGCACTGCCGTCAGGCGCAGATCCGCCCCATTATGATTACCGGCGACCATGTGGTTACCGCCATGGCCATTGCCCAGGAGCTGGGCATTCTGCGGGACGGCGACGAGGCGGTAACGGGTCTGGAGCTGGACGCCATGGATGACGAAGCCTTTGCCGCCCGGTTTCGGAAGATCAGCGTTTATGCCCGCGTACAGCCCGAGCATAAGACCCGCATTGTCCGGGCCTGGCAGAATGCAGGCTTCGTGACGGCCATGACCGGTGACGGCGTCAACGACGCCCCCTCCATCAAGGCGGCGGATATCGGCGTGGGCATGGGTATTACCGGGACCGATGTCACCAAAAACGTGGCGGATATGGTTTTGGCAGACGACAACTTTGCCACCATTGTCAGCGCCGTGGAGGAAGGCCGCCGGATTTACGACAACATCCGTAAGGCCATTCAGTTCCTCCTCAGCTCCAATATGAGCGAGGTGCTGGCCATCTTCACCGCCACCATGCTGGGCTTTACCATTTTGGAACCGGTACACCTCCTGTGGATCAATCTGGTGACAGACTGCTTCCCGGCTTTGGCACTGGGCACGGAAAAGGCGGAATCCAATCTGATGCGCCACCGGCCCCGGGACTCCTCCGAGGGAATTTTTGCCGGCGGCATGGGCTTTGATGTGGCTTATCAGGGTGTTGTAGTGACCATCCTGGTGCTGTTTGCCTATTTCCTGGGCGAATATATGGAAAATGGCGCCTGGGCAATTGTCAACTCCGCCGACGGTACTACCATGGCCTTCCTGACCATGAGCATGACGGAGATCTTCCACAGCTTCAACATGCGCTCCCAGCGGGGAAGCCTGCTGCGTATGCGTTCCCAGAACAAGCTTTTGAACATTGCGGCTCTTGCCAGTCTTGCCTGCACAACGCTTGTGATCTATGTGCCGTTTTTGTCCAACGCTTTCGATTTTACCCACATCAACTTCACGGAATATGTGGCCGCGCTGGCGGTGGCATTCTGTGTGATCCCTCTGGTGGAGCTGGTAAAGCTGTTTCAGCGGCTCGCCGCCAGAAAAAAAGAGAATTAACAGCAAAAAAACAGAGGAGCCGTCAAGGCTCCTCCGTTTTTTGTATTACCGAATAAAATTAGTGGGGATCGTGGGTTCATAAACAGGTCGGCTGACGCCGCCTCTGTCCCCGGCCTCCCGGCATCGGAGCAGCCAAGCCAGGTTTTCCCCCAGACTCCGCATGGTCTGCAGCCCCTCTGCATCCTGCATGACGTCCGCCGGAACAGAGCCGTGTACCTGATTCCAATACTGAGAGGGAACCACCGGCATGTGGGAGATGGTGAAGTATTTGTTGAGCCGTTCAAAAGCGGCGCTGGCGCCGCCCCGGCGGCAGGAGACAACGGCGGCACCGAATTTTCCGGCCATGCGTCCGCCGGCGCAGAAAAACAGCCGGTCCAGAAAGGCACACAACTGTCCGGCGGGGCCTGCGTAATAAACGGGAGAGCCGATCACCAGCGCATCGTATTCGTCCAACTCATCCAACACGCGGTTGACGGCGTCGTCAAAGATACACTGCCCTGTAGTGGCGCATTTGCGGCAGGCGATGCAGCCGGCCATCGGCTGCGTTCCCAGCCACAGCCGCTCCGTTTCCAATTGATGAGAGGCCAGCACCCGCTCCACTTCGGAAAGAGCGGTGCCGGTGCAGCCATGCTCATGGGGACTTCCGTTGATCATCAGTATTTTCATAAATGCCTCCTTGCAGTTGATGCACAGTATGTGTCTGTTTCCATCATACCAGAAATATCAAATCCGTCAATTGCAACAGTAAATAAGTGGGAAGAGGAGCTGGCAAACAGAGTTGCTTTTTAGGAAACCGTTGTGCTATAATGATAAAGCTAAAAAATTAGGACAACAGCAATAAAATTGCTTTTTATTTCGGTTTAAGTTCGTTTTTTGGCAAAGAACACCGAGGCACGCCGGATGAGGAGGATTGCCATGCTTGAAAACTATATGGCCACGGCAATCTTTGAATGTCTGGCACTGTTGATACTGCTTTTTCAGATTCAGCAAGGTGAACTGCTGGATTTCCGGAAAAAACGCTATTTTCGACTGGCCATTCTGGTATGCATCGGTATCATTGTGGCGGAGGCCTGCTCTCTGGTCTGCGACAATCAGACGACGGATCTGCGCTTGTGCAGTATTCTGTCCAATATGATGGGTTTTGTGGCCACTCCGTTTCTGCCTCTTCTTTTGATGGTAGTATTAAATAACAAACAGCAAAAGATTCGCATCTGGATGTTGCTGCCGGCTGTCCTTTCGGCGGTGCTTGCGGTTCTTTCTCCGTGGGGCGGCTTTATTTTTGCTGTTTCACCCGCTAATATCTACAGCCGCGGTCCTCTCTTCTGGGTGTTTATTGCGGCCAGCTTCTGGGGTGTGGCGATTGCGGTTGTCGCAACAGGAAAGGTCGTAAGGCATTACCGACAGGGCGCCCGCCTTTTTTTCGCTATTTTGGCGGCCTTTCTGCTTTTGGGAACCACGGTTCAGACGCTGCTGCCGGGCATACATACCTCCTGGATCTGTATTGTGCTGTCGCTGCTGCTTTATTACGGTTTCCTCTGTGCCCTGAGTAATAAGATTGACATTTTGACCGAGCTTTACAACCGGCGTACCTATGAAAACGAGATCAAACAACTGGAAGGCCGGCGGAGTGCGTTTCTGATCCTGTTGGATGTGGATTACTTTAAAATCGTGAACGATCAGTACGGTCATCAGTTTGGAGATACCTGTCTGCGTACGGTTGCCGGCATTCTCAGCGAGGCTTTTTCCGGCCTGGGAGAATGCTATCGCATCGGCGGAGATGAGTTCTGCGTTCTTTGTACCCAAACCGACCGGGAGACAGTGCAAAGACGGTTGGATCGTTTCTCCCGCCGTCTTACGCTGGCACGACAGGCGGACAAGCGCTTGCCTACCGTATCCTACGGGGTAAGCCTGTATAAGGCCAATAACCGCCGAAGCTTTTCCGAGGTGTTTCGTGAGGCGGACTACCGTATGTACAAACACAAGGAAACGCTGCATGAGGAGACGGGCCCCATTCAGGTGGTGAAGAAATAGATTGCTGTTGCTTTACCGACCGCCAGACAGGATAAAGAATCTCTGCCAATGATTTTTTTACAACAAAGGAGTTGGGCTTTTGAAGGGCAATCAGATCAAGATCGGTGCACTTTTATCCTACGCCTCCATGGCCTTGAGTACGGTTATATCGCTGGTCTATACCCCCATCATGATCAGCAATCTGGGCGACAGCGAATATGCCGTTTACAATCTGGTGCTGCCGGTGATCGCCTATTTGAACCTGCTGGGTGCGGGTCTGGGAAGCGCCTATGTCCGATACTACTCTCGCTATAAGGTTGTTAAGGATAAGAAGAACATGGCCAAGCTCAACGGCATGTTCCTCATCACATATACGATCCTGGGCATCGTTTTAACCTGCCTGGGTTTTTTCCTTTCTTATCGCGGCGGCTTTATCTTCGGCAAAAAGCTTTCGGAAGAGGAAATCGCGTTGGCGGAACACCTGCTGCGGATCATGTCCATCAACGCAGGGCTTGCTTTTCCGCTCAGCGTATTTGACTCTCATGTGAATATCAACGAACGGTATCTCTTTCAAAAGCTGGTCTCCATGCTCAAGACGGTGGTCAATCCTCTGGTTATGATTCCGCTGCTGCTGCTGGGATTCCGTTCTCCCGCCATGGCCTGGCTGGCACTGATCATCACGGTGGTCAGCGGCGTTGTCAATATGGGTTACTGCTTCCGCAAGCTCCATATGCCCATCAGCTTCAAGCAGTATGACTTTTCCCTCCTGCGGGAGATGCTGGGGTACACCGTCTATATCTTCATCGGTGTGGTGGTGGAAAACGTAAACTGGAGTATTGACCGGTTGTTGCTGGGCTGGATCTGCGGTACCGCTGCGGTGGCCACCTATGTGGTGGCATCTCAGCTCAATGTGTACTACCTGTCCTTTGCCACGGCGGTTTCCAATGTGCTGACGCCCCGGGTACACCGCATGGTGGCCAGCCGCTGTTCCAACCGGGATTTAAGCGACCTTTTCATCCGGGTGGGTCGGCTCCAGTTTATTTTGCTCACAGCGGTATTCCTGGGCTTTATTGCGGTGGGGCGTCCCTTTGTGATCCGCTGGGGCGGCGGCGACCGGTTTAATGTGTCCTATCCCATTGCCATTATCCTGATGGCGACGACGCTCCTGCCTGCCATTCAAACAGTGGGAATTGAGATCCAGCGCGCCAAAAACCTGCAAAAATTTCGCACCTTTTTGTATCTGGCCGTGTCTGTGGGCAATGCGCTGGTGAGTATTCCCTTTACCATGAAATGGGGAGGTATCGGTGCGGCCTGCGGTACGATTTTGCTGACCTTTATCGGCAATGTGCTGATTATGAACTGGTATTATCAGAAGAGGGTGGGACTGGATATCCCCCGTTTCTGGAAAGAGATCGCCTCGCTCCTACCGTCCATGCTGGTGCCGCTGGGAACTGCGCTGCTGATGGCCTTTTTTGTCCACCGGCAGTCTTACCTGACGGTATTTGTGTGGGGCTGTGTGTTTTTGCTGGTCTATGGAGCCTGCCTCTGGCGCTTCGGTATGAATGAATACGAGAAAAGCTTGGTGCGCGGCCCTTTTCGCCGTCTGTTCGGCGGCTACCGGGGGAAGCGCAGCATGTGAAAGGGAGGGGATACTGTGCCGAAAAAGAACGGACGCAATACCAAAGGACGGATCGTATCTGCCGCCTGGAAGCTGTTTTATGAACAGGGTTATGAAAACACCACGGTGGAGGATATCATTTTTGAGTCCCAAACCTCAAAAGGCTCTTTTTACCATTATTTTGAGGGGAAGGATGCGCTGCTGGGCTCCCTCTCCATGATTTTTGATGAAAAATATGAGGAGCTCAAAGCGCAGATGGACCCGGAAATGGATGCGGTGGAGGCACTGATCTATCTCAACCACGAGTTGTTTACCATGATTGACGACAGCGTGTCTCTGGAGCTGCTGGCCCGTCTTTTGTCCACCCAGCTTTTTACCAAGGGTGAAAAGCACCTGCTGGATCGCAGCCGCACCTATTTCAAGCTGCTTCAGCAGATTGTCCGTACCGGTCAGGAGCGAGGTCAGCTGCGCACCGATCTCACGGGAAATGAAATTGTCAAGGGGTATGCCATGTTTGAACGAGCCCTGCTCTACGACTGGTGTCTGTCCAACGGTGAGTATGCGCTCTCCAAATACGCGTCGGTGATGCTGCCCATGTTTCTGGGTGGTTTTCGCCCACCTCAGCAAAGAAATATTATTTGAACTATAAAATGTTTTATGGTTTGTTCTATGAAAAATATACTTGTATATCAACATAAAACTGAATAATATTGACAACAGCGTATAGACTTTGTTCTATACGCTGTTCTGTATTTACGTCTATTTCGGGTTGTGCTATAGTAAAGAACGTGTTAAAAAGTAGGAGGACAACTGATTTATGAATACATCACAAATTTGCATTTTAATAGCAATTATTCTCTATCTGATTGCTATGATCTATGTAGGCGTAGCCTATTCCAGAAAGAGTGCCGGTTCAACGGATGATTTTTACCTGGGCGGACGGCACTTAAGCCCGCTGGTGGCGGCCATGAGCGCTGAGGCCTCGGATATGAGTTCCTGGCTTTTGATGGGTCTGCCGGGTGTGGCCTATTTTACCGGCCTTGCTGACGCCACCTGGACGGCTATCGGCCTTGCGGTAGGCACCTACCTTAACTGGCTGTTTGTTGCCAAGCGGCTGCGCTTATACTCGGCCCATATCGGAGCCATTACGGTACCGGACTTTTTTGCCAGGCGCTTCCACGATGAGAAAAAAGTGTTGCTGGGTATCTCTGCGGTCATTATCATCATTTTCTTTATCCCTTATACAGCCTCCGGCTTTGCGGCGGTGGGCAAGCTGTTCAACAGCCTTTTCGGTGTGGATTACATGACGGCCATGCTGGTGGGTGCTGCGGTCATTATTCTCTATACAGTCATGGGCGGGTTTTTGGCGGTCTCCACCACCGACCTGATTCAAAGCATTGTCATGACCATTGCGCTGATCGTGGTGCTCTTCTTCGGCATCAACGCCGCCGGCGGCTGGGGTGCGGTACAGAGCACCGCCGCCTCCATTCCGGGGTACCTGAGCTTGCACTCTGTGGAAAATGTGGTCACAGGGTCTGTTTCTAATTATGGGTTTATCACAATTTGCTCCACATTGGCCTGGGGTCTGGGTTATTTCGGTATGCCCCATATTCTGCTGCGGTTTATGGCTATTGAGGATGAAAAGAAGATCAAGACCTCCCGTCGCATTGCCACAGTCTGGGTGGTGATCTCCATGGCGGTGGCCATTCTGATCGGCACGGTGGGTCTGGCCGTTTCCAAGGCCGGCGGTATTCCCGCCTTTGAATCGGCCTCCGCTGCGGAAGCCGTCATTGTGAAAATCGCGGATCTCCTCAGCCGATACGGCGTACTGGCGGCCCTCCTGGCAGGCATTGTACTGGCAGGTATTCTGGCCTCCACCATGTCCACGGCGGATTCCCAGCTGCTGGCCGCCTCATCCAGCGTTTCGGAAAACCTGATGCGGGATGTGTTCGGCATCAAAATGTCCCAGAAAGCCACCATGTGGACGGCTCGCATCACGGTGGTCGTCATCGCCATTTTGGGCGTGCTCATTGCCCGCAATCCCAACAGCTCTGTTTTTGCCATCGTCTCCTTTGCTTGGGCGGGCTTCGGCGCCACCTTCGCGCCGGTTATGCTGCTGTCCCTGTTCTGGAAGCGTACCAACAAGTGGGGGGCGCTCTCCGGCATGATCGTCGGCGGTGCCATGGTGTTTATCTGGAAATATCTGGTGCGACCCCTTGGCGGTGCGTGGAACGTATATGAGCTGCTGCCGGCCTTTCTGTTGGCTTGCCTTGCCATTGTGATCGTCTCGCTTCTGACGCCGGCGCCGGATAAGGCCGTGGTGGAGGAATTTGAGCATGTGCGTGAGCTGAACAAGAAAATTAAATAAGTATTTCTATCAGAAAACAAGGGCGCACGGTTACTTCGATGAAGTGACCGTGCGCTTTGCCCTGTTTATTTGGCCGACAGCTTTTTGACAGCTGCCTCCTCCGGTGTCACAAAGACCGTGCGGCAGGTAGTGTAGATTACCATGCCGGGTCGTGCGCCGCCGGGCTTTTTCACATATTTCACCGGCGTATAGTCCACCGGCACATTCTGCCCTTCCCGGGACTGGGAGAACCAGGCGGCCAGCAGTGCCGCTTCATAAATACTGGTCTCGTCCGGTTCCGGCCCCTCCAGTATCACATGGGAGCCGTGAGCCTTCTGCACATGGAGCCACAGATCGCTCCGGGCTGCGTCCTTGCCGGTCAGCTTGTCATTTTGCCGGTTATTGCGGCCCACCAGGATTCGCAGCCCCGTGCTGGAGCGGAATTCCCGGGGCCGGGAGGCCCGCTGAAAGCCGCCGCCCTTTGTTTTTCGCTCGCTGCGCAGGTAGCCGCCCTCCTGCAATTCAAGGCGAATGTCGTTGAAATCCTGCTCGCTTTCCGCCTCCTGAATCTCCTCAAGCACACTTTCCAGATAGATCAGCTCGCCGCGGCCCTTTTCTATCTGCTCCCGCAGTATGACCTCCGCCGTCTTCGCCTTATTGTACTGCTTGAAATATTTGGCGGCGTTCTGCTGAGGGGAGAGGAGGGGGTCCAGCCGTATTTCCATTTGAGGACAGTCTGTCTCATAGTAGTTGTCCGCCTGCAGCAGCGCTTCACCCTTTTTCATGCGGTAGAGATTGGCGGTGATCAGCTCGCCCGACAGCCGCAGCGCATCCCGGTTTTGGGTGGCGGCGTATTCCTTCTCCTGGGCGGCCAGTTTCCGGCGCAGCCGATCCCGGGCGTTGGCCATGGCTTTTTTCAGCATCTGGCCCCGCTGATGTACCCGGTCGGCCTGCTCCCGCTGGGCATAAAAGCCGTCCAGAAGGGCAGAGAAAGCGTCATAGGCCATGCTCTCTGCCGTCGGGCCGTATTGGGTGATCTCTGTATAGGAATAGTCGGCGGGTCGCCCGTTCCGCAGGAGTACGGTGGGAGTATAGGCTCCCTCGTTCACGGCAGCTGTGAGGTGGGAAAAGGTTTGCCACAGCGATTCCCGTTCCGCCTCTGTCAGGGAAATATTCCGCCGGTCAGTGGTCTGGAAGGCCCGGTACACGATTTCCCGGGCCATAAGGGGGGAAAATCCGGCAAAGGCAGAGAGCAGCCACTCATCCAGCGCTTGCTCCTCCCGGCATTCATCTAAAATATGCAGAAAATCGCTTTTCTCCGTTGTCAGAGGGTTAAGCTTTCCCTGAGCGGGCGGCCGGCGATAGTACAACCCTGGTAAAAGTTGTCGATCCTGAGAGCTTTCCAGATCTACCCGGCGTAGGCAGTCAATGATGCGTCCATCGGTTCCGGTGAGGATCAGATTGGCGCAGCGGCCCATGGCCTCCAGAATCAGGCGGCAGCAGCCCTTTTCGCCCATCTCATCGAGAATCTCCACGGTGATTTCCACGATCCGCTCCAGTTCCGGCTGGGTGATGGAGACGATCCGGCCGCCGGTAAGATATTTGCGCAGCAGCATACAGAACATGGGCGGCTGGCTGGGGTTGTCCCGCAGCACCGCTGTCATGTGGAGCCGTGGCTGGTTGGAGCCGGCGCACAGCAGCAACCGCTTGGAGCCACGCAGCAGCAGTACCACCTGATCCCGGGCGGGCTGCTGAATTTTTTCAATGCGGGCGCCCGTAACCTGAGTGGCAGTTTCCTGCACCACGGCCCGCAGACAAATAGCGTCCAGCGGCATTACGATTCCTCCATCATATGACAAAACAGTTCATTGATGCGCGCTTTCTGTCCCCGCAGACTAAGATAGCCAAAAAGTGCCTCCAGCGCGGTGGCCTGCTGGTATTCCTCCCTGCTGGCATGCTGAGGAATGCTGTTGACATGGGCATTGCGTCCCCGGCGAAAAACCGCCGCCTCTTCTTCCGTCAGCTCCGGCAGAATTTTTTCCGCCAGCGCGGACTGTTTGGGGGCACAGACAAGAGCCACCGTGGCGCGGTGGAGTCCCTTTCCGGTGGCCGTTCCGTGGGCGCAAAGCCAGGTGCGTACCAGTAATTCATAGACGGCGTCGCCCAGATGAGCCAGGCCGATACTGCTGATGGCCCGGATGTCGTCATCGGGCAAAGTGAGGGAAAAATAGTCTGTCATAAAATCTCCTGCAAAATCATAAAATTTGGGGTTGACATTTTTCGCACCCCTGTGTTATACTAACACTCGTTCGGGGGTATAGCTCAGCTGGGAGAGCGCTTGACTGGCAGTCAAGAGGTCAGCGGTTCGATCCCGCTTATCTCCACCAAAAGTTCCACAGTTTACATGTAAGATGTGAACTGTGGAACTTTTTTGCAAATAAAGTACAATTTATTTGCAGCCCACCAAATACTAAATGGAAAATAATGTAAAACTCTCAAAAGACAAATATCAAAAACCCGTAAAACTTATTATACCCCCCCAGGGGGCGCATGTCCATATCTTTTCCCGACTCAATAATGAGGAGCCGCCCCTACCCGATGGCTGGAGCGGCTCCCTTGCGTTTCGTGTGCATTTTGCCAATAAATACTTGCTCTTACTGCGTGGCAGTCTTCTTGTTTTGCACCAGTCGAATCACCATCAGTGTTGCAAACATGGAGGCAAAGGCGATGATGAGATTCAAAAGGAGATTTTGAATGAGACCGGCTAAAATATAGTTGACGAAGGTAACGGCGGCCACCATGATGGCATAGGGCGCCTGGGTCTTGACGTGGTTGAGATGGAAGCACTGGGCGCCGGTAGAAGCCAGTATGGTGGTGTCGGAAATGGGGGAGCAGTGATCGCCGCAGACAGCACCGGCCAGACATGCGGCAATACCGATGGTGAGGATGGTACCGCCGTTTGTACCAAAGGTGCTGACCACAATGGGGATCAGAATGCCAAAGGTACCCCAGGAGGTGCCGGTGGCAAAGGCCAGCAGAGCGGCCACCACAAAGATGACGGCGGGAAGAAACTGCGCCATGCCGCCGGCTACGGAGCCCATGGCGTCCGCTACAAAGTATTTGGCGCCCAGCAAATCGTTTGTCACATGACTGATGGTCCAGGCAAAGGTGAGGATCAGAATGGCGGGCACCATGATCTTGAAGCCCTCGGCGATACACTCGGTAAACTGAGTAAAGCGCATAGTGCGGCGTACCATATAAAAGACAAAAGCAAACAACAGCGCCACAAAGGAGCCGTACATCAGGCCGGAGGGGGCGGAGCAATTGGCGAAAGCGCCCATCACATCCAGATAATAATCGCTGCTGGGCGTAAAGAAGCCGCCGGTATAAAGAAGTCCGGACACGCAGCACAGAATCAGTGCGATGACGGGTGCCACCAGATCGGCTACCTTTCCGTGGGGAGAGTTCTTGCTCTCATCGTTGGCGTCGGCAAAGGGACGCTCCGGCGTGGTGTAGAGGTCGCCCTTTTCCGCATTTTCCTCATGACGGCGCATGGGGCCGAAGTCGATGCGGAACAGCGCCATAATGGCCAGTGTAAAGATGGTCAGCAGTGCGTAATAGTTAAAGGGGATTGCGGAAATAAAAAGCTGAAGACCGCTGACGCCTTCCATGGAGTCGGCGACGCCGGATACCGCCGCTGCCCAGGAGGAGATGGGCATGAGGATGCAGATGGGCGCCGCGGTAGAGTCGATATAGTAGGCCAGCTTGGCCCGGGAGATATGATGGGTGTCGGTAACGGGCCGCATCACGTTGCCGGTGGTCAGATTGTTAAAATAGTCGTCCACGCCCAGGACGATGGAGAG
>JAAXZS010000167.1 GCA_012719745.1 Clostridiales bacterium | reverse complement strand
TTATATTACCACAAATCAGGCAAAAAAACAAGACTGTTATCCCAATATGAATGGGGGTATCATACTCATTTAAGAGGTGATGGTATGGAAGAAAACCTATTTCCCGTCTGCCCGCCGACGGAAGATCTCCTGCCCCGGCTGCGCAAAAGCAACGAAGCGGCGGCGCGGTACGGTCTGGCACTGTCCGGGGAGGCCATGGAGACGCTGGTAAAAAGCCGTCCCCGGGCGCTGCGGGAGGCCGGACGAGTGGAATTCGGCAGCGGTATATTGGATCAGATGATCCTGGCCTTCTGCGACTCTCCCTATCTGGACAAGGAAAATTTTGAGCCGGTTCTTGAGGAACTGCAAATGATCTTCTATCATTTCAAAAACGAGACGGAGTGGCCGGACGACGCCCTTTTGAAGGCTATGGCGGCGGTGTTTAACGGCCGTGCCGGCGGCTCCGCCGCCTATTTAAGCGGCCTGACACCCCAGGAGCTGCGGGACACGGCGGCGGGACGGACAGAGGAGGAATCCCTTTGAACGAAAAAGAAAACGCGCCCTGCAGCGCTTTGATAAACCGGCTGACGGAGGGACAGCAGTCAGCGGCGCTGGCGGGACTGTGGAGACTCACGGCCCGGCGGGCCGCCCTCTATACCATGGACGACAGCGCCTCGGTACCGGAGGGGGTAGCCCGGGAACTGCTGGCCTCTGTCACCTATACGGTGGAGCAGGTCTGGGCAGGGGAAGGCCCCTGCTTTACCGACTGGGAGGAGCAGCTTTGCCGGGGGCAGGCGATTTTGACCGAGAAGACGGAGACGGCCCGTCAGCTTTGGAAAACTGCCTGTCTCACCGCGCCCAAGCTGGGCCATATGGCGCTGGAGGGGACCCTCAAGGGTATCGGTGGCTTTTTCAAGGACTATGACATTCGCTTTTTTGCCCATCAGATCCCCTACGACATCGACTATCAGCTCTGCCTGCCGGTACCGGAGGAGGAGCGGGGGGTGGACTATATCACGGGCTATCTCCGGCGGATTATCTGGGAAAACCGCCTTTTATACGGTTTTTCCAGAGAACGGACAGCGGCGCTGCTGGCAGGGGAGACCCCCGCCTTTCGGGAGCTGTTGGTCAACTGCTGTGAGCCGGTGCTGGTACAGGGGATGGGTCTGACACTCTGCGGCCGCTCCCCCTATTCCCTCAGTGTCACCAAAGCGGAGCGGGAAAATATAGCCGACCGCCTGTTACCGCTTTCGGCGGCGGAGCGCGGCCGGATACTGGGTACGGCGGCCATGACACTTTGCGACACACTGGACATCCGGGAGGGAGAGCCCCGGCGGTATTTTCTCAAGACCGCTTTTTCTCTAATTCCCCGTCTTTCCGCTGCCCTGACGGCGGGGGATCTACAGGAAATTTGGCCCACTGTGACGGGGGCGTAGTTCCGAAATCCGAACAAAGCGGTTGCAAAATGCAGATGTATACGGTAGAATAGCCACAATAAACCGTTTGACCCGCCTCTCCGGCGGTCAGAAGAAAGGACGGCGCCCGTGGATATTCTGCAAAGCCTGATGGAAAGCTCCTCCCACGCCATGTTTGTGATGGACGTGGAGGGTACAGTGACCCATATCAATAAAAAAGCCAAGGATCAGTTTGGCCTGTTCAACCACTGCCATGCCTCCCATCCGGCGGGACAGATCCTGCCGGGGGATATGGTCATTATTGCCGATACGTCGCTGGGAGTGGACGACGGGAATATGGTGCCCGCCGAGCTGGCGGCCATTGGCATCCGGGATAAAAAGATACAGCCAGGGGACGCCGTGGTGGCGGTGGGCCTGTACCAGACGCCGGGGGTCACGCCTGTCTATAAATATCTCCACGGCGGCAGCCCCTCAGAGCCGTTCTGTCTGGAAACGGTATGCCGGGGCCTCACCGTCCGCACTTCGGTGGGAACGGAGGAAAACGGAGAGACGGTGGCTCGTGCCGAGGTGAACGACACCGTTTACGACATTACCTATTTCCTCTCCATTGCCCAGATCGTGGTGGTGGATCCGGTGACCCATCAGGTGAAGTTCTGGCAGGAAAAGGGCTACTCTGCCCGGAAGGAATCGCTGGGTGATCTGCTGCGGGGCGCCACCTTTATTGCCAAAAGCCCGGAATTTGAGATCGACGTGGTGGGTTATCACTTCCGGGACTTTTTTGAGGGGGAGCTGTTTGAAGAGCACATACGGCAGATCATGACCGGCGAAGCCGAGCAGTACGAGGACATGGAATACGAGATCAACGGCTATCCGCTGCTGGCGTCTTTGCTGCCGGTGAAAAGTGAGAAGAAAATTGAGGGCGTCATCGTAAAATTTCGCCGTATTCAGAATATGCGGGATATCATTATGGAACGCAACACCGCCATCCGCTCCGTGGAGCGGAAATACCGGGAATCCGAACGCCACAGCTTTCTGGACGAGAGCAACGCCTTTGCGGCTCTGTTCGGCAACTCCACCGCCATGGCGTCGGTGAAGCGGCGGGCCTACAAGCTTTCCCAGCTGGACTGCAACATGCTCATCACAGGGGAGAGCGGCACGGGTAAATCCTTTCTGGCCGACGCCATCAGCCATGCCCAGCCCCGAAAGGGCCCCTTTGTGACGGTGGACTGCTCCACCATTACCCCCACGCTTTTTGAAAGCGAAATGTTCGGCTATGTGGGCGGCGCCTTTACCGGCGCCAATCCCAAGGGCAAGGCCGGCTTTTTTGAAGAGGCCGACGGCGGCACTATTTTTCTTGACGAGATCGGCGAAATTCCACTGAATATCCAGGCAAAGCTGCTCAATGTGATTCAGAACAAGGTGGTCTGCCGGGTGGGCTCTACCAAAATGACCCCTGTGGACGTCCGGATTCTCGCCGCTACCAACCGTAATCTCAAGCAGGAGGTGGCCACCGGCCGCTTCCGTCAGGATCTCTATTACCGGCTCAGCGCCTTTTCCATTGAGCTGCCGCCTCTGCGGGACTGCCGGGAGGACATCTATTTCACCATCGAAAATCTCATGGACAAGATCCGCCAGACCTACGGTATGCCGGGCAAGTGCCTCTCCGGCGAGGCTTTCAGCAAGCTGTTGTCCTACGACTGGCCGGGAAACATCCGGGAGCTGGAAAACGTGCTGGAAAGTGCGGTGGCGCTGTCGGATTCGGACATTATCTATGCTGAGCATATCCGCCTGGAAGGTACGCCCATTCACATGACGCTGCGGGAGCGGCTCAAGGCTGAGGAAAAGAAGATTCTCCAGCAGGCGCTGCAGCAAAACGAGGGAAACCGCACCCAGACCATGCAGGATCTGGGCTTGTCCAAAACGGTGTTTTATGGGAAGCTGAAAGAATACGGTATCGAATAGTACATCGCGGAGCCGCAACTGCCGACAAAGGGCAGCTGCGGCCTTTTTCAGTCGGTGGCGGTACATGTCCTTTAAATAGTTCTGAAAACAGGAAGCGTAGTTCTGAAATCAGAACCACATGAGAGAGCCCGAAAGCGACCGCCCTATAACGCCGAGTCGAACAACGGCGGCAAAGAGGAAGACAATTGGGTAAAACCACAACAAAAAAGGAAAGAATTTTGGAAATATTGACAAAAATATAACGAGCAAACCTTACTGGCACGGATATTGATATTAAGTAAGCAGAAGAAACATCGCAGTATGGATGAAAGGAGAAAAATTCTATGAAATTCTGGAAAATGAACGGAGCCGGCAACGACTTTGTGATCTTCAACAACATGGAAGAAAAAATTCCCGCGGAGAAGCTGGGCGAGGTGGCCAGGGTGCTTTGTGAGCGCCACATGTCCATCGGCGCGGACGGCATCATGGTGGTGGACAAAGCCACCGGCGCGGCGGACTATAAAATGACCTATTTCAATTCCGACGGCAGTCTGGGTGAAATGTGCGGCAACGGGGCCCGCTGCATCTGCCGCTATGGCTATGAAAACGGCTTGGCGGGGGAGGAGCAGACCATTGAAACCACCGCCGGTATTGTCACCGGCCACCGCATCGATCAGCGGCTGTACCGCATCCGCCTGAACGATCCCTCCATTATCAAGCTGGACGATCCCATCGAGGTGGACGGCGTTACATACGAATGCTCCTATGTGGAGCTGGGCAATCCGGGTCTGCCCCACGCGGTGGTACCCATGAAGAATCTGAAGGACATCCCGACACGGGACCTTTTCGATCTGGGGCGCAAGATGCGCTATCATCCTGCTTTCCCCAAGGGCGCCAACGTGAACTTTTACGAGATTACAGGGCCCGATCAGGTCTATGAACGCACCTATGAGCGCGGCGTGGAAGATTTCACCTATGCCTGCGGCACCGGCACCGGCTCTCTTGTCACCGTCCTGACGCTGCAGGGCAAGGTCAGCGGCAACGAGGTCAGCGTGAAGATGACCGGCGGCGAGCTGCGGGTCACCGTGGACCATGACGGCGAAAAGGTCAAAAACCTCTATCTCACCGGCCCCACCAACATTGTGGCAAAGGGCGAGGTCACCGATGAGGATTTACATGTGTAAAAGCTGATTGCTTTACAATAACAACCAAATCAACCAAAGAAAAGAACCAACACTGAAAAACTGTTAGGAGGAGAACTGAAACATGCAAAAGAAATCATTTTTGAGCAACTATGGTCTTCTGATCGCCATGGTTGGGGCCATCATTGTCGGCTGCATTATCGGTGCCGTATGGCCCAACGTCTATGACGCCGACGGCAACATGGTGACAAAGGGTGCGTCCTATCTGGCGCCCTTCGGCAAAATCTTTATCAACCTGATGTTCTGTATCGTGGTTCCGCTGGTGTTTGCATCCATTGCCGGCGCCGTGGCCAACATGAAGAGCAAGAAGCGTGCCGGCAAGATCATGGGCACCACCATTGCCACCTTCGTGATCACCGGCGCTATTGCCGCCGTTATCATGATCGTTCTTATGAAAATTATCCCTCCCGTGCTGGAGCCCTGGGGCAACCTGGCTGCCGGCACCGTGGGTGAGCAGAAATCTGCGGCTGATCTGATCGTCAGCTTCTTTACCGCCGAGGACTTTGTGGGTCTTTTGAGCCGCAAGGCCATGCTTCCCCTGATCATTTTCTCCATTCTCTTTGGCTTCGGCGTCCAGATGGCCGGTGGCCCGGAGACCATGACCGCTAAGTTCCTGGATGATCTGTCCAACTGCATGATGAAGCTGGTCAAGATCATCACCTATTACGCACCTGTTGCATTCCTGGGCTTTTTCGCCGACCTGGTGGCCACCTATGGCCCCTCCATCGCCGGCAGCTACGGCCGCGGTCTTGCCGTTTACTATCCTCTGTGCCTGATCTATGTGTTCACGGCTTTCCCCCTGTTTGCCCGCTTTGGCGGCGGCAAGGGTGCTGTTAAGGTCATGTTCAAGCATATCCTGCGTCCGGCCATCACATCTCTTGGCACCTGCTCCTCCGCCGCCACCATTCCCACCAACCTGGAAGTGGCTGAAGAGACCGGTATTCCCAAGGATGTGTCCGAGATCGTTTTGCCTTTGGGCGCCACCATGCACATGGACGGCTCCTGCTTCTCCTGCGTACTGAAAATTGCGTTCCTGTTTGGCATTTTCGGCATTCCCTTTGACGGCATCGGCACCTTCCTGAAGGTGGTTCTGGTGGCAGTTGTCTCCTCTGTGGGTATGTCCGGTATCCCCGGCGGCGGCTATATCGGCGAATTCATTATCTGCTCCATCTTCTTCCCCAACCAGCTGGATCTGGCCTACCCCATTGCCATTACCATCGGCAACCTGGTGGATCCTCCCGCGACCATGATTAACTCCGCCGGCGACTATGTGGTGTCCTACATTGTAGCTCGCTTTGTGGACGGTAAGGATTGGCTCAAGAAGGCTCTGGCTCAGAAGGCTCTGGAGAGCAAGGAAGAAATCGCTAAGTAAACTTTTCTTTTCACAACAATTCGTTTCCTTTTGACACGGCGGGGGCCTGTGGTGCGGTTGAGCCGCAGACCCCTGTTCCGTGTACCGCATCACACAGTGTTAACAAAACAGCGAGACTCTATTTTCCCTTTTACAGACAATTAAACAAGAAGATTCTGAGCGCATCAGCGCTTTCCCCATACATACCAAACTAACTAAATTACATTGAAAAGGATGAATACCATGATCTGTGACAACATTACTGTAGGCGAGAACGGTCATCTGTATTTTGCGGGACAGGATACGGTGGAGCTGGCCAAACAGTATGGTACGCCGCTGTACCTGCTGGACGAGGATAAAATCCGCGACAACTGCCGCGTTTACACCAAGGCCTTCAAAAAACATTTCGGCCCCGGCGCCCGTCCTCTGTATGCCAGCAAGGCCAACTCCTTTAAGCATATCTATGAGATTATGCGTGAGGAGAACATGGGCATTGATGTTGTGTCCTCGGGTGAGATCTATACGGCGCTGCAGGCCGGCTATTCTCTGGAAAACGCTTACTTCCACAGCAACAACAAGACGGATGAGGATATTCGTTATGCCATCGCCAACCACATCGGCTACTTTGTGGCCGACAATGTGGAAGAGGTCAAAGCTGTGGATGCCGAGGCCGCCCGTGTGGGCATCCGGCAGAAGATTCTGCTGCGCCTGACCCCCGGCATTGATCCCCACACCTACGAGGCCGTTGCCACAGGCAAGGTGGACTCCAAGTTCGGCAGTGCCATCGAAACCGGCCAGGCGGAGGAGATCACCGCTTTCACACTTCAGCAAAAGCACATCGAGCTGGTGGGCTTCCACTGCCATGTAGGCTCCCAGGTGTTCGCCGAGGACATCTTTGAGCGTGCTGCCGTCATCATGCTGGAGTTCGTGGCCGACATGAAGAAGAAGTACGGCTATATGGCACAGCAGTTGGATCTGGGCGGCGGCTACGGCGTCCGCTATGTGGACTCCGACCCCTATCTGGATGTGGATAAGAAGGTCAGCGAGGTGGCAGCGGCCATCAAGGAGACCTGTCAGCGTCTGAACATCGACCTGCCCGATATCCATATGGAGCCCGGCCGCAGCATCGTGGCCAACGCCGGTATGACCCTGTATACCGCGGGGACTCTCAAGAAGATCCCCGGCTATAAGAACTATGTCTCCATTGACGGCGGCATGCCGGATAACCCCCGCTTTGCCCTCTACAAGTCTAATTATACCTGCCTTTTGGCCAACAAGATGGAAGAGGCGAAGGATTTCGAGTGCTCGGTAGTGGGCCGCTGCTGCGAAAGCGGCGACATCATCCAGGAGCATGTGATGCTGCCCCACAGCGTCTGCCGCAATGACATCGTGGCGGTCTGCACCACCGGTGCCTACAACTACTCCATGGCCTCCAACTACAACCGCCTGCCCCGTCCGCCCATCGTAATGCTTTGCGGCGGCAAGAGCTATGTGGCCGTGCGCCGTGAATCCCTGGCAGATCTGTGTCTGAACGACCTGTAACAATAATTGGTAAAGCAAAGCCGGACTGAAAAATCAGTCCGGCTTTGCCGTTATTTTCCCTCTTGGTTGACAAAGGCGTAAACCGGGCATAGTACAAAGAGAATTTGTACCTGTAAGGGGGAAATGATGTGAAACGAGCGGCGGCGTGGCTGCTGGCCTGCCTGATGGTTCTGACCCTGCCGGGCTGCGGCACCAAAAATACGGTGGGACCGGAAAACGGCGTCAGCGATATGCCCCTGGAAGCCATTTTGGATCAGCTGCTGGAGAAAAGTCAGCTCCATCCGGGGGCCATGTTTGAATCCCGGGTCACAAACCGACAGGAAACGGCTTACGCCATTGGCGCCCGGGATTTTACCCAGGCCTATGAGGATGTGCTGTGCTACAGCCCCATGATTGGCACCTCACCCTTTGCCCTGCTGCTGTTCCGGTTATCCACAGGCGCGGACGCCGCTGCCTTTGTGCAGTATCTCCGGGATACGGCCGATCCCGACCACTGGACGTATATGCATGCCGATTTTGTGGATACGGCGGTAAACGGCCGGGTGGTGCTTTTTGTCATGGCGGCGCTGAAAATGTGCCCTCAGGATCAGAGGGAAGCGCTGCTTGCCGCGTTTCGGGATACCGACCCCATGGCCTACGACCCGGCCGACTATGTGGAGGCGGGGCAATCTATGGTACTGCTGGACGGAGTGGCCATAAAGGATCTGATGGGAGAGGTACAGACCGACTGCCCCTTTTTGACGGAGCCTGCCCAGCCCTTAACGGAGCGGACCACAGCGGAGTGGGGGCTTGGGAGCATGGAAGCGACAGCCGTCACCGATTCCTGCGTCACCGGGGATCTGACAGGGGAAAGCCCCTACCTCTGCGGCATGGTGCGTCTCCGGGACGATACGGCCCTGCAGCGCTTTACCGCGCTTTTGCACACGGCTCTGACGGAAGCTTTGCCGGGAGGCACAGCGCTGATCGTCTATAAAAGCGATGTGGTAGGCTTTTGCGTGTCCTGCGATGCCATGCGGGCCTACGACGCCACCGCCGTCATGACCCGGCGCTACGGCATGGCGGATTATACCGGCAATTTCACGAAATAAGAAAAAATGCCTGGACGCTTTTTCTCCTCTTCATATGAACACCCCCGTCTGTAGTTCTGCTATCCTACAAACGGGGGCGTTTATTTACTGTCCTCTTTTACCGGATCGGTTCATGGAATTGCCGGAATATTTCAGGTAAAAGCGGTTACTTTGTCGCGTTGATCTTTGCCGAAGAACGCTTCTTGCCGTACCACAGCAGTACAACGGCGTAGGCAATGCCCGCCACGATACCAATGATGTAGGCACCCGTCCAGGGGATGTTGAAGCCGATCTTGGCGTTCATGATATAGGCGACGGTGATAAAGGCGTACCAGGCGCCGGGGATCAGGGGCACCCAGGCATATTTTGCCTTTCCGTTTTCAAAGAGCCATACGGTAATGGCCAGGAAGGCAAACAGCGAGAGCGTCTGGTTGGACCAAGCGAAGTAACGCCACAGCGTGCTGAAGCCCGAGGGATTCATCTTGGCAAATACCAGGATGGCGGCCACCAGTGCAAAGATAATACCGGCCAGTCCCAGACGCTTGCCGTTGGTGCTCTGATCCAGATGGAAGGAATCCGCGATGGTCATGCGCAGTGCGCGCAGCGCCGTATCGCCGGAGGTGATGGGCAGAACGATGACGCCCAGCAGAGCGACAATACCGCCCACATTGCCCAAAAGATGCTTGCAGACAACACCGATGGTATCGGTAGCCAGAGAAGCGTTGGCTTCCTGCAGACCCAGGTTGTAAACGCCCATGGCGCCGGCAGCCCAGACCATAGCGATGAAGCCTTCCAGCACCATCATGTTGTAGAAGGTGGTGCGGCCCTGCTTTTCGCTCTTCATGGTGCGGGAGATAATAGCCGTCTGGGTGGAATGGAAGCCGGAGAGGATACCGCAGGCCACAGTGATGAAGAAGATGGGCAGGAAGTGATTATCACCGAAATATGTACCGTACTGGATCAGACCGCCGTTCCAGTTATCCCAGATGTTGAGCAGGGGATAGCCCTGTACCAGAAGACCGATGAACACGCCCACGGCGGAGAACAGCAAAATTGCGCCGAACACGGGGTAGATTTTGCCGATGATCTTGTCGATGGGGAATACGGTGGCCACCAGATAGTAGGCAAAGATCACACCGTAGATGACCCAGGTGGAAACGGAGGTGGCGGCGCCGCTGAAGCCGAAGACCTGCTTGGCGGCAATGTCGCCGGGGGTGTAGATAAACACGGCGCCCACCAGCAGCAGCAGTACGCTCACGAATACCTGATAAACACCGTAAACGCCCTTGTTGCTGTACTTGCGTACCATGTCGGGCATCTGGGTGCCGCCGTCACGCAGGCAGATCATACCGGCAAAATAATCGTGCATAGCACCGCCGATAATATTGCCGATGGGGATGGTAATAAATGCGATGGGCCCGAACAAAATGCCCTGAATGGGCCCGATGATGGGGCCGGTGCCGGCAATGTTCAGCAGATTGATGAGGCTGTTTTTCCAGCCTCTCATGGGAACATAGTCGATGCCGTCCGCTTTGGTGTACGCCGGCGTCTGCCGGTCGTCCGGCCCGAAGATCTTTTCGCAGAAACGGCCGTACAGGGCCGCGCCGCCAACCAAGATCAAAAGACCGATGAGAAAGGTTGCCATAAACACACACACTCCTTTTACGGTTTACAGGCTGTCCGCCTGTTTGGAACGTACTATACGATATCACGTTTTTTATAAACACGGTGTTAAGCAGGCTGCCTGTTTCGTTAAGAAGTGTTATGATTACTGCGATATCCGTTAAGAACGCAAAACCGGCAGATTGCACTTTTTTGCAAAATATGCAACCTGCCGGTTCCTAAATACAATATAAATCCTTACACACCCTGTATAAGGCACAAAATAATGCCGTATAGAACACTGGCCACGGTGCCAAACACGATGACAGGTCCGGCCACGATAAACATTTTGGCGGCCATGCCGGTAACCAGCCCCTCTGTTTTAAAATCAATGGCAGGTGAGACCACGGCGTTTGCAAAGCCGGTGATGGGCACCAGCGTACCCGCTCCGCCGAAGCGGGCAATTTTGTTGTAAAGGTTCAGACCTGTCAGCAGTGCCGAGAGGAAGACAAGACTGACAGAAGTGGCGGTGCCGGCATCGGTGGTGTCAAGTCCCAGTGCTTTAAAGCCGCTTAAAATAAGCTGTCCCACGCAGCAGATGGCGCCGCCCACAAGAAAGGCCAGCACCGTATCTTTCACCAGCGGAGACTTTTTTGCTTTTTGCTGCACATATTGCTGATATTCCTTCGGTGACATATCCATGTGAATACCCCCTTTGCCTCTATTTTTTGCACAATAACCCCCGCTTATGCAAAATTTAGTTAAAAAACAGGAAGTGGTTGCAATTTTGTTTCGTTTTGATATAATAAAACCGGCTCATTTCCTGGGTCAGGAGAGAAAAGAAAGGAATGTAACATATTATGATCGACGCAATCGACAAGGTTGTCAATGCTGTCAGCAGTTTCCTTTATACCCCGTGGATCATTATCCTGCTGCTGTTTGCCGGCCTTTACTTCACCGTCCGCACCAAATTTGTTCAGTTCCGCCTGTTTGGCGAATCCATCCGCGTAGTAACGGAAAAACCCACGGAAAAGGCGGGCATTTCCTCCTTCGGCGCTCTGATGATCTCCACCGCCTCCCGGGTGGGTACGGGCAATATCATCGGCGTATCCACCGCCATTTGCTGCGGCGGCTACGGCGCCGTGTTCTGGATGTGGATCATCGCCATTCTGGGCGGTGCTTCCGCCTTCATCGAATCCACCTTGGCCCAGATTTTTAAAAAACGGGACAAGGACGGCTCCAGCTACGGTGGCCCCGCCTATTATATTGAGGCTGCGCTCCACAGCCGCTGGCTGGGCGTGATTTTTGCCGTCTGCCTGATTCTGACCTATGCCGGCGGCTACAACCTGCTGGCGTCCTATAACCTGCAATCCACTTTTGCCGGATTCTCCTTCTATTCTGCCAGCACCACGCCCTATATCATCGGCGCCATTCTGGCCGTTCTTTTTGCCGTGTGCGTGCTGGGCGGCGGCAAGCGCCTCACCAAGATTACCGGCGTGCTGGTGCCGGTGATGGGCGCCTTCTACGTCATTGTTTCCCTCATCGTCATTTTCATGAATCTGCGGCTGGTGCCCGGCGTGTTTGCGAATATTTTCACCCAGGCCTTTGATTTCAAGGCCATCTTCGGCGGTTTTGCCGGTTCTGCCATGATGTACGGCATTAAACGCGGCCTTTACTCCAACGAGGCCGGTATGGGCTCCGCCCCCAATGCTGCCGCCACGGCGGATGTGTCCCACCCCGTCAAGCAGGGACTGGTGCAGATGCTCTCTGTGTTCATCGATACGATCCTCATCTGTTCCGCCACGGCGCTGATGTGCCTGTGCTCCGGTGTTGAGCCCACGGCGGAAATGCAGGGCGCGCCTTATGTGCAGGCGTCGCTGCACAATGTGTTTGGTGCGGCGGGTCCCGTGTTCATCGCCATCGCCATGAGCCTTTTTGCCTTTACAACGCTGTTGGGCAACTACTACTACTGCGAGGGTTGCCTGAAGTTCATCATGAAGCGCAGCCCCAGCCAGACCTTTATGATGGTGTTCCGTATTGTCGCTGCTCTGATCGTTTTCTTGGGTGCCATTGTGTCCATGGGCCTTGCCTGGGATACGGCAGATCTGCTGATGGCACTGCTGGTTATCATCAATATTCCGGTAATCCTGCGTCTGGGCAAACCGGCCATTGATGCATTGAAGGACTATACCCGCCAGAAGAAGGACGGGAAGGACCCCCACTTTAAGGCCGCCGACATCGGCGTGGAGGGCACGGATTTCTGGCATTGACCGATTCTGACAATTTGATCCAACAGGCTGCCGGCATTTTATGCCGGCAGCCTGTTGAGACTGTCGATAAACCCTGAAATTTTGGACAACGGGAAGGAAGATAGTTACGAAAGAAACCCAGGAGGGGTGTCTTTCGTTTTGAATCATAAGTTTTTTGAACTTCTAAAAGTTCAAAAAATCTTGCGCAGCTTGTCGGAAAAGCTTTTTCGACAAGCTCCAACAGGCTGCCGGCATTTTATGCTGGCAGCCTGTTATTTTGCTGAGAACGTGGTTTAAAATTCTGCCCTTTTACCTTGTCAATAAGGCCGAAACGGACTATACTATGGGTAAACTGACAGAAATAAGGTGCTGCGTATGGACGGAATCGTGCATCCCTTTGGAAAAAAGAAACATGACCGGGTAGAGATCGACCCCATTACCTGTCTTGGCTGCGGATACTGCTCCATTTTCTGCGTCATGCACTGTATTCACCAACGGGAGGACGGCCTGTATGAAATTGACCAGGAGGCCTGTATAGGCTGCCGTTCCTGCCGTGTCAACTGCTATTTTGACGCTGTGCGCGTCACCCCCCCTGAGAGGTAAATCATTCATGAAGAAAGAAACACCTGCCATTCGCCCGTTGGGCCTTTATGTACACATCCCTTTTTGCAAGCAGAAGTGTGATTACTGCGATTTTTATTCCCTGGCCCACAGCGAGGAGAAAATGGACGGCTATACAGCCGCTCTCATCAGCCATCTGGAGGAGGTGGCGCCCCGGGCAGAAAGACATACCGTGGATACCGTCTATTTCGGCGGCGGTACCCCCAGCTATCTGGGGGAAAAACGACTCATCAAAATTCTGAAGGTCATTGAAAAGCGGTACAAGCTGGCAAAGGACACGGAGATCACGCTGGAGGCCAACCCCGACAGCGCCGGGGACTTCAAGGTGCTGCGCTCGCTGCGCCGGGCGGGCTTCAACCGTCTGTCTCTGGGCGTTCAGGCCACAGATGACGCGCTTTTAAAAAATATCGGGCGGATCCACACCTTTGAACAGGTGCGTCTGGCAGTGGAAGCCGCGCGGAAAGCCAAGATCAAAAATCTCAGCCTTGACCTGATTTACGGTCTCCCGGGGCAAAGTCTCGCTCAGTGGCAGACCACATTGGCCGACGCTGTGGCACTCTCTCCCGAGCATCTGTCCTGTTACGGCCTCAAGGTGGAGGAGGGTACGCCCCTTTACACCCGGCGGGAGAACGCCGGCCTGCCCGATGACGACGCTCAGGCGGATATGTACCTCTATACGGTGGACTATCTCAAAGAGCGGGGCTACGAGCAGTATGAAATTTCAAACTTTGCCCGCCCCGGATACGAATCCCGCCACAATCTAAAATACTGGACGCTGGGGGAGTATGCCGGCTTTGGCCCCGGGGCCCACTCGGATTTCGGAGATGTGCGCTTTGCTTACGAAAAGGACATTGACCGGTATATAAAAGGGGACCTTCGGCTGTCGGAGACCCAGAATATCCCCCCCCGGGAGAGGGATATTGAGTATTTGATGCTGGGCCTGCGGACAACGGCGGGGGTGGACGCCAAGGCCTTTGAAAATCGGTTCCGGGAGCGCTTTGACCCCATGGGGGCTCTTTTGGAAACCTATGAAAAGCAGGGCTGGTGTCGCCGGCAGGGCAGTGTCTGGCATCTGACGCCCACGGGCTTTTTGGTGTCCAATCAGATCATCGGCAATGTGCTGGATGTGCTGGCGGAGGGTAAGGCGCGCCGGGCGGCGGCCGCGGCCCGGGGCGATTTCCGCGTCATCAAGTAAAATCTAACAGCGTTAACAGCAGGAGAATTTATTCTCCTGCTGTCAGTTTGCCGAAAAACCCCGTACTTATTTCGCTGCCGGGGCAGCGAAATGAATTTAAATCATTTTCTGCCGCGACATGTGCGTGGGAGAAAATACTTTGCGCGAAGCGAGCGCCGAATTGACCGCCAAAGGCGGATAACCGAGGTGCTTAAGCGAAGTGAAACCCCTTCAAAAAAGTGCTTAGGTACTTTTTTGACAGCGTCAGCAGCAAGAGAATTTATTCTCCTGCTGCTTTTTTTTAACCGGACTGTCATAAATTGTAAGGGATTTGTTCTTGCCTTGTGTCTGTTGTTCCTATATAAAGGGAGGGGGATATTTTTTGCCGGGGCGGAACAAAACCATATTTTTCCGCGTCAAAAAAATATCGGATCATTTCAAGGAAAAGGAAGGAACAGCATATGAAGAAGATACTCACTTTCCTGGGAGCAGCCATTCTCCTGCTGGCACTGTTGACGGGCTGCGGCGGTCAGGAGACCACCAGTGTCACGGTGCAGTCCGTTTCCATGCTGGCGGGGCTGCAGGGGGCGGGACAGGTGAACCGATACGCCGGCATTGTCACCGCCGGCAAGCAGACCGATGTGAAAAAGGATGATAGTCGGACGGTGGCCAAGGTGCTGGTGGCGGTGGGAGACAGCGTGACCAAGGGTCAGACGCTCTTTACATATGATACCGCCACGGCTCAGCTGGATTTGGACAAGGCCCAGCTCCAATATCAGCAGATGCAGCTGGATATTGAGGCGCAGGAGACCCAGAAGGCCCAGCTGGAGCAGGAAAAGGCCGCCGCCACGGCGGATGGACAGCTGTCCTATACAACGGAGATCAATGCCATCGAAAATGCCCTGCGGGAAGCCCGGTATAATCTGACGCTCCAGCAAAAGGAGATCGACCGCCTCCGCACCGCCATGGGGGAAAACGAGGTGAAGTCGCCCATGGACGGCCGGGTGCTGGCGGTCAATGAAAACGGCGGCACCGATTCCTCCGGCAATGCCAAGCCCCTTGTCTCGCTGGTGGAGACAGGTGGCTATCAGATCAAGGGCCGTATCAACGAAATGAACCGCACCGACCTGCCGGAGGGGACGTCTGTCATCATCCGCTCCCGGGTGGATGATACAGTCCTCTGGAAGGGCAGCGTTTCCCGCATTGACTGGGAAAACCCTGTCTCCGGCAGCGGCAGCAGCAGCGGAGTCATGATGGATAAGACAATGAGTGCCACCGGCGGTGCCTCCGACTCCTCCGCCGAGATGACGGCTGCCAGTAAATATCCCTTCTATGTAACGGTGGAGGGGGGCGAGGGATTGCTGCTGGGGCAGCACGTCCTCATTGAGCCGGATTACGGCCAGACGGATACACAGGAACTGCGCCTGCCCACAGCTTTCTTTACGGATGTGTCGGGGGACGCGCCCTGGGTCTGGGCGGCTTCGGCTCAGCACAAGCTGGAAAAGCGCACGGTGCGCCTGACGGACTATGACGAGCAGATGGATACCTGGCTTGTGACGGAGGGACTGACGGCGGAGGATTATATCGCCTTCCCGGACGATACCCTCAAGGCGGGAGCGGCGGTGTCCCGGCTGGATGTAAACGCTTTTGATACCATGGTGGACAGCGATTCCGCCATGTCCGGCATGGGGACTGATATGCCGGGCGGGTCCGCGAGTACCGCGGGGGTGGCGGAATGATCCTATCCATGACCGACATCTGCAAGGACTATGCCATGGGCAAAACGGTGACGCCGGTGCTTAAAAACGTGTGTTTGCAGGTGGAGCAGGGGGATTATGTGGCCATTATGGGGCCCTCCGGCTCCGGCAAGACCACGCTGATGAACCTTATCGGCTGCCTGGATACCCCCACCTCGGGAGAATACCTGCTGGCGGGGGAGACTGTCACCGGCCGCAGCGATAACGACTTGGCGGCTATTCGTAACCGGAAGATCGGCTTCGTGTTCCAGTCCTTTAACCTGCTGCCCCGCATGACGGCGCTGTCCAATGTAGCGCTGCCGCTGCTCTATGGGGGTGTCCCCCGGGAGGAACGCAGGCACCGGGCCATGGAGGCGCTCAAGCTGGTGGGACTGGAGGATCGGATGGAGCATCGCCCTGACCAGCTCTCCGGCGGTCAGTGCCAGCGGGTGGCCATCGCCCGGGCGATCGTGTGCCGGCCGGAGCTGCTGTTGGCGGATGAGCCCACCGGCGCGCTGGATTCGGCTTCGGGCCAGCAGATTATGGCTCTTTTTCAGCAGCTTCACGAAAGCGGCGTCACCATCGTCATGATTACCCATGACGCCGCCGTGGCGGGCCATGCCCGCCGGTGCTGCCAGATTCGTGACGGTGTTTTGACGGGAGGTGGCGCGGATGAATAAAAGGCTGCGTACGGTTTTGCTCTGTGCCGCCGTTGCGGTGGGCGTGGGCGCCGCCATCTACGGAGGACTGCTGCTTTTCCGCGGAGGCGGTGCGGTAAAGGTGTTCGCTGTGCAGGACATCGGCATGACCGATTTCATGGACGGGGGTACGGAAACAAGCGGCACCGTCAAGGCCGACCGCCTGCAAACCGTTTACCTCACCGAAACCCAGCAGGGCGTGGAGGTATTGGTGACGGAGGGGCAGCAGGTGAAGGTGGGGGATACGCTTTTGCGCTACGACACCACCTTGTCGGATGTGGCAGTGCAGCAGGCCAAAATCGAGGCCCAGAAGCAGCAGGCCCAGCTGGACACGGCAAAGCGGGAGCTGGAGGCGCTGCAAAAGCAGCAGCCAACCGCCCCGGCTCTCAGCGATGATACCCCCCAGACGGTGCCCCTGCTGCTCTCCGGCAGCGGCACCAAGGACGATCCCTGGTACTATCTCTGGGGAGCGGAGGCCTCCTATGACGATGCCTTTTTAAGATCACTGCTTCCGGCGGGAGCGGCGGAGGGCTGGGGCGTCTTTCTGGTGCGGGAGAACAACACCAAAGGCGGCGCTGTGCTGGAAAGCTGGGGCCTCCATGTGAAGGACACGGCGGGAAAAATTACTTTTGACGTCTATACACCCCAGCTGCCTTCGGATGAGCCCGGCAGCGATGGGGAAAAGGGCGATACGGCAGCGGAGCTGGCCGTGAAGCGGGGCAAAAAGGAGCAGGAGGTCAAAAAACTGACCATTACTGCCCAAATTGCCCGGGTGGCCTATGAAAAGAAGCAACAGGAGGCCGATAGCGGCACGGTAGTCAGCAAGGTAAGCGGCGTCGTCACGGCCGTGCGGAATGTGACTGCCGTACGCCAGAGCGGTGAGGCCGTGGTGGAAATCTCGGATGGCGGCGGTCTCTATGTGGAGGCGGCCTGCAGCGAGTTTGACCGGGGCAGCGTAGTGCTGGGTCAAAAGGTCACCATTCAGTCCTGGGAAAATAACGGTACTTACGAAGGCATTGTCACCACCATCGGCAGCGAACCGGTGTCCGGCGATTCCTATTATGGCGGCGCTGCCGCCAGCTACTATCTCCTGACGGTGCAGGTGGACAGTTCCGCCAAGCTGCGGGAGGAGGAGTCGGTACGCGTCCTCTATCAGGGCGTCAGCGGCGGCCTTTATCTGGACAACGCCTTCATTCTCAGCGAAAACGGGAAGAGCGTGGTCTATGTCCGGAGTGCCGAAGGCCGTCTGGAGCAACGAACCGTTCAGACCGGCAAAAGCGCCTGGGGCAGCTATACCCAGATACGGGGTGGTCTGACGGCGGAGGATTTTATCGCTTTCCCCTACGGCAGGAATGTGCGTGCCGGGGCAAAGACCGCCGAATCCACGCCCGACCAGCTTTACAGCTATTAAGGAGGGAAGACTGTGTTTGAAAATATTGCCTTGGCGTTTCAGAGTATCTGGAACCACAAGCTGCGCTCCCTCCTGACCATGCTGGGCATCATCATCGGCATTGCCTCCATCATCACCATCGTGTCCACCATCAAGGGCACCAACGACCAGATCAAGGCCAACCTCATCGGCGCGGGCAGCAATGTGGTCAATGTGCAACTCTGTCAGGATGGCAATCCGGTGGAATTGGGCTATTCTGACCTGCCGGAGGGTGTGGCGGTGCTGTCGGAGGAGACGCGGCAGAGCCTTTCCACCATTGAAAATGTCACGGATGTCTCCTTTTATCGCAGCCGTACCTACGCCGACAGCGTCTATTACAGAAGCACCGCCTTCAATGGCGGCCTGTACGGCGTGGACAGCCACTATTTCTCCGTCAACGGCTACCGCATCAGTTACGGCCGCGATTTCAGCGCTGCGGATTTTGCGTCGGGTCGCAAGGTGGCAATCATCAGCGACAAGGCGGTGGCGACCCTCTTTCCGGGTCTCAATCCCCTGGGCCGCTCGGTGGATATTCAGGGGGAGCCCTTCACCATCGTGGGCGTGGCGGAGCGGGAGAACGCCTTCAAGCCCACCATCAACAGCATCCAGGATTACTATACCTATACGGACACCTCAGGCGGAGCACTCTTTGTGCCCGTCGACTGCTGGCCGGCGCTCTACCGGTATGACGAGCCCCAGAACGCGGCGGTGCGGGCGAAGACCACCGACGATATGACGGCGGTGGGCAAGGCGGCGGGAGCCGCCCTCACCCAAAGCCAGATCAGCGGCGGCACCTATACCTACGAAAGCGCAGATCTGCTGGAGCAGGCCAAGCAGCTTCAGCAGCTATCCGCCACCACCAACCGCCAGCTCATCTGGATTGCCAGCATTTCTCTGCTGGTGGGCGGCATCGGCGTGATGAACATTATGTTGGTGTCAGTGACGGAGCGCACCCGGGAGATTGGCCTCAAGAAGGCCATCGGCGCGCGCCGCCGCCGGATTTTGTGGCAGTTTCTTACCGAGGCCGCCGTCCTCACAAGTCTTGGCGGCATTCTGGGGGTGACGGCGGGCATCGGCCTTGCCAAACTCCTGGCCCAGGTGATGGCCACGCCGGTGGCCATCAGCGTGCCGGCCATTGTTATTGCCGTGGTGTTCTCCATGGTGATCGGCGTGGTATTCGGCCTGATTCCGGCTGTAAAGGCCTCCCGCCTCAACCCCATTGAGGCGCTGCGAAGAGAATAAAAAAACATAAAAAGCACCGTGAATTCCAGAAAATTTTCTGAAATCCACGGTGCTTTATTTCACTTTATTTCATTCCATGACGGCAATTTCATCGCCCGGACGGACGGTGCCGCCGGTGAGAATGCGCACAAAGATGCCCTCCCGGGGCATGACGCAGTCTCCCGCCGCCTTGCGGATGGCGCAGTCGTTGTGACACTCCTTGCCGATCTGGGTCACCTCCGCCGTCACCTCTCCGATGCGCAGCTTCGTGCCCACAGGCAACAGATAAAGGGTAATGCCTTCCGTGAGAATATTTTCGGCAAAGGCGCCGTGCTGCAAGGGAAAGGTAATTTTCTGCTGTACCTTTTCCACGCTCTCAACGCCCAAAAGGCTCACCTGCCGGTGCCAGTGACCGGCGTGGGCGTCTCCCTCAATTCCAAAATCCGCCAGGAGCTTTACAAAGGGAACCTCGTGCTTCTGAATGCCCCGCACCTCGCTGATACAGAGCGCCACGACCTTAGCCATGATGATGCGCCTCCCTGCTTGAATCGCCACCGCAGTTACTCTCCGCGCCCGTAAGGATAGCCAGCCCGTGGGAAAGAGAGGGCAGAACGGCCGTCAGGTTTTCCGCCGCCGCCTTTTCGCTGCCGGGCAGATTGATGATAAGCGTCTGTCCCCGCAGACCCGCCGCGCTGCGGGAGAGCATCCCCCGGGGGGTAATCTGCATACTCACATAGCGCATATATTCGGGAATGCCGGGCGTCTCCCGCTCCAAAACGGCACGGGTGGCCTCGGGGGTGATGTCCCGGGGAGAAAAGCCGGTGCCGCCGGTAGTCAGCACCAGATGGATGTGGGCTTCGTCGGCGCAGTACAGCAGTTCCGTTTGAATCATGTCCCGATCGTCGGGTACAAGGGCGGTGCGGACAACATCATATCCGGCCGCCTCCAGCATGGATACCAGCTTTGGCCCGCTGGTGTCGGTACGCTGCCTGGCGTAGCCCTTGTCGCTGACGGTGATCACACAGGCTGTATAGCTCATAGTTCCTCGCTCCTTTCAAAGACGCCGCTTTTGCCGCCGGTTTTTTTCAAAAGGCAGATGCGGTCAATGACCATGTCCTTCTGCACCGCCTTGCACATATCGTACACGGTGAGCGCCCCTACGGACACGGCGGTAAGCGCCTCCATCTCCACGCCGGTGACGCCGGTGCAGCGGGCGGTGGCGGTAATCTCCACCGCCAGATCTTCTTCGTTGAGGGTGAAATTCATATCCACCCCGGTGAGGGGCAGGGGGTGGCACATGGGGATCAGATCCGGGGTATGCTTGGCGGCCATGATGCCGCCAATCTGAGCGGTGGTAAGTACATCACCCTTGGCAAGACCACCGGTTTTGATCAGGTGAAAGGTCTCACGATTCACCAGCACCCGGCCAAAGGCCACAGCGGTGCGGCAGGTGACGCCCTTGTCCGTGACATCCACCATCCGGGCACGGCCCTTTTCGTTAAAATGGGTAAAATCCGACATGGGCGGCTCCTTTCATGACTCCCCGTTCCGGGAAGCCGCATAACTCTCCCACAGCTGCTTTGAGCGGCGCACGTCCGTAAAGGCGTGGAAGCAGTACAGCTTGCCGCTTTCCTCAAACACGGATATATCATCAATAACCGGCAGGTGCCGGCCGTCTCGGACAATCAGTTCGGTGGCCTGAGAAAAACCTTTCATATCACTGACTGCCTGCGCACACCGCGTCGCAAGGCGGTGGACATTTTCTGCCGAGAGCAGGCCATAGAGGCTGTTTCCGTACAGGGACGGGAACTGCGAGCGCGTGCAGCCAATCATATGATAAAAGACATCGTTGGCATCCGTGACAATCATTTTGCCGTCCGCCTCGCATTTGACAAGCCCCACCTGCAAGGAAGAGAAAATGATGTCCATCTGCTTGCGGGCCGTGTTTTCCTTGGTGATGTCCCATATGTATTGCAGCCGGGCGGGCTTTTCGTCCCATTCAATCATTTGGGTGATGACACGGAAAATCTTGCCGTGACTGGCAGAACGGTTAAAGCACTGATGAATGCCGGTGCCCACCTGTTGGGGTGTGGCGCAGAAGGGACAGGGGGTTTCCCGGCCCCAGATGGTGCGGTAGCATTCCTTGCCAAGGCAGGCCCGTTTTTCCGTGCCCGCCAGATCGGCGGCAGGCTGGTTGAGATAGAGAATCTCCCGGGTTTCCCGGTCGGTAATGAGAACAGCCTCCTCAATTTCATCCAGCAGCCATTCCATATTCCGCATTTGCATGGGAACCGGATGATTCATGATGTCTGAATAGATTTGAAACTGATTTTTGCCCATGCGCTTTGCCGTCAGCAGCGCAATGTCGGCCCGGCGATAAAGAGAGGCGTAATCCTGCCCGTTGCCCGGAGAACCGGAGACACCGATGGTGCAGGCCACACGGCATTTTTCTTCCAAAGCAGCCACAGACCGGCAGATTGCCTCCAGCCGCTGGGGCAGCTTTTCCCAGTCCGGATGAGGGATCAGCGCGGCAAATTCGTCGCCCCCCAGCCGGGCGACGGTCTCACCCGGTGAAAAACAGCCCTGCAGCGCTTTGCTGACGGTTTTAAGAACCAGATCCCCCTCTAAATGGCCATAAAGATCATTAACGGTTTTAAAATTGTCCAGATCGATCATGAGAAAGGCGGCGCTTCCCTCCGGCTCCGTCTCCAGAAAGCCGCCCACCGATTCTTCAAAGGCTCTGCGGTTGGCAAGGCCGGTCAGAGGATCTGTCATTGCCCGGGATTCCGCCCGGCGCCGCCGGTCGGTCGACTCCATCAGCCAGATGGTTCGGTCTACCCGGTGGCGAATGAGCTGGGGATGATAGGGCTTGGAAATAAAGTCATAGGCGCCCAGTGAAAAGGCCAGCAGCTCTTCTTCACTGCCGGCTTTCTGCGTGATCACAAGAACGGGGATGGCAGAGAGATGTGGGTCGGCCTTCATGGCTTCCAGCACCTGGTAGCCATCCATGACAGGCATCAGAATATCCAGCAGCACGGCAGATACGGGCTTATCCGCATTCCGCAGCACAGACAGCGCCTGTTTCCCGTCGGCGGCATAAAGCAGATAATAGTCAGGTGCCAGTATATTCCCCAGCAGATGACGGTTAATCTCCTGGTCATCCACGATTAAAATGGTGTGTTTTTTCTTCATAGTATGTTTGCCTTTCCTGTTGAAAAACGCGGCGCCGCTACCGGCAGGGAAACCGATGCGATCCTTCCGGTGGGCAAATGCAGCCAGTCAAGCCGCACTGTTACGAAATCGGAGACTTCTCTTCCCGCGCAAGGCACGTGGGACAGATGCCTTCAAAAAGCAGAGAATGATGAATCATCCGAAACCCCGTTTCCCTGGCCACCTGCCGATCCGCTGCCGTGTCATAGGGGCAGGAAACATCTGCCACCTGCTGACAGCGGATACACAAAAGATGATGATGGCCCTCTGTCCGCAGATCAAATCGATCCGCACCGGGTACCTGGATCTGGCGGATCCGGCCGCTTTCGGCCAAAATCTTCAGGTTGCGGTATACGGTGCCCCGGCTGATGCGGGGATAAGTGCGGACAATGTCCAGATAGAGCTGATCGGCGGTGGGATGATCCCTGCGGGACTGAACGGCCTGCAAAACGACTTCCCGCTGTCGCGTATTTCGCTGTTGTTTCATATGGTAACTCCTGTTCTCAAGGCAGACGGCCGCCCCAACCCGGCACAAAGTGATAGGCGGCCGCTGTTCAAACTGTAGCCAAATAATAATAAATCTTAGTAAATATTATAATTCCATAGGGAGGAAGTGTCAATAATAAGGGACAAAAGAAAAAATCCACAACGAAAAGAGAAAATTGCATCAGGGACGGTATAATTGAAAAATAAAGGTGCCCCCATACGACTGCCTGCACAAAAGCGAATGGCAGGAGCAAAAATACCCGAATTTCACATGTCAACGCCGATTTGATTTTGTCCGCACCCCCTTTCTTACATTTTATCACTGGCGTTGACAGTGTTTTGCGGCATTGGACACCGGGTGGAAGTCCTGCACTCAGCTATACGGTAACGGCACCTATTTCTGCAGCGCAGAGTAATGGGCATTCTGCCGATAAGGACTATATTCCCCCTCATACAGTATCGACAACCGACCTGACAAATGCAGCAAAAAAATGATAGGCTTTGGCCAGCATCTCAATTGCGTCCCATTTAAAAAGTTTTCAATCTTTCAATGAGTTTCAAAGGGAAGGAATCAGCAGCCCACGGCAAGCCTTCAAAACAAGCGTATGTATCGTCTGCAGCTGCGTCAATTTTTCGGGAATTTTTGCCGGAATTATCATGGCCAACGATTTTGTTACACATACACTGCATACCATTTTGTTGACTTTGTAGTCTATAACATATACAATATAGACTGAGAGGTCTATATTGTATATGGAGGGCTTTGTTTTGAGAAAAGAAATGAAAACAGAACTGACAAAAGAAAAAATACTTGCAGCGGCAATGGATGAATTCGGAGCAAATGGATACTCCGGTGCGTCACTTAATAATATCTGCAATAAAGGAATTGCAAAAGGGCTGCTGTATCATAATTATGAAAACAAAGACGCACTGTATCTTGCCTGTGTAGAGCGATGCTTTCATATGTTGATCGAATACCTCAAAGGCAGAGAAATCACAGATGACCTGCAACGGTACACAAAAGCACGTCTTTCCTTTTTCCGAGAGAATAGAAACGAAGCCCGACTGTTCTTTGAATCTATGTTGCAGCCGCCGGCATCCCTCAAAGACGATATTGCAAAAGTGCGCATAGAATTTGATGACTTTAATTTTGATTTGTACAACCGCATTTTGGAAACGACCTGCCTACGTCCTAATGTGACAAAAGAAGATGCTATGTGGTATTTTCGATTGATGCAGGAAATGTTTAACGGCTATTTTAGTTCTCCTGCTGTCAACGGATTATCTTTTGAGGAAACAGTGGAAACGCATGAGAATGCGCTGTTCAAAATGCTAGACTTCATGATATACGGAATTGCGAAGCGTGGCGAAGAAAAATGATGATTTTGATTGTACGTTGGGTTACCGCCATTATACTCGCTTGGATCATCGGAAAGCTTGTATCAAAGCTGAAGTTGCCTTCCATCCTTGGGTGGCTGATCGGCGGAATGATTCTGGGGCCTTATGCATTTTCGCTTGTATCAGACGAACTCCTAAGTACCGGGTGGTACCAAAATATCATTCATGTGCTGGAGTGTGCAGTTGGACTGATGATTGGAACCGAGCTGGTCTGGAAACGGATAAAGCAATATGGGAAAGCTCTCATAATAACGACGTTTACACAGTCCTTAGGTACCTTTGTGCTGGTTACCACCGTATTTTCCGTTGCATTTGCGATTAGTAATGTACCAATCTATGTCGCCTTTTTGTTTGGGGGAATTGCTCTTGCCACAGCGCCAGCTCCAGCACTGTCCATCGTGCGGGAATTCAAAACAGAGGGCCCCGTTACAAAGACACTTATTCCTATGGCTGCTCTAGATGATATGGTAGGGGTTGCTGTTTTCTTTACTACCATCGCCATTGTAGCACGTGGCGTTTCCGGAACGGCTATGCCGATCTGGATCATTCCGGTGATGATTCTTCTGCCGTTGGTTATTGGTGTGATTACCGGAATCCCTGCTGGGTTTCTTCTTAAAAGGGAACGGAATAAGGCAGGAACACTTACTATTCTTATTGGGATGATTCTGCTGACTTCCGGTATCGGATTTTTGTGCAATATCTATCTAATGCCTTCTCCCGTCCTAAATTTCATGCTGATGGGTATGGCATTCTCTGCGACATTTGCCAATATTGTGTCTGAAGAGCGGCTGGATCAAATTGTAACCGATTTTAACCCGATTCTCGGCATTTCCATGATCATCGTAATTCTTAATCTTGGTGCTCCCTTGGATTATCATGCCATTTTAGGAGCTGGGCTGTTCACGGCCATATACATTGTCTCACGTGCATGCGGTAAATACTTTGGTGCACGCATCGGTGCAAAAGCGACAAAAATGCCGAAAACTGTACAGAAGTATCTTGGCTTTACGTTACTACCCCATTCTGGTGTATCGCTTGTGTTCACCGGTATTGCAGTTTCTACCATTTCCAATGCATCTCCTGCGTGTGCCAAAATTATACAAGGGACGATTGCAGCAGCAGCAATCATCAATGAAATTATTGCAGTCATTATGGCAAAAAAGGGATTTGAATGGGCTGGTGAATTCAATAAAAATAAAACGACGTAACCCATAAAACAATATATTACATAGCCGATTGGTTTTCTCATTTGAAAATCAGTCGGCTTTTTCTATTATAGAATGTAGGTGAAACCCATGACCTATGAAGAACTGAATACAGCACTGTGTGAAAAGATGTTTGCTGTGCAGCAGAAATATCGTGACTGGCTCTTACGCCATTGTTTGATTTTCCGCATCCATCCAGCCTCGTTGATGAAAACGGATGCGCACATCCTTGACGAAGATCGAAAGGACAATGCCCAGAAGTTTGAAAGCGCCTTCTATTCCAATCCCGACCTGCGCGGTGTCCGGCCGCCGGAGGAACCGAAAGCAGAACCGGCACAGGCACCCATCGACCTTGTGGGGCTGGTGGAGCAGCTTCAAAAGTCGCCGGAGCTGGCTGCAACCCTAGCCGCATTGATCGCAGCGCACCCAGCCACCAAGTAGTTAGGGAAAATCAAATTAGCAAAATACGGTTTTCTCTTAGCAAAATCTTGAAAACCGTTCGAAGCCAATTAGCAAGTATTCACACCGCCTTGCATAAAAAAATCTCCCGCCTGTGGTGCAAACACAAGCGGGAGATGCAAGGGGTAAAATGCAACAAACCGCTCAAAAGCGGCTTGTTACAAGGACTTTTGGCGTCCCCGGGCAGATTCGAACTGCCGGCCTCACGCTTAGGAGGCGCGCGCTCTATCCAGCTGAGCTACGGAGACATATAAAGGCTTGAAAAACTGCTGCTGACGAAAGAAAAACAGATGAAAATCTTCCTGTATGGCAAACGCTCCGTGCGGCTGAGCTGCCAAAGACAAAAGTTATACATATAATACACTTTCCCGACTGCCCTTGTCAACGCGTAAAAAACCGTTACTTTGTAGAAATAATGTGTAAAATGCTTGCAATTGGTCAAACATAAGCATATAAT
>JAAXZS010000152.1 GCA_012719745.1 Clostridiales bacterium | reverse complement strand
GTGGCGCACTTTTTACTGTCTTTTTCTTGACAATTATGATATGATACATTATATAATAAGCATCCCAAATGAGCGCTTGTTGGAACGGGCAAATAATTCAGTGAGGGCAATATGGACGGTTTTTTGCAATCTCTTCGACAATTAATTATGAAGTTTCTATCTTCTCTCCATCTGGCGGAAGCCGGTAACAGTCTTCTGGGTATTTTCCTGTGGAGTTGCCGCCTCGCCATGGCTGTACTGGCTGTATGGCTGCTGATTCGCTGTTGCCGATCCCTGTTCGCCGGGAAAACCGAGCGAGAGGTCTGGGGCTTTCTCAGTCTGGCCAATGGCACCCGCTATGACCTGAACCACTGGGAAAATGTTATCGGACGTGCTAAAAACTGCGACATCCGCATCAACTTCCCCTCTGTTTCCCGCAGCCACGCAGCACTGATGCGGGACGATACCGGTGTATGGCGCATTTATCCGCTGAACCCCAAGAGTGGCGTTCTGCTCAACGGGGAGCGCATTTTTTCCTGCACCGAGGTCAGGCAGGCAGATGTGATTGCTGTGGGCGGTGTGGAAATGTATTTCTTTCCCGCCAGTCAGGACGATGAGCAAAAACAGGCGCAGAAGCGAATGCGGCCGGGCGGAGCCATTCGCCCCGCCGGCAGTCTGTGGCTTCTGACGCTGATTCAGGGGCTGATGGCGCTGCAATTTCTGCCGGAAAACGACGGCAGTCCTCGTTTTCCCGTTTTCTTCTCCCTGCTCTTTCTGTGCATTCTGATGTGGGGCATGTACTTCTTATACCGCGCTATGCATCGCACGGCTTACGAAACAGAAGCCATGGTCTTTTTCCTGATTACCCTGTGCTTCGGTGTCATCGGCGCCTATGATTCCCCGGCGCTTTACAAGCAGTTTATCACTGTCATCTTCGGCATTATCCTGTTTCTGGCGTTGAGTGTTCTGCTGCGGAACTTGAGGCTGGCGGTAAAGGCCCGGTGGCCCATTGCTGCCGCAGCGGCGGCTCTGCTTGCCTTTAATGTTCTCTTTGGCGAAACTATTTTCGGCGCCAGCAACTGGGTCTCCATCGGCCCCATCTCCTTTCAGCCCTCCGAATTTGTCAAGATCGCCTTTATTTTGGCGGGAGCGGCCACACTGGATCGTCTTTTTGCCAAACGAAACCTGATCTTTACGGTACTCTTTTCCGCTTTCTGCGTGGGTTGTCTGGCATTGATGAGTGATTTTGGCACAGCGCTGATTTTCTTTGCCGCTTTTTTGTGCATCGCCTTTCTCCGCACCGGCGATCTGCCCTCCATTGTCATGATCGTGGCGGCGGCGGCTTTCGGCGGCGGTATTATTTTGCGGTTCAAGCCCTACATCGCCGACCGCTTCTCCGCCTGGCGGCACGCCTGGGAATTTGCCCAGACCACCGGCTATCAGCAGACGCGCACCATGTCGGCGGCAGCCAGCGGCGGACTGTTCGGTGTGGGGCCCACCAACGGCTGGCTCAAGGACATAGCGGCTGCCAACACCGATCTGGTTTTCGGTGTGATCTGCGAGGAGTTTGGGCTGATTCTGGCTTTGTGCGCCATTGCTGTGCTGGTGATTCTGGCAGTCTTTACGGTGAAATCCGCCGCCACCGCCCGCTCCAGTTTTTACACCATTGCCTCCTCTTCCGCCATGGCCATGCTGCTGTTCCAAACCATGCTCAACGTATTCGGCGCTGTGGATCTGCTGCCCCTCACCGGCGTCACCTTCCCCTTTGTCTCGATGGGCGGCTCCAGTATGATCGCCTGCTGGGGTCTGTTGACCTTTCTGAAAGCCTCCGATACCCGGCAGAACGCCAGCTTTCTCATTAAGCTGCCGAAAAAGAAGAAAGCCGTTTCGATGGCAGCTCCTGCTGATGATGCGCCGCCGTCCACCGATTTTTTTGATGAGATTCCCGGCGTTCGGGTGGACGACATCTTCCGGAAGGAGCAAAAGCCGCCTTCTTCAAATGATCTTATTTCCTTTGACGCCGATGATCTTTTTCGCAGCAGTCCTGACAATGATCCACTATTTAACAAAAAAGATACACTATATAATAAGAAGGAGGATACACCCTCCCAGAATACATCTTCCGGAGAGGAGAACACATGAAACTGGTCAAGCAAAGAACACTGATGATCCTTCTTCTGGTGCTGGCACTTTTAGTGGGCACCGTGATCTACTGCGCCCGCTATATGACTCAGGGCAGTGACTGGGCGGCTTTTCCGTCCAATCAGCACGCCTTTACGGACGGCTCCATTGCCTCCGGTCAAATTCTTGATCGGAATGGGACGCTGCTTTTTGACGCCGCCTCCGGCGCTTATGCCGAGGACGGTACCGTCCGCAAGGCTACTCTTCATGCGGTGGGCGACCCGGACGGCAATATTGCCACCGGCGCCAGAAGCGCCTTTTTGTCTGACCTGGTTGGCTGGAACGCCATCACAGGCACAACAGGCAGCGGGCACAAGCTCTACCTGACCGTGGACGCAGCGCTGAACCAGCTGGCCTATCAGGAACTGGGCAGCCGCAAGGGAACAGTGGCTGTATATAACTATGAGACCGGTGAGATTCTGTGCATGGTCTCCACACCCACCTTTGATCCCGAGAATATACCGGACATCCGAGACGGAGACACCGCCTACGAGGGCGTCTACATGAACCGGTTTCTCTCCTCCACCTTTACGCCCGGTTCCGTTTTCAAAGTGGTGACCACCGCCGCCGCCATCGACAATCTGCCGGATGTTTTTGACCGCACTTTTACCTGTACGGGGCGCATCACCATCGGCGATGATACCATCACCTGCCCCCACGCCCACGGCACCATGAATTTTTACGACGCCTTTGCCAATTCCTGCAACTGCGCCTATGCTCAACTGGCTGTTGAAATGGGTGGCGACACGCTGGCACAGTATGCCAATACGGCGGGACTGCTGGATTCCCAGAACATCAGCGGTATCACCACCGCCGCCGGCAGCTTTGACGTGGGCGAAGCAGGCTCTCCCCAGCTGGGCTGGTCCGGTGTGGGGCAGTATGACGATCTGATTAATCCCTGTTCCTTCATGACACTGATGGGTGCCATCGGCAATGATGGTATCCCTGTCACGCCAAGGATTATCAAAAAAGAAACAACCATGGCCGGTCTGCCCGTTTCCAACCCGGGCAAGGATACCGGCAGCCGGATATGGTCACAGAAGACCTGCGAGACAGTCAAAGAAATGATGGCCAACAACGTGGCCGAGGTTTATGGGCAGAGCAATTTCGGGGACCTGAAGCTGTGCGCCAAGTCAGGCACCGCCGAAGTAGGTACCGCCTCACCTCACTCCTGGTTTGCGGGATTTCTGGACGATACAGAGCATCCCTATGCCTTTGTAGTATTGGTGGAAAACGGCGGCGGCGGTGCCACCGTGGCCGGCTCCATTGCCTCCCGGGTTCTGCAGGCGGCTGTTGCAAAGTAAAAAACGAGCTCAGGAGATTTATTCCTGAGCTCGTTTTTTAGGCTAAATTCATGGTTTCCAGCTTTTGCAGCAGCTTGGAAAGAGGGAGGATCAGAACGCCGGCAAACAGGTTACCCACGCCGTGCATCACGTCCCAGGGAAATCCCGCCGCGATCCAGGCAAGCATTCCCCGAAAATCGAGGCCGAACAAAAGTGCCTGTGCCGGCGCGTACAATATACCAAAGCACAAGCCATGCAGTGCGCAAATCCCCATATAAACCGGAACAGCCACCCGCTTTTTCATGTGCCGGGGCAGCAGCATGGTCACGCCCCACAAAACTGTCCATATATATAAATATGGTATCCACCAGGCGGCAAAACCTGCGAAAATTCCGTTAATCAGCACATATACATAAATAGGAAACAGCGCCTTTTTCCCATAGGTCAGCGTATAGGTCATAGTCAGCATACCCAGCAGGTGGATATTAGGTGCCCACTCCATTAAAAGCTTAGAGCAAAACATCAGCGCCCCCAGCATGGCAAATATCACCATTTGCCGGGTGGTAAGATGCCGCCCCTCAGCCCTTTTCCACTGCGAGGGCGTAAGCGGTTCCATCTGTTATCTCCGTGGCATCCACACTGGTGTTGGCATACGCGCCGTCAATGTAAAACGCCCAGTATACGCCGTCTTTGTCATAATCCGCCGCAATGCCGTTGGCGGTTTTGATGTAAAGGCCATACTGTCCTTCTTCTCCTTCGATCACGCCAAGGTTCTGCAGCGCGGCACCCACCGTTTTTTCATCGGTTTTGACCGTAAAATCCGTGGCGTTTCCGTCCTTATCCCGGATCTCCATAGCAAAGGACCGGGCACCGGTGCCAATGGTGGCGCCCTCTTCTATCGGAAGAGTAACCGCGGTATTTCCGCTATCTTCCCCTGTCGTTTTCTTCTGAGAACAAGCCGTCATGGACATGAGCATCGCCGCAACGAGTGCCAGGATCATGACGCTTGACATAAGAGAATGCTTCTTTTGTGTCATGCGCATATACTCCTTATTCATAATTTGCTTTGGCCCCCCGGTTCAACGTGCCGACCTTCGCGGCATGAATCGTGGGCAGGACAAATATTCCGGCTTGCAAAACGGCAAATTCTCGCTGCCTGAACCACCTTCTCAGCCATCGGCCAATGGTCATCACGCAGTTGCGGCTGCGCGCGGTCAGGTTTACGTCTGCATACGGCGACGGGTTCGCGCAGGAATCTCACCTGCTTCCTTGTACCGCCTTGCGGCCCCCTTTTGCCAAAAGCTCATTTAGTATATCATATCTGGAATAAATTGCAAGGCAGGAACCGGTTTTGGGGCTTTTCATCATTTTGCCCCCCTCCGATTTCGGCTAAATAAAAGAAGTTTTCATAAATTTGGTATTTTTGGTTGAACTGACCCCCTGGGGTATGGTAAAATTAATATCATGTTAAGAAAATGTTCACATACAAGTCATACTTTTTTACAAAAAGTTTCTTCTGACGACACCGGCTATTGACTGCGATGAGGAGAGGAAGAGGGATATACATATGGTGATGCTGATTTTTCTGTTTTTACTGTGGCTGGTCCTCAACGGGCGGATCACGGTGGAAATCTGCATTTTTGGTGTGGTGATTGCCGCCGCCGTCTATGGTTTCGCGGTCTATGCGCTGGGTTTCAGTCCCAAAAATGAAAAGCGGCTGTGGAAACGGCTGGGGCTGTATGCTGTCTATACGTTGGTTCTCATGGGGGAAATTTTCAAAGCCAACTTCAAGGTGATGAAGGTGATCCTCATGCCCCACCCGGACTATCATCCGGCCATCATCCGGGTGAAAGTCCCCTTGAAAAAGCAGATTTCCCGTGTCTTTCTGGCCAACTCCATTACACTGACCCCCGGCACCGTTACAGTGGAGGAAAAGGATGGTGTGTTCACCGTTTTGTGTCTGAATAAAAGCCCCGCTTCTGCCATTTCGGACTGGAAGCTTGTTCACATTCTGCAAAAAATGGAGGGTGAGGAATGGAACTGATCCAAAAATGCTACAGCTATCTTTTTTGGGGCGTATTGATCGTGCTGGCCCTTTGTGTGATCGTGGCACTGGTCTATATTATCAGCGCGCGACTCACGGTTGACCGCATCATTGGTATCAATCTTATCAGCACCATTGTAATCATCATTATTGCCATGCTGACCTATATTCTGGGGGAGGATTATCTGGCGGACATTGACATTATCTATGTGGTCTTATCCTTCATTTCCGTGATGATGCTCTGCAAAATCTACATTAACCTCTATGCCCAAAAAAAGGAGAAGGACAAGGAGGCGGACAACAATCATGATCGGTGAATGGATTCGCTTTGGTCTTTCAGCTATTTGCATTCTGGCAGGGCTCTTCTCGCTGGTCGTGTCGCTGATGGGACTTTTCCTCTTTGACTTCGCCTTAAACCGTATTCATGCGGCAGCCGTAGCGGATACCCAGGCTCTGTTCTTGTTCCTGGTGGGTATTATGATCGCTATCGGCTTTCATATGGTGGCGCTAAAACTGGCGCTGATTTTGTTTTTGCAGTGGTGCACCAGCCCCCTCTCCAGCCACATGCTCACCCAGTTTGAATACCGGGTGGATCGAAACCTTTCCGCTCACTGCGAACTGCCGACAGAGACAGCAGAGGCGGCTGAAGCCCAGGAAAAGGAGTTGGTGGAATCATGATGACGGCCTTTCGCATTATCCTTCTCACAGCTCTTGTAATCTGCGCCGTGGCGACAGCCATTGTAAAAAAGCCCATGCAGGCCATCATCATCTATATGGCGTACAGCGTTATCATGTCGGTAATCTGGATTTTACTGGAGTCCCCCGATTTAGCCATTACCGAGGCGGCAGTGGGTGCGGGAGTGACGGGCATTCTGTTTTTCCTGACGCTCCACCGCATCAATCTCATTGACAAGGATGCCGCCCACGATCAAAAGCAAAATGAAGAACAGCCATCGGAAAAAGAAAAGGAGGAGACCCATGCTGGATAAACCAAAACTGGATCCCGAGTTTTCTTCCATATGGACGCTGTGGAAAAACGGGCAGATCGACCTGACTGGCTCCCTCCGCTCTCCGGGACATCAGGACCCCGCTTCTGTGAAGAGTGTGGAGAAATATCGTCCCCGCCGTGACCGGAGCGCCTTTTCCCATTATGTACAAAAATCCAACCACCTTTACAATATTCTGGCCACAGTGCTGTGTGTCTTTTTTGCCTGCCTGATGCTTATGACGGTGGCCAATCTCCCCCTCTACGGCGACCCTAACGCCCCCACCGTCAACGAGGTGGCGGAGCGGTATGTGGAAAAGGGCACCGAGGAAACCGGCGCTGTCAACACGGTGGCAGGTATGATTCTGGACTACCGTGCCTTTGATACTTTGGGTGAGTCCTTCGTTCTCTTTACCTCCGTGTGTGCCGTAACCATTCTCATGAATTTATCCAGCAAGCGCCAGCATGTCAAGCACACCAAGGAGTCCATCAACTATGCCGATGACATGATCGTGCGAGGGGTGTGCCGCTTTCTGGTGCCGCTAATCATGGTGTTCGGCATCTACATACTGCTCAACGGTCACCTCTCCCCCGGCGGCGGCTTCTCCGGCGGTGCGGTGCTGGGCGCAGGGCTCATTATTTACGCAATGGTGTGGGGAGAGGAGCAGGCCTCCCGCATTATTTCCGCCCGGCTCATTAAAACCGTGGTGCTGTGCTCCCTGGGCTTCTACTGCGTGGCAAAAAGCTACTCCTTCTTTACCGGCGCCAACCACCTGCACTCCATTATCTCCCCGGGCACGCCGGGGCGCATTCTCTCCGCCGGTTTGATCCTGCCGCTGAACGTGGCCGTGGGCTTTGTGGTCTGCTGCACCATGTACAGCTTCTACATGTTCTTCAGAAGGGGGAAACTGTGATGACAGCACTTTTAACCTACTGTACCAATCTGTTTAACAACTACGAGGAAGTGGTGGCCGTCATCCTGTTTTCCATTGGCTTCTGCATACTGCTCTTCTCCCGCAACCTCATTAAGAAAGTAGTGGGGCTGGATATTATGGACACCGGTGTCTTTTTGCTTCTGGCCTCCCGGGGCTATATCGAAGGGCGTAGCGTACCCATTATCGTTGACGGCGTCACCTCCATGGAAAACTACATCAATCCCATTCCTGCCGGTCTCGTGCTCACCGGCATCGTGGTGTCCGTCAGCGTTTCAGCACTGATGCTGTCACTGACGGTGCGGATCTATCGCACCTACCGGACACTGGATGTGGATGCCCTTTATATGATGATGTCGGTGAGTAAAGGAGGAAAACGATGAGCTTTGTGCAGAATTTTCCCTTCTTTTCCATCATTCTCTCTTTACTCTGCGCCGTCATCTCCTTTTTCCTGGGCGCCCGCTGGGCCAAGCGGCTGACGCTGTTTTTGTTGACGTCCAGCATCGTTCTCCAAAGCTGCATCCTCAGCTTCTGCTTTAGAAACCACATCAGCTACGCTTATATGATGGGTCACTACTCTGCCCCCTGGGGCAATGAGATTGCCGCCGGTATTCTGGAGCCGCTTTTCGCCCTCTTATTTGCTGTGGTCATGCTTTGCTCCGTACTGGGCGGTATGCACCGGATGGAGCAGGATGTTTTTCCCGGCAAGCAAAACTTTTACTGGATCATGGTAGATCTGGCTCACGTGTCGCTGATGGCTCTTTGCTACACCAACGACATTTTCACAGGCTACGTGTTTATTGAAATTTGCACCATTGCCTCCTGTGCGCTGCTCTCCATCCGGGAAAGCGGTCGTTCTCTGCTGGCTGCGGTGCGCTATATGATTTTTGCCCTTGTGGGCTCCGGCCTTTTTCTCATCGGCGTTATTTTTACCTATTCCGTTACCGGACAACTGCTGTTCCCTCAGCTTTATGAGGCCATCGGCAAGCTGTGGGCAGCGGGCACCTACCGTTTTTCCATGACGGTGGCCATCGGGCTGATGGTGGTGGGGCTGGCTATCAAAAGCGGCATGTTTCCCTTTCACTTCTGGATGCCCGACACCTACGGTCGGGCCACGCCCGCTTCCTCCGGCATTTTGTCGGGCGTCGTGTCAAAGGGCTACATCTTTCTGCTGATTAAAATTATCTATCGGGTCATCGGTATTGATATTTTTACCGCCAGCGGTGTACAGACGCTGCTGCTGCTCTTTGGCATTGCGGGGATGATTGTGGGTTCCGTATCCGCCATTTTTGCCAAGCGGCTGACCACCATGGTGGCCTTTTCCTCCGTGGCACAGATCGGATACATCTACATGGGGTTGGGCATGGGGACCCAGGCGGCACTGGTGGCCGTCTTTTTCCAGATCTTTTCCCACGCGCTGACCAAGCCCATGCTGTTTCTCTCTGCCTTCCAGCTCTCCCACGCCAGCGGCGGGCGACAGGACTTTCATTCGCTCCACGGTGCCGGACACCGCCATCCTGTGGCGGGCTGCACCTTTACGGTGGGGGCGCTTTCCATGGTGGGGATTCCTATCTTCGCCGGCTTTATCCCCAAACTGTACTTTGCCACCTCCGCCTTCGGTCTGGGCTGGAAAACCTGGCCCGTGTTGGCGGCGCTGGCCATCAGCACCATTTTGAACGTCATGTACTTTCTTTACACCACCATTCTCATCTGGATTCCTGAGGAAGAGGGCACCCATGCCCATATTCGTGTAAAACCCCAGGCGGGCACCGTTTTCCCCGCCGTATTGCTGGCCGGTTTCAATCTGCTGGTAGGTTTGCAGTCCGCGGGACTAACAACCCTTTTCACCCAAGGCATGGACCTGTTTTGTCAGTGAAACGGAAAGGAGGAAACAGCCTATGCTGCTGATTATTATATTGCTGCCCGTCCTGACCGGACTGATGATGCCCCACTTTCCTTCCGGACACCGTCGGGGAAAATTTTTCTTTCTGCTGGCATCCCAGACAATCGAAGTTTCTCTGGTTCTTTTCTCCGTTCTCTCGGGCAAGATCTATGCCTCCAACATCTGGCATCTGACGGAATCACTGACCATCGGCTTTAAGCTCGACGGCGTGGCCGCCGTCTTTTGCCTGCTGACGGTGGTAAGCTGGCTTCTGACCGTTCTTTACTCCTATGAGTACATGCAGCACGAGCACGGACATGAGGCCAACTTCTACGCCTTTTTGTTCATCTCGGAGGGGATGCTGCTGGGCACCTCCCTGTCGGCGGACTTTGTCTCCATGTACGTCTTTTACGAGCTGACCAGCCTTTGTTCCATGCCCCTCGTATTGTATGAGCGCACACGCAAAGCCATTACCGGCGCGGTGAAGTACCTTTATTATTCTATAGGCGGCGCTTTCTTCGTGCTCTTCGGTATCGTGGTGCTCTATGACAACACCTATACGCTAAACTTTGCCGCCGGCGGCACGCTGATCCCCGGGCACCACACACAGCTGGTGCTGGCCGCCGTTTTCTGTGTGATTCTGGGCTTCGGCACCAAGGCAGGCCTCTTTCCCATGCACAACTGGCTGCCCACCGCGCACCCCGTGGCGCCGGCTCCCGCCAGTGCTTTGCTCTCCGGCATCATTACCAAGGCAGGCGTTATCGGAATTCTGCGTGTCATCTTCTTTGTGGCCGGCGCCGACCGGCTGCGGGGCACCTGGGTGCAGACCACCTGCCTCACCATGGCTCTTTTCACCGTATTCATGGGTTCTATGATGGCCTACGCGGAAAAGAATTTCAAAAAACGGTTGGCCTATTCCAGCATTTCACAAATCTCCTATGTTCTTACCGGCTTTTTTGTGCTGTCGCAGGAGGGGCTAATGGGGGGGCTTTTACAGGTCACCTTCCACGCCGCCGCCAAGATTGCCCTGTTCTACATTGCCGGCATCCTCATTTGCCTGGCCGGTGTCCGCAGTGTGGAACGGTTTCGGGGTGTGGGGCGGCGAATGCCCCTGACTTTTGCCTGCTTTATACTGGTCTCTCTGTCTCTTGTGGGCATTCCGCCTTTCGGCGGCTTTGTCAGCAAGTGGTTCATTGCCCAGGCCGCATTGGACGCCCTGCCCGGCGCCATGGCCTACATCGCCCCGGCGGTCCTTCTTGTCTCGGCACTTTTGACGGCAGGATATCTGTTTCCGCCCATTATCCGGGGCTTTTTGCCCGGTGAGGATCTTCCCGCCGATCCTGCGCTGCGACTGCGGGAGCCGTGGCCCTTGACGGTGCCGTTGGTGATTCTGGCGGCCATCTGCGGAATTCTGGGCTTTTTCCCCGGCTTTATTACCTCGGTGATGCAGCACATCGCCGGGTCGGTCTTATAAGGAGGCGGCAAAATGAGTACAAGTTTTCTGCTCCTCCCCATTTTCTTCCCGTTGGTGGTCGGACTTCTCTCCTATCTGATCTCCTTTCCCACAGAGCGCAGCCGCCGCTGGTTTTATGGTACGGTGATCTGCCTGACCACGGTTTTTACCTGGTTGGCCATTCTCCGCTGCCCTGCCGACAGCTTTACCATGTTTCGCTTCACCGACAAGCTGACCATTGCTTTCCGGATGGACGGCGCCGCGCGGCTTTTTTCCGCCCTCTCCGCCACACTCTGGCCCCTCACCATGATCTATGCCTGGGACTACATGCGCCATGAGGGACATCTGCGGATGTTCTGGTCATTCTTCACCGCCTCCTTCGGTGTGACGCTGGGCATTGCCTTCTCTGCCAACATGATGACCATGTATCTCTTCTACGAGCTTCTGACGCTGGCCACACTGCCCCTTGTGATGCAGCCCATGACTCAAAAGGCCATCAAAGCAGGTATTAAGTATGTCATTTACTCCATGAGTGGCGCGGCGCTCGCCTTTATCGGCCTTGTCTTTTTGATTGTGAACGACGGGCAGGACTTTTCCATGGGCGGCCATTTGGCCTCCTATTCCGGCAGCCGCACTATGCTTCTGACGATTTTTGTTCTCTCCTTTGTGGGATTTGGGGTAAAGGCGGCCATCTGGCCCCTCCACGCCTGGCTGCCCGCGGCAGCGGTGGCTCCCACACCGGTAACAGCATTGCTGCACGCGGTGGCTGTGGTCAAAGCAGGCGCTTTTGCCTGCATCCGTTTGACCTACTATGCCTTCGGCACAACCGCAGTAGAAGGCTCCTGGGCGCAGTATACAGTAATGGCGCTGGCTATCATTACCATCGTCTTCGGCTCCTGCATGTCTTTAAAGCAGCAGCATTTCAAACGGCGATTGGCCTATTCCACGGTATCCAACCTTTCCTATATTCTCTTTGCCGTTTCGCTGATGACGGCGGAGGCTCTGACAGCCTCCTTTCTCCATCTGATCTTTCACTCGGTCATTAAGATCATGGCCTTCTTTGCCGCCGGTGCCGTGTTGCATTACGGCAAGCGGGAATATGTGGATGAACTGGAAGGCGTGGGCAAATACATGCCGCTCACCTTTGCCTGCTTTACGGTGGCCTCCTGCGCCCTGACAGGTATCCCCCCCTTCAACGGCTTTGTCAGCAAGTGGTATATTGCCCTTGCCGCCATGCACACCTATCACCCCATGCAAATCATCGGTTTTGCAGCTCTTCTTTTGTCCGCACTCCTCACTGCCATCTACATGTTTCAGGTGGTGGTACGGGCCTGGTTCCCCAGCAAGGAGGCTATTTTGCCTCTGCCTGGTACCATCCATGAGGCAAGTGGGCTGATGACCGTTCCCATGGTCTTGCTGGCCGCGGCCTGTCTGCTGATGGGGCTTTTTCCCCAGTGGCTGCTGGATCTGATTCGAGAGGCGGTGCAGTTAGGATGATTTACTTTGTGATATTTTATCCGGTACTGGCGGCCTTTGTCTCCGTGTGGCTGGGCCGCCGTAATTCCCGGGCACAGGGTACTTTTGTGGTCTGCTCCACCGGTGCGGTGCTGGCGGCCATGGTACTGGCCGCTTTTACGGGATTCGGCTCTTCCGCTGCCATACCCGTCTGCCAGCTTACCTTTGCACTGGACGGTTTCCGCTGCGTGTACGGTATTGTGGTGGCCTTCATGTGGTTTGTATCCGCCCTTCTCTCTCCCCAGTATTTTTTGGGTCATCGCAACCTGAACCGATATTACTTCTTCTTTTTGATGACCCTCAGTTCCACGGCGGGGGTATTCCTGTCCGCCGATCTGTACACCACGTTTCTGTTCTTTGAAATGATGTCTTTCGGCTCCTATGTCTGGGTGGTGCAGGAAGAGACCCCCGGTGCCATTGATGCAGGCAAAACCTATCTGACCATCGCTGTGCTGGGCGGTCTTGTGACGCTGATGGGGCTTTTCATTCTCTATCATCTCACCGGCACGCTGGTGATCTCCCAGCTGCAAGGCGCCTGCGCGGCCGTTGAAAACCGCAGTGCCCTCTGGGGTGCCGCCGTCTGCATTCTCTTTGGCTTCGGCGCAAAAGCCGGCATGTTCCCCCTGCACATCTGGCTGCCCAAGGCTCACCCGGTAGCGCCGGCGCCCGCCAGCGCCCTGCTCTCCGGCGTTCTGACAAAGGCGGGACTCTTTGGTGTGATTCTGGTCACAGCCCAGATATTGCCCTACAACACCGGCTGGGGTAATCTTATTCTGGTACTGGGTGCCATTACCATGGTGCTGGGCGCCGTCATCGCCGTCTTTTCCAACAATCTAAAGTATATTCTGGCCTGCTCCTCTCTGTCCCAAATCGGCTTTATTCTCACCGGCATCGCCATGACCTGCCTTTTGGGCGAGGAGAATGCCCTGGCGGCCAATGGCGCCGTGCTGTATATGATGAACCACTCTTTGGTGAAGCTGACACTGTTCCTTTTTGCCGGTGTCGTGTACATCAATACCCACGCCCTGGATCTCAATCAGATTCGGGGCTATGGCCGGGGAAAGCCGCTGCTCCATGCGCTCTTTTTGTGCGGGGCCTGCTCTTTGGCGGGAATTCCCGGTTTTTGCGGCTATCTGAGCAAGACTTTGGTGCATGAGAGCATCGTGGAATACGCCCATTTAAGCGGCAGCTGGGCCATTACCGCAGTGGAATGGCTGTTTCTCTTTTCCGGCGGGCTTACCGCCGCCTATCTGTTGAAAATCTATGTGGCCCTTTTCTGGCAAAAAGCACCGGAGCGGGCCCACTGGAACGATGGGAGCTGGGGAATGCCGCTCTCCAAAGCCGCGCTGCTGCTGGCGGCGCTGACGCTGCCTGTGCTGGGACTTCTGCCCCACGGTCTTTCCGAACGCATTACCGCCCTGACCCTTTCCTTTACCGGCGGCCAGCCCTTTGCCCACGCTGTGCATTACTTCTCCCTGACCAACCTCAAGGGCGTGGCCATCTCTCTTATCATCGGTGCCCTGGTCTACATTTTCTTTATCCGGCGTGCACTGATACATCAAGAACACAGCCAGCCGGTCTATCTGGCTCGCTGGCCGGAATGGCTATCTCTGGAGGAGAGTGTTTATAAGCCATTTTTTGCATGGCTAATCCGAGTGCTGTCTGTCATTATTCGGTTTTTCTGCGACATTCTGGATCTACTGGTGCTTTTTATCCGCAAGACCATCCTGCGTGATTCCCGGGTACGGGTCAACCGCCATCGTTACAGCACCGTAGCCCGCTCCATCGCCAAGGCAAGTCCCCTGGACGAGCAGCAAGTGTCCGACCGGATGGGAACCTTCCGGGACACGGCCAGCCGCATGACCAACAGCCTTTCTTTCTCCCTTTTGATGACCTGCCTCGGTCTTTGCGTGGTGTTGATCTTCATATTACTGTACGTTTTTTTCTGACAGCTGCATAAAAAATGGGCCGCCCATATGGGCGGCCCATTTTTTAGCGGTATCAGGTAATCAATAACGGTACATCGGATGGGTATCGGTCATTGCCAGCACGCGGCGGGCAACTTCCTCCCTGTTCTTTTCAAAATCGGAAGCAATCTCATAGATGCACTGGGCAATGGCAGGCATCTCGGCCGGGGTAAAACCGCGGGTGGACACGGCAGCGGTGCCGATACGGACGCCGCTTGTGATGGTGGGCTTTTCGGGGTCGTCGGGAATGGCGTTCTTATTGACGGTGATGTGGACGGCGTCCAGGAAGTTCTGCAGATCCCGGCCGTTCACATGCAGCGGCCGCAGATCGGCCAGCATCAGATGGTTGTCAGTGCCGCCGGAGACCAGATTGAAACCTCTTTCCAGCAGCGCTCCGGCCAGCGCCTGGGCATTGTCCACAACCAGCTTGGCATACTCGCCAAAGGCCGGGGCAGCCGCCTCTTTAAAGCACACCGCTTTTCCGGCAATCACATGGAGCAGGGGACCACCTTGTGTGCCGGGGAATACGGCGCTGTTAATCTTCTTGCCCCACTCTTCCTTTGCCAGGATCATGCCGCCTCTGGGGCCCCGCAGCGTCTTGTGGGTGGTGGTGGTCACCACATCGGCATAGGGTATGGGGCTCATGTGCTGCCCCCCCGCCACCAATCCGGCGATGTGGGCCATATCCACCATCAAAAGTGCCCCGTTACGATGGGCAATCTCCGCAAAAGCCTTAAAGTCGATGGCGCGGGGATAAGCCGACGCGCCCGCCACCAGGAGCTTGGGATGGTACTCCTTCACCAGATCTTCCACCGCGTTTAAGTCGATGCGGCCTGTCTTACTGTCGATGCCGTAGGAAACGCAGTTGTAAAGCTTACCGGACATGTTTACCTTGGCGCCGTGGGTCAGGTGACCGCCGGCAGAGAGATCCATTCCCATCAGCGTGTCACCGGGCTGCAGCAGGGCTGCATAAGCCTCCAGATTGGCCTGAGCACCGGAATGGGGCTGCACGTTGGCATATTCCGCGCCGAAAAGTGATTTGGCCCGCTCAATGGCCAGCGTCTCCACTTCGTCCACCACTTCGCAGCCGCCGTAATAGCGTTTGCCGGGATAGCCCTCGGCATATTTATTGGTCAAAATAGAGCCCATGGCCGCCATCACAGCGGGTGAGGCAATATTTTCAGAAGCGATCAGTTCCAGGTTCCGGCTCTGACGCTGGTACTCCTGATGAATCAATCCCGCAATCTCGGGATCAGACTCCTGTAGCAGTTGAATCATTTTTTCTTGACTTGTCACGCTTACGATCCTTCTTTCCCATGTAACCCATGTAATAAAATAAACGGGCAAACCCCATAAGGATTCACCCGCTGTATGCAAATGCCTGTCTTTGCATTCTCTGTCCTTTTGCCTGAGAGATTCGGCTTTTGGCCTTGCACCTTCGGCACCCAATTCAATGAGTTCTCCAGAGATCCCTTCCGCCTCAGTCGGGCACAGCCTCCTGCCAGCGGTCAACGGGTATGTATGATTGTGTAATAGAGTTATTATATCATGCAGGTTATTGATGTCAACCGCTGTTTTGACAATTTTTGACCTCCTTCGACTATTTCTGTAGGAGTGCCTTAGGGTCTCTGGCAAATACTGCCATCGTTTGGTGGAGGTGACAATAATCGTAAAATTACAGTTAAATTCTCCTTAAATACATGCAAAATTTCATTTTTTGTAGTATAGTGGAAGGAGTGCTTCCGGGAGGTGTAACATTTTGAGTATTGCCAATGTGATCTCATTGCTGGGCGGCGTGGCCCTGTTTCTGTTTGGTATGTCGCTGATGGGCGACGGTTTAAAAAAGGTTGCCGGCGAAAAAATGAGAAAGATTCTGGAGGTTCTTACAACAAATCCTCTGATGGGTGTTTTTGTAGGGACGGTGGCAACCGCCATCATGAAAAGCAGTAGTGCTACAACGG
>JAAXZS010000117.1 GCA_012719745.1 Clostridiales bacterium | reverse complement strand
TGTATGTCGCTCCCCTCACTGGGAGCGTGGATTGAAATCACGTCGATCAGATAGGAGAGGATCTCGGACTTATGGTCGCTCCCCTCACGGGGAGCGTGGATTGAAATGCGTTGTCAATAGGTGAAATAAAAAATCCTGATTGTCGCTCCCCTCACGGGGAGCGTGGATTGAAATTCGTCTTGGTCGTAATCGGCCCATAGGCAACAAGTCGCTCCCCTCACGGGGAGCGTGGATTGAAATTTGGTGCCATCGCCACGCCGTTGCAATACCGCATGGTCGCTCCCCTCACGGGGAGCGTGGATTGAAATAACGCAGCATACACCGCACGGTTTGAGATCCTGAAGTCGCTCCCCTCACGGGGAGCGTGGATTGAAATCGTGCGGATATCCGCGTCTGTATGCAAGAGCTATGTCGCTCCCCTCACGGGGAGCGTGGATTGAAATGCAGACGGAAAACAGCCTGAAGAAATGCAGCAATGTCGCTCCCCTCACGGGGAGCGTGGATTGAAATACCGCTGTGGGCGCTATTGATACCGGCTTGCGTAAGGTCGCTCCCCTCACTGGGAGCGTGGATTGAAATGTGTAAACCGCGAACGGTCAAGCGGTTTTGAAAAGGTCGCTCCCCTCACAGGGAACGACTCTTTTTATATTACTCGGCGGTATTCCTTTTACCTGCGTTTACGGGTGAAATTTATTGGTATAAAGGCGGAAGCTGTTGAAATAAGGAATATATTGTCCTATAATCAACATATATTATATTAGGAGCAGGCCTTTTGCCGGCCTGCCTCTTTCTCCGCCTTCCCCTAAAGAACTTACAGGGAGTGAGTGAATTTGGACAATACACTGACATTAGTCAGGAATTTTTGCTTCTTTGATTTTGTGGAGCGAGACATGGAAAAGGCTGTCTCTCTCCTTTCGGAGGATATACACTGGTTCGGTACATCGGACCGGGAGGATGTTTGCAATATCGAAGCGGCCCGTGCCTATATTGCAGATGAAATCCGCACAATGCCCGCCCCTTACAAAATGGCCGTTACGGAGGAATCTCAAGTACCCACCGGCCCTGATTCCGGCGTTGCCTTTTTGCGCATAACACTGGAAAACGAGGGGATTGCTTTTCCCTTTCGTGTAACGGCTGTATCCCGGGTAGAAAAAGGCACTTTAAAGCTGTGCTCCATGCACTTTTCCGTGTCAGACAGTAACCAACAGCAAAGCGAATATTTCCCCCTGACCAAAGGCAGGGAGAAAATTGCCCACGCTAAAATGGATTTGATCGTTTCCACCATGGCCGGCGGTCTGCTGGGCGGTTACATGAAACCCGGCTGTCCTTTTTACTTTGTCAATGACCGGCTGCTGGAATATTTAGGCTATAGCGGAAAGGCCGCATATATTACCGACATCGACGGTCTTCTTATCAACGGCATACATCCCAATGATCGAAAACGTGTGGAGACGGAGGTAGCGTCTCAGCTTGCCGCAGGGGCGCAATTCGCCTTCGATTACCAAATGCGCAGACAGGACGGCACCTATATCTGGATTCACAACATCGGTCGAAAAACCACAGACGAAAACGGTGAAACCATTATCATATCCGTCTGCTACGATGTCACAAAGGAGCATGACAAGCAGGCCCAGCTGGACAATATCATCAATGCGCTGCCCGGCGGTGTGGCACTGTACCGCCTCGTCAATGGGGAGCGGCATGTTATTTATCAGTCCCGCGGGGTAGGTCTGCTCAGCGGCCGGACGCCGGAGGAATACATCGAGCTGACAGCAGATTCCGCCGAAAACGCCATTTTTTCTGAAGATGTGGCACGGGTGGCTGCCGCCATTCGTCAGGCAGCGGACAGCGACAGGGTCGTCTCCCTTGATTATCGGATTCCTCACATTTCCGGCGGCTACATCTGGATCAACGGCAGCTTTAAAAAGGCTGGCTCAGACCATGGCGATCCCATTATTCACGCGGTATTCAGCGAGATGCCCCAGATGCGGGAACTGCTGCGGGATATTACGGAGGATTCCGGCGTAGCCGTGGTCGTCTGCGACAACAAGACCCATGAGCTGCTGTACCTGAATCAGGAGGTCTTTTCCATTCTGAACAAGGCCGACCGGAATTATGAGGGGCGGCTGTGCCATGAATATCTGCTGGGTTCTTCGGCGCCCTGCCCCTTCTGCAAGAATTTTGATGACGGCACAACACTGCGGGAGGAACTCTATATCCCGCAGCTTAACCGCTACTACATAACGCAGGGGCGGGTCCTGAACTGGGCCGGCCGGGAAGCCCACATCGAATACCTCACCGATATTACACCGATCAAACTGGCACAGCAGCGTTTTTCGGAAATGCTGCAGAACGTGACCTCCGGCATCGTCGTCTTTCGGTTAGATCCCCGGGACGGCAGCTATGAGATCGAATATATGAATAACAGCTTCTGCCAACTTTTTGAAGCTTCCGAACCGGCGCTCAGAAAGCTTTGCATGCGGGATCCCACCTATGGCGTTCACCCGGATGATGTGGAAAAAATGCGAAATCTGACAGCCCGGGCCACCGGTGGCTGTGCGCACACGGCAGAAACGCTGCGGTTTCTCTTTCCCGGCGACCGGACAAAGTGGGTGCGGATCGAATTTGGTTCCGTACCGCGGCCCGACGGCACTGTCTCCACCTACGGCACCTATTACGACGTCACCACCCAGATACAACAGGAGCACCAGCTGCGGGATGTGATCCACAACGTGCCCGGAGGGGTCTGCCTCTATCGCTGGGACGGGAAAAAACTGCACCCCGTTATTGTCAGCGAGCAGTTTTCAAAGTTGCTGGGTGAGACTACAGGTTTAGGATCAAAAGAGCTGAATTTGCACCATGTGCATCCCGATGATCTGCCGGGTCTGCAAAAAGCCGTTATGAAGGCGCTGAACGGCTCTCATAAAATGGAATATACCTACCGCTCCTTTAGCAAGAGTCAGAAAGAGTACCTGTGGATTCGTCTGGAAGGAATCTCCGTCCCCCAGCCGGACGGGACACAGCTTGTGTATGCCAGTTATTCCAATGTGACAAACGAGCATCAGCTGCAGCTGGAGCTCCGTACCAGCCAGCAGGCGCTGGATGTGGCCACCGAGGAGGCAGGGCTTCGGTTCTGGACCTTCGACCCCCTCCGTGACTGTGCCCATCAAGGTAAGCTATCCGTGCAGAATCTGGGGCTGCCGGAATTTATGGATCACTATCCCCAATCTCTGCTGGAGCGGGATATCATTCTCCCCCCCCTATCACGCCGCTTTTGAAGACGCCGTTCGGCAGATAAAAGCAGGGCGTCCGCAAATTACATTTGAGGCCCAGCTGAAGTACCGGGACGGCAGCATCCACTGGAATGAATACCGCCTCACCAATCTGTTCGACGAGGCGGGAAATCCGGAAACCACCGTCTGCACCGCCCGCAGTATTGACGCCGAAAAGGCGCTGCTCGCCAAATACGAGCTGGAAAAGCAAAAACCCACCCTTGGTGAAAAGGATCTGCTCTTCCATGCCATTTTTGATCTGGATTCCGGCCGGACAAAGCGTTATGGTTCCGGCGTTGACGGTGAGCAGATGAAGCTTGCCTTTGCCACCATTGACCAGGCAGTCCGCCAGGCGGCATACTGCTTGATCGGCGATACAGCCAAGGCGCGTTTTCTGCATATAAACAGTCTTCCCTACCTGAAAGACCAGATACACCGCGGCAATCTGTCCTTTTCCTTTGACTACCGCCGGCAGCTGCCGGATCAGCGCATTATCTGGGTGCGGAATATTTTTCACCTTGTCAATGACCCCAATACCCGAGAATCGCTTTTGTTTGAGTATTGCTACGATATTCACGGGCAAAAAATGTCTGAGGAAATTCTTCACGCGGCAACCGTCTACGATTATGAGCTGGTGGCAGGCGTGGATTTCCGCGTTGACGCACTGGTTCCCTACGGCACCTCCGACAGCGGTACTTTTGGGGGGCTTTCCGGCCGCCTTTCTTACGAAACCGCACGCCGGAATTATGCCGGACAGATTCCACGACAGAAGGAGCGGGAGTTGTTTTTGCGCGATTCCGCTCCACAGACGGTAATCGAACAAACTGCCAAGGATGGAAATTACGCCTTTACCTCTCCCATCGTTCATCCGGACGGTACCCACGGTGTCGTAAAGACCCGTTTTGCCGCCTATGATGCCGCCCATCAGATCTACATCATGACCCGCACGGATGTGACGGATCTGCTGCTGGAGGAGGAGCGCAAGAATGTCCGTCTGCGCGACGCGCTGTCGGTGGCACAGCAGGCTAACAGCGCCAAATCCGATTTTCTCTCCTCCATGAGTCACGACATCCGCACACCTATGAATGACATTGTGGGGATGTGCGAGTTGGCTTTAGAGAACGAAAATGACCGCCGCCAGATACACGAGAGCCTGTCCACCATTCAGTCCTCCTCCCAGCTGCTGCTCTCCCTGATCAACAACATTCTGGACATGAGCCGCATCGAAAGCGGGAAAATGGTTTTTTCCGACCACCCCTTCTCCATGACGGAGGAGATCAACAAAACCGCCGCCAGCTACCAGGTGCTGGCGCAGCGCAAGCAGCAGACCTTCCGTGTACATTTCAGCTTACAGCACGACTGCTGCTGCGGTGACCCGCCGCGTATCCACAGTGTTGTGGACAACATTCTCTCCAACGCCATCAAATATACGCCCCCGGGCGGCACCATCATTTATCGGGTCACGGAGATTCCCTCTGCCAAGCCGGGCATCGGGCGGTACCGCTTTGAAATCTCCGATACCGGCATTGGCATCAGCGAGGAAAAAAAGCAGCATCTCTTCGAGCCGTTTTACCGCGGCAAAATGGCACCGGATGTAACCTCCGACGGCTCCGGTCTGGGGCTCTCCATTGCCAAAGCCATTATCGACCTCAAGGGCGGCACCATCCATGTGGAGAGCAAGGAACGGGAGGGTTCTGTCTTCACAGTGGAACTGCCCATCCGTCTTGCAAACAGCGAGGAGCTCTCCACCTTCCGGAAAGGGCCGAAGAAGCGGCCGGATGCATACGATTTAACAGGCATCCATGTGCTTCTGTGCGAGGATCACCCCATCAATCAGAAGGTGGCCGTCATGATTCTGGAAAAGGCAGGCGCGTCCGTTACGGTGGCCGCAGACGGACAGATCGGTTATGATATGTTTACCCAAAGTGCTCCCCACACCTTTGATCTGATCCTGATGGATGTGCGTATGCCGCGAATGAACGGCTACGAGGCCACCCGGGCCATCCGTCAAAGTGATCACCCTCAGGCAAAAGCCATTCCCATTGTTGCCATGACCGCCAATGCCTTTGCTGAGGATGTGCAGGAAAGCCGGGAAGCCGGCATGGACATGCATCTGGCAAAGCCCATCGTACCGGTACAGCTCTATGAAGCGATTCTGCGCTGTGTAAATGGGCATACTTCCCCCGCTCCCCATAAGATAAAGGTACTTTTTGTGGATGACGCGGAACTGAATATCGCCGTGCTGACTGCCTCCATCAGTGATGATTTTGAGGTGCTGATTGCCCGCAGCGGTGCTCAGGCGCTGGATACGCTGGAAAATAACCCGGATATTGCGGCGGTGATTACGGATATTATCATGCCGGAAATTGACGGCGTTGCGCTCATCAAGGCCATCCGGGCTGATCCCCGGTACCGGAACACCGCCATCATCGCCAATACCCAGTACGGTGATCCCGGGCAGGAGGAAGCGCTTTTGTCCATCGGCGCGGATGACTTTTTGTACAAGCCCACTACCCCAGCGCTGGTGCAAAGCCGTTTGACCTCCGTCCTGCGCAAGTACAACCATCTCTTGTAGCTCAAATAAAAGCCCGGCAGAGAAACTAAGTTCTCTGCCGGGTCTTGCTTTATTATCTTATCAGATTACCAGACCGTAACGGCGAACAAGGTTAGAGAGCACTTCCTCCGGTAGGTGTCCTTCATAGAGGGCGCGGCCTTGATAAAGCCGCAGCGCCTGTTCCAGCAGTTCCCCATCCTCACAGGCGATGCAGAGGGGGTTGGTGATGGCATACTGGCAGTCGGCAAAATACTCGCAGTCGTCCCGGGAGGTGATGGCAATGGTCAACAGCTCTCCCTCTTTTTCCTGGGCCGCCTCCATTTCCTCCTCCAGATTCTCCGTGCACCGCAGTGCGGGGCCGCCGGTCACATTCGGCGGCAGCAGCCAGGGTCGCTTTTCCGAAGCGCAGGGCAGCATGTCCGAGTGACTGGGGGCTGGGGGCGTCACCTCTCCCAGCCGGGTCGCCAGCGCCGCAATATGTTCTTCCGTTGTGCCGCAGCAGCCGCCGAAGATGGCCACCCCGGCAGCGGCGAAATCATCGGCGCAGGCGGCAAATTCCGCCGGTGTGCAGCGATAGACCGTTTCCCCGCCGACCCGCTCCGGCAGTCCGGCGTTGGGCTTGGCCAGCAGCGGCACCGCCGCATATTCAGACAGACGCCGCAGCTGGGGCAGCATTTCCTTAGGGCCTGCGGAGCAGTTGAGGCCAAAAGCGTCCACACCCATACCCTGCATCACCAGAAGTGCCGCCGTCACATCGGTGCCGGTGATGGTTTTTCCCTTTTCATTGCAGGTAAAGGACACAAAGACGGGTTTGCGGCTGACACTTTTCACCGCCAGAACCGCCGCCCGGGCCTCCGGCAGCGTCATCATGGTCTCAATGACAAAGAGATCCACCCCCGCGCTCTCCAGTGTGGAGGCCTGCTCCGTATAGATCTCGACCAACTCTTCGAAGGGCGTTTCCCCCATAGGCGGCAGAAACAGTCCCGTGGGGGACAGATCGCCGGCTACGCAGGCTCGGCCCCCGGCCACGGATTTGGTCAGCTCCGCCAGACGGCGGTTGTACTCCGCCACCTTGCCAAAAAGGCCGTGCTCCTCCAGCTTGACCCGGTTGGCGCCGAAGGTAGGCGTATAGAGTACCTGACTGCCCGCCGCCAGATATCGGCGCTGGATGTCGCAGATGACCTCCGGATGCGCCAACGTCCACTCCTCGGTGCAGACGTCTCCCCGATAACCCCGTTTTTGCAGTGCGGTGCCGGTGGCACCGTCCAACAGCAAGGGAAGATGCAGATTCATAGCGATTCCTCCTCATTTTCAAACATCATATAATTCACAAAAGCCTCTTGAAAGGCCCTGTCCCCGGACAGCTCGCAATAGCGGCTGTTTCGTTGTATTCTCTCCATATCAGACCGCGCCTCCGGTATTAGCAGCATGGCCGCCGCTCCGGAAAGGGAGGCGTTTCCCACGCCCTGAATTTTAGCTGTCAGCGCCGGCGGCAGCATTCCCACCGCGGCGGCACTCTCGGGGGCAATCCGGCTGCCGAAGCCCCCCGCCAGGCATACCCGGTCGACGGCCTCCACCGTCTTCCCCGCCTTTTCCAGCAGTATCGTGATGCCCGCCGCCACAGCGGCCTTGGCCAGCTGCATCTTACGCACATCACCGGCGGTGAGATACACCGTCCGTTCTTCATTGAGATACAAAATGCCGTTGCCGTTTTTGTCTTCTTCCAGCCATCGGCCAAGACTCCCCGGTGCTTCCTCTGGCGGCAGCAGGCGGCCGCCCTCATCCACGCCGCCCAGGCGCAGCAAAACCGCCAGCAGGTCAATGAGCCCCGAGCCGCAGATACCTCGCAGGGGAACCTGTCCCACCGTTTCCATGACGAAACTGCCCTTTTCCCAGCGAACGTGGGTGAGAGCACCCTCCTCGCAGGCCATACCGCAGGTGATCTCCGCCCCCTCAAAGGCGGGGCCGCAGGCCACGGCGCAGCACAAAAAGCCCTCTCGGTTTCCCAGCGCCATTTCACCGTTGGTGCCGATGTCCAGAAACAGCGTGGTCTCTTCCGTTACCCCGCCGCCGCAGGCGTACAGCCCTGCCACAATATCGCCGCCAACATAGGCGGAAACGCAGGGAGCCAGATGCAGCGCCGGCAGGCCGGGCCGCCGATAAAGTGTATCTTCTTCAAAGAGGGTAACCGCCGTAAAGGGAGCCACGGCCATGGCGGCAGGTGAAAGGCCAGAGAGAAAATGCTGCATGATGGTGTTCCCCGCTACTGTGATCTCCGTGACGCTTTGGGGCGCAAGGCCCGCCTTTTCGCAGAGTTCCTCCAGCATCCGGGTGATCTGCCCGGTGAGCAAGCCGGAAAGCCTCTCATTTCCCGTCGGATACTCTCGCACATAGGAAAGCCGCGTCACCACATCCGCTCCGTAGGCGCACTGGGCATTGCGCTCTCCGGCGGCAGCAAGCACCGCACCGGTGGACAGATCGCAAAGCTGCATGGCCACGGTGGTGGTACCCAGATCCACGGCCGCGCCGAAGCCAGGCTGTCCCGTACCTCCATGCCGTTCATTCGCCACAAGGCAGACGGTGGTGCTTCCCTGGGGCAGCACCACCGTACAGTCCCCCTCTATATAGGTCTGGCAGGCGTTGACCCTCCGCTCCCCGCCGCCGTCCCGCAGCAGGACGCGGCATTTGCCGCACCGACCGTGACCGCCGCAGGGTGCGTCCACAAATATTCCGTTTTCCCGGAGAAACAGCAGAAGATTTTCCTGCTTTTCGGCCAAAAAGGAGGTAGATTCTCCCTTTTGTATCACAGTAACGGTTGACACGGCCAGCCTCCTTTTGTATAATTGCATAAATAAATATATCACACTTTGTCTATTTTGACTTTTTATTCTACTATACACAGGATGCTTTCTTTCTGTCAAGCGGTCTTTCCGCCTTAAGGAGAATTTTGTGATTTTTTCAATGCTTTCTAAACTGGCACATCAGGCGGGCTTTACCACCGTGGGGGAGCTGGACACGGCAGGTCTGCGCTTTTCTCCGGAGGTGCGGGCCATGTGTGCCGCTGACCGATGCGGCAAATACAATAAAAGCTGGAGCTGCCCCCCGGCCTGCGGCACACCGGAGGAAATTGCTCAAAAAGCGGCTCGGTACAGTCGGGGGCTGCTGGTGCAGACCACCGGGATTATGGCGGACGATTTCGACTGGGAAGCCATCCGACAGGTTGAACAGCTTCATAAAAAGCAATTTGACACCCTTGTGCGACAGGTAAAATACCTTGTCCCCCACTGCCTTCCCATGGGCTGCGGTGTCTGCACCCGCTGCCGCAGATGCACCTATCCCGACAAGCCCTGCCGCTTTCCGGGCAAGGTATACCCCTCCATGGAGGCCTGCGGCCTGCTGGTAAGTGAGGTGTGTCAGCTTGCAGGTGTACCGTACTATTACGGGTCGCGTACCATCACCTACACGTCCTGTATACTGATGAACGAAAGGGAGAACGATCATGGCAACTGCAAGAGAACTCTTTGAAACACTGCTGACCCCAGTTGGAGAGCCGGAGCGGGTACTGAAACAGTACGAGGCGCTTTCACTGGTTTTTACCGATCCGGTCAATACCTATCTGCGGGGCAACCGCCGTCGGGGCTTCACCAGTGTGGATCGCTGGGGCACCACGATTCTCTTTCCGGAGGACGCCCCCGGCGCCATGCCCCATATTACGCCGGAAAACAAGGTCTGCCCGGACATCACCCGTTGGCAGGACTATGTGCATGTGCCGGATCTGGAAAAAAACTGCGCCGACGGCTGGGAAACATGTCTGGAGAGTGCTGCGAAGGTGGATCGGCGGGAAAAGCTGCTCACCGCCTTTATGGGCACTGGTATTTTTGAGCAGTGCCACTTTCTCATGGGCTTTGAGGATACACTGACCAACCTCTATGAACATCCCGATGAGATGCACCGGCTTATCGACGTCATCACCGATTACCGGATCACCCAGGCGAAGTTACTTATTGACCACCTGCACCCGGATGCGCTGTTGTCCCATGACGATTGGGGCGCCAAGGAGTCGCTTTTCATGAAGCCGGAAATGTGGCGAGCCTTTTTTAAGGAGCCTTATCGCAAGTTTTACGGCTACATCCGCTCCCGGGGCGTCGTCGCCATCCACCACGCGGATTCTTTTCTGGCCCCCATCGTGGAAGACATGGTGGAAATCGGCATTCAGGCGTGGCAGGGTGTCCTGCCGGAAAACGATATCCCCTCCCTGCAGGAGCGTCTGGGTGGCCGCCTTATTCTGATGGGCGGCATCGGTGCCGCCATTGACCGTCAGAATGCAGGCGAAGCGGAGATCCGCGCCTATGTCCGCCGCGCTCTTGCCGAAAACTGCCCCGGCGGGCACTATATTCCCTGCATCACCTACGGCGTCCCCGGCGCGGTATTTCCTCAGGTGGACCCGGCCATCGACGCGGAGATCGACGCCTACAACAGTGTGGTTCATCTGCCCCGCTTTCCAATTTCCCGTGCCGTTCCCCGGCGCACGGCGGCGGTGGCAGCAGCGCCCGAAGCGGTTGCAGAGACAGCCTCGGCAGCGCCTGTACTCCAGCAGCTTAGCGCCGCCCTGCGTAAGGGGCAGAAGAAAAAAGTTCTTCAGCTTTGTCAGGAGGCGCTTGATAGCGGGATCGCGGCGGAGGATATTCTCTCCGGTGGTCTGGTGGACGGCATGACCCGTCTTGGCGAGGATTTTTCGGCAAGCCGTGTCTTTGTCCCTGAAATGCTGGTGGCTGCCAGGTGCATGAACGCCGCCACCGAGCTTCTCAAGCCCCTTTTCACCCGAACCGAGGGCCCCGCCGGGCGGGTATGCCTGGGCAGCGTGCGGGGCGACATGCACGACATTGGCAAAAATCTGGTAAAAATCATGATGGAGGGCAGCGGTCTGGAGGTAGTGGATCTGGGGGTGGATGTGGCACCGGAAACCTTTTTGCACGCGGCAAGGGATCAGCACTGCGGCATTATCGCCTGTTCCGCGCTTTTGACCACTACCATGCCGGAGATGCGCCATGTGGTGGAGTTGGTGCGCAACAGCGACCTTTCCGGCCGGGTACGGGTCATGGTGGGCGGTGCGCCCATTACGCAGGCATTCTGCGATGAGATCGGAGCGGACGCCTATACACCGGACGCCGCCAAAGCGGCCTCAGCCGCCTGCTCTCTGCTGCACGAATAAAATGTCTTTTAAGACCCACAGCGCCGTATGTGCTGTGGGTCTTACCTGTTGATAAGTAAATATATTGGGCAGATTGTTGTAAATGCCGCTTTACGTAGAGGGGGCAAAATATCATACTCAAAATGTAAATAGACATTATTTTTTATCACGCCTTTTAAAACCGAAGGCATGTGTGGAATGTGGTTTGAGAAAGGAATGCTTCGTAATGAGTATCATTAAATCATTGCAGCAGCGCAGAAGTTATGATCAGATTGCAAAAGGTCTTCCCGTGGCGGAGAATATTTCTCTGCGTGTTTCTGTGATTCGCTGAAAAAGATGCTTATATCAAACACTGCTGCCCGTTTCGCAGCGGGGTTTTTATGTGATATGGCAGCACTTTGACAGCCGGAGCTATTAAATATAGGGCTTGCAAAGTTTATAAAATCGTGATATTATATGCAAGCTGACTTATATAGCAAGCATATCCGGGTGTGGCGAAGTTTGGTATCGCGCTTGAATGGGGTTCAAGAGGCCTTGAGTTCGAATCTCAACACTCGGACCAGTAAAAAGTCCTGTAACCGTAGGGGTTACAGGACTTTTCTTTTTTGCATTCATCCTGTATTTTCCCTCGTTTTTCTACCACTTCTCAAATAAACTGCCGGATCATTTATTGGCCATGCTCTGTTTTCTTGCCACATCCAGGTACCCATAAATATTTGCCGTCATCTTGATGTCGGCATGTCCCATCCATTCCTGCACATCTGCTGCATGATCAGCTGCAGGCAGGCGCTGGCATTGTTTGTAATGCCGTTCTTCTCCTTGTAGACCTGCAGGCGGTCATAGACCTCGTCCGGGACGGTCAGGTTAATTTTTTTCTTATCAGATGGCATTTTGATTACCTCTATGTCTAATATGCGGTGGGTTTTGCAGATTGTCAAAAAGCACTTTAAAGTAACGCCAAACAGTAAAGCACCGGTAAAGTAGAAATTTTTACCACCCGCCACCGGGTATTCGTAATATTGCACAAATATTATTACATTTTTTCTACATCGTCAAGTCGAGTGGCAGTGACTTCTGGAAGATTTTGGTGGTATTATGTCGGTAGGGCAAAATGTTCTTGGCCGTTGCTCATTATAGCAATAATAGGAAGCTCGGAAAATCAGCGGTAATTTACTCTTTTTAAGTTGGCGTGAGGTGGTGTCGTTGAAAAACATAAATTCTCATATTCAGTTGCCAAATGGCATTCTCAAATATTTTCGTGACGAGTGTGACCCAGAGAAAAAAGTTTGGTATTTAGACATCTCAACAGGCAACATTATGCGGAAGCCTGCAGGAAAATTAGGAACATCCAAAGGATATTTCTCTGAAGCTGGCGAGAGCTTCTGGAACGAAGAAATTGAAACACCTCTTACACGGCTCAACAATGAAATCAGATTGTTTAATGATTTAAAAATCGAATCGGTTCAATTCTCTGCTGAGGACATTGCCACATTCAAACGCTATATCAAGGCCGCTGCGATCAGAAGTAACTTGGCGTGTAGGACTATGATGAATAAGAGTGTTACAGCTGCACTATTTACTGACCAAGAAAACCATGATGCCCTATCATATTTTGGGATGAGCATCAACGGAGAATTTGACCAACTCCTAATGAAAATGAATGTCTCAATTTTGCTCAACCGAACTCCTCGCTTTTGGGTGGTTCCTCGGAACTGCTACTACAGTATTTCAAGCTCTGGAAAAGAAACTTTAGTTGCACCGATATCGCCAACATGTGCTTTGCTGTATCTTACCGAGAATATTCAAGGGTATTATGCTGAGGTTACCAATTCTGTGGATATTGAGATCATGAATGTTGCAGCGCTAAAATACGAGTATATGTTTAACGGCGCTTTTGTGGCATCAAATAGTCAATTTGAATTAAAAGCATTACAGTGCTTTCGGCAAAAGCACTTGCCTGAGTTAGAGAGGTTGCCGCATTTATTGGAGAATTAAACAGCATCCCGTTATGCTTATTGGTAGCAGACCTGATTGTAAAATAGAAAAGAGGTTCATAACGATGAAACTTAGAAATTTTTTATACTTGAATACAAAAGTTGTTGAAGATTATGTTCTTATGGATAAAAATATCTATCCAATATGCATTGACACTGCTACACAAGCATTTATTTTCCATCCAAAAGTATATTTAGCTCAAAATCAAATATCAGCAACATTAATAACGGGTATTGTATCCGCCTATGATCTCTCGGAAATTGAGGATGAGGCCAAAGCGGCCGGTGCCAATCTGTTTATTTCAAAGCCGCTGTTTCAGTCCACGGTATGCAATGTTCTGATGAATCTCAGCGGTGGCAAATATACAAAGCTGACGGCGGCGGAAGAAGACTATGATTTTGGCGGAAAGCGCCTACTGCTGGCGGAGGACAATGCCCTGAACCGCGAAATAGCCACAGAGCTGCTGGAGATGGTCAATCTGAAGATTGACTGCGCGGAAAACGGGCAGGAAGCGCTGGATCGGTTTGCCGCTTCCCAGCCCGGGTATTACAGCGCCATTCTGATGGATATTCAAATGCCCATTATGGACGGCTATGAAGCGGCCCGAAAGATTCGCAGCTCTGCCCACGCACAGGCCGCCACAATTCCCATCTTCGCCATGACGGCAAACGCCTTTACCGAGGATGTGTCTGCCGCCTTGTCCAGCGGCATGAACGGTCACATTGCAAAGCCCATTGACACGGAAGTGCTTTACAGCACCCTGCAAAAGTGCTTTGAAGGGAAAAAGTCATAGGTTTAAAAGCGGGCAGATCCCCGGATTCCTCTGTGGAAAGAAACAACGCAGTCCCTTTATACCGCTCCTTACCATCAAATAAAAACCGAGCCGGTTCTGCATTCAGACAGAACCGGCTCGGTTTTTATTGTTCATTTATATCCCGATCATCAGTCCGCATCCCGAGAAAGACGGTTTAAAACCAGCTGATAGAGATATTCCGTGCCGTATGGCAAAGCGTCCTCATCCATCCGGTATTTGCTGTTGTGGTGAGGCACGGTGCAGCCGGTCTCTTCATTGCGGGCGCCCAGCTCCACAAAAAAGCCGGGGCAATGATCCAGCAGCGAGGAAAAATCCTCACCCGGCATCAGCGGGTCAATTTCCAGTACCGCCCCGTCGCCAAAGGTATCCGCAATGATCTGTCGGCTGTTTCGGGTCAGTTCTTTGTCGTTGATAACAGAGGCATAGCCTTTGGTAAACTTACATTCACAGGCGCCGCCGTTGGCCTCGCAGATACCCCGGGCCAGCTGTTCCAGGACCGCGGGCAGCTTTTCCCGCGTGTCCCGGTCAAAGGTGCGGGTGGAGCCGGTGATGTCCACCTCTCCCGGGATAATATTATAGGCCTGTCCGGCGGAGAGCATACACACTGATACCACTGCCGGTTCCACCGCTCTGATCCGCCGGGAAACCACCGTCTGTAAAGCCGTGATAACCTGGGCGGCGATTACAATCGGGTCAACACAGGTCTCCGGAAAGGCGGAATGTCCTCCCTTTCCGATGATCCGGATGTCAAATCGGTCGGTGGCACTTGTCAGCGCCCCGGCGCGCACGCCGAAAGTCCCCGTGGGAAAGGTGGAGCTGAGGTGCAGGCTGTAGGCCTCGTCCACGCCCGCCATCACACCGGCGCGGGCCATCTCTGCCGCGCCACCGGGGGGCAGTTCCTCCGCGTGCTGGAATAAAAACCGCACTTCACCCCACAGCTGCTCCCGCTTTTTTGCCAGCAGAACGGCCGCGGCTAAAAGCATGGCAGCATGGCCGTCATGGCCGCAGGCGTGCATCACCCCCCGCGTGTCGGAGGCAAAGGGCAGTTCGGTCTCCTCCTGGATGGGCAGCGCGTCGATGTCGGCCCTCAATGCGATCGTCCGGCCGGGATGCGTACCCTTTAAAACCGCCACCACGCCGGTTTTGGTGGGTGTTTCCAGTACAAGACCGGGGATTTTTTGCAGTTCCTCCTTGAGAAAGTCAGTGGTGGAAAACTCCTGAAAGGACAGTTCCGGATGCTGATGCATCCGCCGCCGCCACTGGATCACCTGTGGCGCAAGGGCCAATACCTCTTGTGAAAACATGGTTAGCCTCCTTAAAAGCTGCGATGGTCAATGGTTCCGGCGGTAAACTGATCCCAGAAGTTCAAATAGGAATCCCGGGTGAATTTAGGCGTATAGCTCTCCTTGATCCGCCGCGCCTCCGCCGCCCCGTCCCACAAAAGGTCGATGACGGTCATGGCCATGGCTCTGGCCGGCATTACATAGGCCATCTCCTTGTCGCAGATGGTGAATTCCTTGCTGTGGGCATTGCCGGTATAACCGCCGGTAGACAGATGGATAAAGGGCATCAGGGAGCTGATGTCGCCGGCGTCGGTGGCGCCGATAAGTTCCTGCCCATAGATGTTGCTGCCCTTGCCCAGAAGCGCCTCTCCGTTTTCAGCAAACAGGTCGGACATCCGCCCGTTCTGGATCAGGGGCAGATAGCCCGGCAGCTCCTCAATCTCCACCTCCGCGCCGATGGCGTAGGCGCAGCCCTTCAAGGAGCGGTTCACCTTCCCGGAGGCATCCAGTATGGCCTCCAGATTGGTACCCCGCACATAGGTCTCCATCCGTACGTCCGCCGGCACGATGTTCACGAGATCGCCGCCCTTGGTGATGATGGGATGAATGCGGATGCGATCCTTTTCCCGGAAAGTCTCTCGCTGGGAGTTAATAGCCATCAGGGAAAGAGCGGCCGCGTTGAGGGCGTTGATACCGTCAAAGGGCCGGGCCCCCGCGTGAGCCTCCCGTCCGGTAAACCGCACCAGCTTACCGATAAAGCCGGAACTGTCGCAGCCGATGAGAAAGTGGCGATCCTCTACTCCCGCATGGGAGTGAATCATCATGCCCATGTCAATATCGTCCAGCACACCCAGCCGGATATACTCCTGCTTGCCGCCGAAAAAATGGATCTTCCCGTCCTGCTGCAACCGCTCCCGGTACTCCAGCTCCACATATTCCTCGGCGGGAACCGCCGCAAAAGCCACATCCCCGTCCAGGTACTCTGCCAGCGGCGCAAGTCCCATGGCCACCCCCAGCATGGAGGCAATCTGAGAATTGTGACCGCAGGAATGGGCCGCCCCGGTGTTGAGATCAGCCTGGGGATGCAGCGGGCAGATCACGGCGTCCAGTTCCCCCATAACCATCACCCGCACATCGGAGCGGCGGCCCTTCAGGTTGCCCTTCACGCCGGTGAGGGCCAGGTGATTCTGATAGGGAATGTGCAATCTCCCAAGAGTCTCCCTGACCAGCCGGGCCGTGTTTTCTTCCTTAAAGCCAAGCTCCGGATGGGCAAAAATTTCCTCACCCAACGCAATAATAGTATCCTTGTTTTTGTCGATTTCCAGCAGGCACAGCTGCTTCAGTTCTTCTTTTGTCATTGTATCGCTCTCATTTCACAGGCAAATTATCGCATTTATTGCCTTCGTCTAATATTGTCTTAATCATGTTATACAAAAATATTCCTTTTGACAAGTGCTTATTGACAAAAATTTTGTTGATAGTTATAATAATCTACATTCTGTTTTAGTGAAATTAATATAAGCAGCGCTTATGTCAGTCAGAAGGGAGTGGAGCTTAATGCTGGCGTCTGTTATACAAGCTGTGCTGGGCGAACACCCTTTTGATCTTTTGATCCGTCATGTGCGGATTGTCAATGTCTACAACGACACCGTTGTGTCCGGCTGCATCGGTCTGGTGGGTGACCGCATTGCCTATGCGGGCGACGAGGATTCCTCCCTTACAGCAAAGCGGGAGGTGGACGGCGGCGGGCGTTTTGCTCTGCCGGGCTTCATTGATTCCCATATGCATTTGGAAAGCAGTATGCTGACCCCCGCTCACTTCGCCTCGGTGGTTCTGCCCTGCGGTACCACCACGGTAGCGGCCGACCCCCATGAGATTGCCAATGTGCTGGGACGTCGGGGTGTGGAGGCGCTGATAAAGGCTGCCGGAGGACTTCCTCTGCGGATTTTGATCATGGCTCCTTCCACTATTCCCTCCGCGCCGGGATTTGAGGATGGCGGCTACGCAGTAGACGCCACCGAGATGGAGCGCCTGCTGGATCTGCCCGGCATCCACGGCTTAGGGGAGGTTATGGACTTCAACGGCGTGGCGGGCGGCGACGAGCGTATCTGCGCGGTGGTGGAGACGGGTGCCCGCCGGGGCTGCCTGCTGGATGGCCACGCCTCCGTTCTCACCGGCCGGCGTTTGCAGGCCTTTCGCGCCGCCGGTATCGACAGCGATCATACACTGGGCACCGCGGAAAAGCTGCAAGAGGAGCTGGCGCTGGGGTTTACCGTCCAGATTCAGGAATGTATGCTCAATCCGGATCTGGTGGCGGCCATGAATACCGTTCCCCTCCAAAACCGGATCTGTCTGGTGACGGACGATGTGCCCCTGCCCCGCTTGATGCACGACGGGCACCTGAACCATGTGGCGGCGAAGGCTGTGGCACTGGGGCTGGACCCCCTCCGTGCCGTCCGGTATGCCACCATCAATCCCGCCCAGCGGCTGCGGCTTTACGATGCGGGCGGCATCGCCCCCGGTATGCGGGCGGATATACTTCTCACAGATGATCTGACCGAATTTAAGCCCCGGCTGGTGGTCTCCGGCGGGGAAATTGTTTTTGAAAGCGGTCGGTTCCTTCCTCAGCTGTCATCGCCGCCGCTTTCGTCGGCTCTGCGCCACAGTGTCAACCTTCCGCCCCTTACACCCGCAGATTTCACCGTCTCTCACACCGTACCAAAGGGTTTTCGTGGCGGTTTTGCCCGTGCAAACTTTATCGGTCAGGACGGCGTCTCCGTCCGCACCCGGCGGGTGCAGCGACTGCTTCCCATAAATCCGGAGGGTCTTGTGACCACCGCTCCTTATTTAAAAATGGCGGTGTGCAACCGCTACGGCAAAAAGCAGCGGGGGCTGGCTCTCATCGACGGCATGGACAATGTGCGCGGCGCGGTAGCCCTGACCTACGGCCACGACTGCCACAATCTTACCGTATACGGCGGTGACGACAACGATATGGCACTTGCCGCCAACGAGGTCATTGCCATGCAGGGCGGCATCTGCGCCGTGGAAAACGGCTGTGTGACCGCCCGCATTCCGCTGCCGCTGGCCGGTCTTATGTGCGAGGATCCGCCCTCTGTCCTGCTGGAAAAGCTGGACGGTTTTCTGGCGGTCTGCCGCCGCATGGGTTTCTGCCATACCAATCCCATGGCTTTTTTCACCATCATGCCCCTGGCCGTCTCACCGGAAATCAAATGTACGGACCGGGGACTGCTGGACGTCACAAACAAGCAATTTCTGTCCCTGATTGAGGAAGTAAAGGAGGACGCATAAATGGAACGTAAACGCCGGGCATTTTTATTGGCGCTGCCCACGGTGCTGGCCCTTCTTGTTTTCTTTCTGATTCCCATGGTGTACATACTCATCAAGACACTGCTGGTAAACGGGTTTGCCGATTTCACCAAATTTTTTACTGACCCTTTCTATTTGAACATTTTGTGGACCACCGTTCGTGTTTCCCTGATTTCCACCCTGATCTCCCTGCTGCTGGGGTATCCCGCCGCCTACTTCATTGCCCGCACCCGTTCCAAGCTGAAAAACGTGATGATGATCGTCATCTTGTTTCCCTTTCTGGTCAGTGCGGTGGTACGTTCCTACGGCTGGATGGTCATTCTGGGCACCAACGGAATTCTTAATCAGTTTTTGCAGGGTATCGGCCTCCTCTCACAGCCGCTGAAAATTCTCAATACTGAGGCGGCGGTGGTCATCGGCATGATCCACCTGCTGATCCCCTATATGATTTTGTCCCTTGTGGGCGTGCTGCAAAGCATTGATCCCAACGTGGAATACGCGGCCTACAGTCTGGGGGCAAGTCCCGCCAAGACCTTCACCAAGGTGGTCTTTCCCCTGAGTATGCCCGGCATCATTTCCGGCTGCGTGCTGGTTTTCACCATGAGCATGACCTCCTATGTGACGCCCAAACTGCTGGGCGGCTCCAAGTTCCGCATGATGGCCACCATGGTGGTGCAGGAGATCAACGTAAACTTCAACTGGGGCGCCGCCTCCGCCATCAGTTATATTCTGCTTTTGACCATACTGGCGGTACAGGTGGCGGTGGTTCTGTCCACCTCCGGCTATATGAAACGGATGGGAGGCGGTAAAAATGCGTGAAAAGAGAACCGGCTGGTTCAGTTGTCTCATTGCCGTGCTGGTCATGATCTTCCTGCTGGCGCCACTGGTGGTGATCGTCATCGCCTCCTTTACCCCTACGGCAGTGGTAACCTTCCCGCCCAAGGGTTTTTCCCTTGCGTGGTACGCCAATATTTTTCACTCCTCCACCCATTTCATGGAGGGTCTGGGCAACAGCCTGAAGATCGGCCTGCTGGCCACGGCGCTGGATGTGCTGCTGGGTGTGACGGCGGCGCTTTCCATCTGCCGGTATGATTTCAAAGGCAAAAATGCGCTTTTGAACTATTTCACCTCCCCCATGTATGTGCCCAGCGTGGCCTTCGCCTTTGTGCTGCTGCAAATTTACAGCCAGATCGGCGGCGTGCCCGGTATGCTGCGCCTGTTCATCGGCCATTTTGTGATTATTTTGCCCTATATCGTGCGCAACACCGTGTCGGTGCTCCACGTTTTCAACTGGACGCTGGAGGACGCGGCCACCTCGCTGGGTGCCAATCCCGTGCAGGTTTTCTTCAAGATCCCCATTCCGCTGGCCAAGCCCGGCGTTTTGGCGGGGGCACTGCTGGCCTTCCTCTACTCCTTTGATGAGGTGGCGCTGAGCAGTTTGCTCTCCACCCCCCGGTTCATTACCCTTCCCATCCGCATCATGAACTACATGGAGCTGACCTTTGACCCCACGCTGGCGGCTATTTCCACCCTTTTGATTCTGGGCTCTCTCATTCTCATTGTCCTGATGGAAAAGTTTATTGGGTTGGACATGTTTGTGAAATAAGCAGAAAGGCAGACTGACATGGCTACTTTGGAATTAAAAAATCTGACCAAGAAATTCGGCGACTTCACCGCTGTGGACAATATGAACATTTCCGTGGCGGAGGGGGAGATGATCGCCCTGCTGGGCGGCAGCGGCTGCGGTAAAACCACCACCCTGCGGATGATCGCCGGTTTTACGGAGCCCTTTTCAGGCTCCATTCTGGTAAGCGGAAAGGATGTCGCGAAAATCCCCCCCTATAAGCGCAACATCGGCATCTTTTTTCAGAATTACGCCCTTTTCCCCCACATGACCGTCTTTGAAAACGTGGCCTTCGGCCTGAAGCTGCAAAAGCTTCCCAAGAACGAGATCAAGGAGCGTGTGGAGAGTATTCTGGGTCTTGTGAAGCTGACCGGCTTTGACAAGCGCTATCCCCGGGAGCTTTCCGGCGGGCAGCAGCAGCGTGTGGCGCTGGCCCGGGCGCTGGTAACCCGACCCTCCATTTTACTTCTGGACGAGCCTCTTTCCAACCTGGATGCCACGCTCCGGGTGGAGATGCAGGTGGAGATCAAACGCATTCAAACGGAGCTGGGCATCACCACCATCATTGTGACCCACGATCACGAGGAGGCCGTATCTCTGGCCGACCGGGTCATCGTCATGAACGCGGGCCGCATTTTGCAGATTGGCTCTCCCCAGGAGATCTTTGACCGGCCCGCCAGCGCCTTTGTGGCGGATTTTATGGGCTTTTCTACCTTTATTCACGGCACCATCGGCCTTCCCGAAAACAGGAAACGGCCGGTTGTGTGCAGCGGGCACACGCTTTTTGTGCCGGAAGCGGCTGCCGCGGGTCTTGACAGCGGTACACCCTGTACGCTGACCATCCGCTCGGAAAATATTTGTCTCACCGATGAACCGGGCGAAAACACAGTGTCCGGCGTTGTACAAAGCGCCACCTATCGGGGCCACGCCACCCGTCTTGAGGTCAAGGGATGCTTTGACGAGATGGTGTATCCCGCCGTCAGTGATTATACGGAGAAGGAAAACGGGAATCATGTTCTGGTACATTTTCCCGCCAATCGGATCTGTGTATATAAAAATACTATGGAGGAACAGTGAACATGATGAAAAAACGTTTAATGGCTCTGGCTTTGACAGCCGCCGTACTTCTGGGGCTCACCGCCTGCGGAAAAACCGGCAATACGGACACCGGCACCAATTCTGGCAGCAACAAGGATTTCGGCGGCGCCGAGCTGGTGGTTGCCACTTGGGGCTGGGCGGAAGCCGGTCTGAAGAGCCTTGCCGAGGACTTCGAGAAGACCTACAACTGCACCATCGTTGTTGACCCCACCAGCGGCAACGGCGACCGTCTCAACAAGCTGATGGCCGAAAAGGACGCTCCCACTGCCGATGTGGCGCTTTTGACCAAGAGCTTTGCCGAAACCGGCAACCAGGCCGGTCTTTTTGAGAAGATTGACACCTCCGTTGTGACGGATCTTGGCAATCTCTATGATTTTGCCGTCAACGCCGACGGCTACGGCCCCTGCTACTCCGTGTGCCGTTACGGCATTATGTACAATGTGGACGCGCTGAAAAACGCCGGTCTGCCCACCCCCACCTCCTATCAGGATCTGTTTGACGACAAGTATGCCGGCATGGTCGCTCTGCCCGACATGACCTCCACCGCCGGCCCCTACATGCTGGTAGCCATGGCCGAGGCCATGGGTGGCAGCCAGGAGGACGTATCCGCCGCCATGACGCTGATGCAGGAAAAGAAGGACAACATTGATCTGTGGTACAGCACTTCCTCCGATGTGGTTACCGCCTTTACCACGGGCGAAGCCAACATTGCCGTTTTCATGGACATCAACATGCCCGGCCTCACCAAGAGCGGCCTTAACATGGCCTGGGTGGACGCCGCCGAAGGTTCCTTCGCTGCTCCCGCCTCTGTCAACGTGGTGAAGGGCTGCAAGAATTCCGAGCTTGCTCAGCTGTTTGTGGAATATCTGATCTCCAACGATACCCAGAACAAGATTGCTTCCACTCTCAACGAGGCTCCTGTCAATAAGAACGCCACCATGGCCGATGAGCTGAAGACCTACCTGGCCTTTGGGGAAGACGCCATCAAGGCGCTGAAGGAATTTGACGAAAGCTATATTGCCACCGCCAAGACCGGCTGGATCGACACCTTCCAGCGCACGGTCAACGTTCAGTAATTTTTTTCACTTCGCCGCAGGAGGGACGCCGATATTCGGCGTCTCTCCTGTCTTGTTTTATTTACTGGAAAAATCTTAACAGATCCTGTATACTACCATCAGTACCAGCAAAGGAGACTTTTTCATGAAGCTGACTGTTCTTTCCGAAAATTGTTCGCTGATCCCCCCTCTGTCGGCGGAATACGGTCTGTCCGTCTATCTGGAGCAGGGCGGCACCCGGCTGCTGTTTGATGCCGGATGCTATGGGGGCTGTCTTGATAATGCCCGGGCTCTGGGCATTGACCTTCACGCACTGACCGCCATTGCCTTCAGCCATAACCACCGGGATCACTGCGGCGGCTTTGTGCGCCTGGCCGGAGAACTGCGGCCCGCCTGCCCGGTCTATGCCCATGCCGGCTTTTTCCGGCGCAAATGGTGGGATCACAGCGCTGATCCCGTCACCCAGCCCACCTATGAAAACACGCTGGAGCTGGTAGGGCCGCCCATGGACAGCTCTTTTTTCTTTCAGCAGCGGATCACCGGCTTTCGCCTCCTTAGCGCTGATGTCTTCCCCCTGGGCGACGACGTCTATTTGCTGGGTAATTTCCCTGTTCCAACGGGAATTGAATCGGTGCATCCCTCCTCGGTGATGGAGGATGCGGCGGGCCAAATGGTGCGGGATACCTTTCGGGATGAACAGGTCTGCGTAGTCAGAACGAAAAAAGGTCTTGTGGTGCTTACCGGCTGCGCCCACAACGGCATCATGAATATTCTGGAAACTGTAAAGCAGCGTTTTCCCGGCGAACCGGTCTGTGCGGTTTTTGGCGGCACCCATCTGGTTCCACCCGATACTCGGCGCATTGAGGAAACAGCCGCCTATTTTGCCCGCAGCTCCCTCGCCTGCGCGGGTGTGTGTCACTGCACCGGTCCGGAGGGAACGGAGGCTTTTTCCCGCCTTGTGCCATCCTATGTGCCCACCGGCGCCGGCTTCACCTGGGAGGCCGATTGAATCTGCCCCCCCACGGCGCTATACGGCAGGAAGCGTTGCATCCCGGGGGAAAAGAGTCTATAATGGAAAAACTTTAACAAATCGAGGCTTTTATGACGAATACCTTCTTTTACGCGTTCAACGCCGTCATGCCCATTATGCTGCTCATCGCGCTGGGCTATTTCGTGCGTCATATGGGGTTTGGCAGCGATTCATTTTTTACGCTGTTGAACCGTCTGTGTTTTCATCTTTTTCTGCCGGTGCAGCTTTTTACAAATATGCTGTCCATTCACGCGCTCTCCGATGTCAACTGGCTTTTGATGCTGTGCTGCCTGGTCGGATTTTTGCTGTGTCTGGCGGTGGGTTATCTGGCGTCTCACTTTCTCATTCGTGATCCGCGTCAAAAAGGTGTCATTTTGCAGTCATCTTTTCGCTCCAATCAAGCCATCATTGGCATTGTGCTCAGTCAGGCGCTGGGCGGAGCGGAGGCGGTTGCTGTGGCTTCCGTAGCCTCCGCCATTTTTGTGCCCATATTCAACGTGCTGGCTGTTGTGGTGCTGACCCTGTATTCCGGAAAGCGGGAAACCCTGTCCGGGAAAAAGCTGCTGCTGGATGTCGTCAAAAATCCGCTGATTATCGGCATCGCCGCAGGTCTTCTGGTGGTTTTTGTCCGGCAGTCGGTGCCGGGGATTACCACCCTATGGCAGGCCTGCTTTTCCCGGTTTACCATTCTGGATAAGCTGTTGGAGTCTCTGTCGCAGATTGCGTCGCCTCTGATGCTCATTGCGCTGGGCGCCCGCTTTGATCTGAAAGCTGCCGGTAATCTGGCAGGCAAGGTGGCATTGGGCACAGTGCTGCGTCTGATTGTTTCTCCCATCTTCGGATTGGGACTGGCTATCCTTCTGCGGGTTCCTCTGGGACTGACCGGCGGCGAGCTGGCCGGATTGATCGCGCTCTTTGCCTCCCCGGTGGCCATTTCCAGCGCCGTTATGGTGCAGGAGATTGGTGGGGATGAGCAGCTGGCTAACCAGCTGGTGGTCTGGTCCAGCATTCTCAGTATGGTAACGCTGTTTCTGTTGGCCTATCTGCTGCGGACAACAGGACTGATATAAAAGAAAACAGACGGAAGGTGGGTGAAAAACAATGATTGAAGAACAGGTACTGAGCGAACTGTCCCAGGAACTGACCGGACTGCGGCGGATCATCGCCGACACCGATCAGACAAACCAACTGGCCAAGGTAGCGCGGCTGCTGTCGGACTTTCAGGACGGCTACTACGATTTTCGGGAAATCTGCGATAACCTCTATGACGGCATCCACATCACTGACGGGGAAGGCCGGGTCATCTTCATCAACAAGGCCTACACCCGCACCACCGGTATCCGTCCCGAGCAGATACTGGGGCGCCGGGTGGCCGATATTGAGGCCGAGGGCGTGCTCTATCGCGGCTCCGTCACCGCGCAGGTACTTAAGCGGCGGGAACAGGTCAACTCGGTGGCTCTGATCAAGGGTCTTGACAAGGAAGTGTTGGTGACGGGCACCCCCGTTTTTGACCGGCAGGGAAACATCCGTCTGGTGGTTACCAACACCCGGGATTTTCCGGAGCTTAAGCGGATGGAGCAGCAGCTGTTGTCCATGGCACAGGAGTCGGAGCGCGCCAACGAGGAGCTGAGTTATCTGCGCTCACTGCAGGCCGGCGGGCATCGCATGGTGTACCGTTCAAAGGCCATGCGCTCTGTGATGGAGCTGGTGCAGTCGGTGTCCGGCGCGGATGTGACCGTCCTCATCACCGGCGAGTCCGGCACCGGCAAAGAGCTGATTGCCGAAGAGATCTACCAGCACAGCAGCCGAAAAGGCAAGCCCTTTATTAAGGTGAACTGTGCCGCCATTCCGTCGGAACTGCTGGAATCGGAGCTGTTCGGCTATGCCCCCGGTGCCTTTACAGGGGCGCGCAGCTCCGGTAAGGCCGGACTTTTTGAGCTGGCGGACACAGGTGTGATCCTGCTGGACGAAATCGGTGATCTGCCCCTGACTCTCCAGCCTAAGCTGCTGCGTGTGTTGCAGGAACGGGAGCTGTTGCGTATCGGCGGTACAAAACCCACCAAGCTGAATATTCGGGTCATTGCCTCCACCAACAAGGATTTGTTGGAGGAGGTGCGCCGGGGCACCTTCCGGGAGGATCTCTATTACCGGCTGAACGTGGTGCCGGTGATGATGCGCCCTCTGCGGGAGCGGCGGGAGGACATCCCCGCCCTGGCTGGTGAGTTTTGCCGGCGCTTCGGGGAAAAATACGGGAAAGCTGCCGTCATTACCGGCGACGCCATGCAGGTGCTGACGGACTACGACTGGCCCGGCAATATCCGGGAACTGGAAAACCTGTTGGAACGGCTGGTGGTCACCAATATGAGCGGCGCTATTACCCGGCGGGATGTATCCCTCGCCCTTTATCCCACTGTGGAGGCCGTGACGCCCGAAACTGACACGCTGAATCTGCGTGCCCGCGTCGGTGCCTACGAAAAAGAGATTATTTTGGAAACACTGGCCCGGGAAGGCTCTCTCCGCAAGGCTGCCAAGGTACTGGGCGTAGATCATTCCACGCTGGCTAAAAAGTGTCAAAGCTATGAAAAAGCGGTACACAGCCAAAAAGGGTTGCCTGCCCGGTGAAATTATTCAACATATAGGTGATATTTTTCAACAATATTCTTTTTTGTTATAATTTGTTGAAAACACAGCAAGTTTTAGTCATGCCCCTTCTGCTGATTACTTTCAATTTGTAAAAATCGAGGGTTATGCGTTGAAATACTTCAACACATAGCCCCCATTTTTTGTATTTCATGATTGTTAAAAAATCAGCGAATTCCTTATCCCGACAGCATGTTAAATGTTTTTTTGCTTTTCGGGGCCATTTGGCACGGAATTTGTATGTAAATAAACAGTGAGATTACTTCCCAACTTTTTTTCGCGAGGTGTTTTGTTATGGCCAAGAAAACCATTATTACGGTCGCCACCACCGGTGCGTGGCCCAAGAAGAAGGACAATCCCAACGTTCCTATGACCCCTGCCGAAATTTCCGAAGACGTATATGCCTGCTGGAAGGCTGGCGCCGCCATGGCGCATCTGCACATGCGTGACGACGCGGGCAACGGCACTATGAGCGCCGACAAGTTCCGCGAAACGGCGGAGCTGCTGCGCAAAAACCATCCCGATTGCGACATCATCCTGAACATGACCACCTCCGGTGATCTGAATGCCACGGATGAGACCCGCCAGGCACACCTGAAAGAGCTGCGTCCCGAAATGGGCTCCTTCGACTGTGGCAGCATGAACTGGCTGCATTCCAGCCTGTTCATTAACCACCCCAAGTTCCTGGAGGAGCTGGGTCAGAACATGCAGGCGTGGGGCGTGAAGCCCGAAATTGAGGCCTTTGATCCCGGTATGATTGCCAATGCCGCCTACTATCTGAAAAAAGGCGTACTGAAGGCTCCTCTGCACTTCCAGTTCTGCATGGGCTGCGCCAATGGCATTCCCGGCTCTCTGAAGAACCTGCTCTTCATGAAGGAAACCATGGAAAACCTGTGCCCCGGTTCCACGTGGAGCTGCTTCGGCGTGGGTCACTCCGCCATGGAGGTGCTCTACGGTGCCGTGGCGCTGGGCGGTCATATCCGCGTGGGTATGGAGGACAACGTGATGTATGCCAAAGGCCAGCTGGCCGCAAGCAACGTTCAGTTCGTTGAGCGTGCCGCACGCGTGATTCGCGAGTACGGCAACGAGCCCGCCACTCCCGCCGAAGCACGAGAGATTCTGGGTCTGAACAAGTAATATGAGCTGGGGCGTTTACTGGCTTTTTTACCGTTGCCCGATCTGCGGGAAACGGTTCAAATCGGGGGCAGACACCATCACCGAGCCGGAGTTCGGTCGATGCCCGTGCTGCCACGCCGAGGGCGAGCTGGTGGGAGAGAGCGGCAAAACCTATCCCGCCGACGCCAACAATTATGAAGACACTGCCAACTGAGGAGGCACTTTTACAATGAAAGACATCAAATATATTCTGGTCTGCGGCGCGGGGCTCATGGGCAAGAACATTGCCTATGTCATGTCCACCAACCCCAATTTCCGGGTGGGCGTCTATGACCTTTTTGAAACCGACGTTCATGCCGGCATTCGCACCAGCACCAAGCAGCTGGTGGAAAAGGGCGTTATCACCGAGGATTTCCTGGAGGAGTGCCTCAGCCGCATCTCCTTCACCACCGACATTGACAGCGAGCTGGTCAGCCGTGCCGACCTGGTCATTGAGGCCGTGTTTGAGGATATGAAGATCAAGCACGAGACCTTTGCCAAGCTGGAGGCCCGCTGCCGTCCCGACTGTCTGTTCTGCACCAATTCCTCCGTGATGAGCCCCAGCGAGATTTCTTCCGAGCTGAAGCATCGGGAGCGTTTTGTGGGCACCCACTTCTGGAATCCCGGTCATTTGATCCCGCTGGTGGAGGTCGTCAAGACCGATGCCACCGCCGACGGCGTGGCCGAGAAGGTCATCGAAGCGCTGACAAGCTGCGGCAAAAAGGCGGTTCTTTGCAAGAAGGATGTGCCCGGCTTCATCGCCAACCGTCTGCAGCACGCTCTGTGGCGTGAGGCCATCTCCATTGTGGAAAACGGCATCGCCGATGCCGACACGGTGGACATCGCCATCAAGAATTCCTTCGGTCTCCGTCTGCCCCAGCTCTCCGCTCTGGAGAACTCCGACATGGTGGGCACCCAGCTGACCTGGAACATCCATTCCTATGTTCTGCCCCATCTGGAGGACAGCCACGAACCCTCTCCCCTGCTGAAAAAGATGCTGGATGAGGGTAAGCTGGGCTTTAAGAGCGGCGAGGGCTTTAAGAAATGGACGCCCGAGCTGATCGACAAGTGTAACGCCGATCTCAACGAATATCTGATCCGTATGCTGTACGGCAAGTAATCCCCCTCTGTTTTCAAGGACGAAGCAAGGACGTCCGGAAATAAATAAATCAATAAGAGAGGAAGAGAAACCAACCATGACAAAAAAACAAACTGCCGACAGAGGAACTCTTCTGTGGCGTATCAGCAAGAAGTTTAACTTCGCTGCTGAGAAAATCATTCCCGATTCTTTTGTGTTCTGCGTTATACTGATGCTCCTGGTGTTCGTGCTGTCCCTGTTCATCGGCAAAGGGCCTGTTGAGCTTTTGACAGCATGGTGGGGCGGTCTGAGCAGCCAGTTCGTTCTGGCTTTCCAGATGGGCCTGATGGTCATTGTCTGTGCCACCTGCGCCCGCAGTCCCCAGGTTGCCAAGCTGCTTAACGGCATTGCCAAGCTGGTCAACACCCGCACGGCGGCTCTTATCGTGCTGATGCTCTTCGGCTATGTGACTTCCATGCTGAACTGGGCTTTCTGCACCATCGTCACCCCCATTCTGGCCATGCATCTGGCCAAGCGCATCAAGGGTCTGCACTTCCCCATGATGGTAGCCGGCGGCTACTCCTGCATGATCCTGGGTCAGTGCCTCGGGCCCTCCGCCACCCTGTACTCCAATCTGGCCATTGAGGGCAGCAACTATGCCAAGATCGTTGGCCAGAGCATGAGCGTGGCCGATACCTGCTACAATCCCATGAACATTGTTCTTTTCTGTGTGCTGGCTGTCTGCTTCATTCTGCTGGTGCTCTTCACCCGTCCCGGTGAGGGCGAGCTGGTGGAGCTGGGCGACATTGCCACCCAGGCCGAAGCTGTTCCCGATTCTTTCAAGATCACTGAGAAGCCCGAAACCTTTGCCGACAAGATGAATGCCTGCAAACCCATCATGTGGATCGTGGGCCTGTTCATTTTTGTGTACATCATCTATGCCATCGTCACTCAGGGCTTCCTGAAGGCTCTTAATATGAACCTGGTCATCTTCATGTTTGTGGGCATCAACTGCTTCCTGTTTCCCCAGCCCCGGGCATGGATCTCCGCGCACGCCGCCAGTATGCATCTGGCCACCGATGTCATGCTGCAGTTCCCCTTCTACGGCGCCATTATGGGCATGATGTATGTGGAAAACGGTCTGGGTACCGTTCTCATCAACGCCATGGTTTCCGTGGCCACCGCTCAGACGCTTCCCGTCTTCTCCTTCCTGTCCGCGTGCCTTGTCAACCTGTTCATCCCCTCTCAGGGCGGCCAGTTCACCGTACAGGGTCCGCTGATCGTGGCAGCCGCCAAGAGCATTCCCGGCGCCAACCTGGTCAACTGCCTCAACGCCTTTGTCTATGGTGATGAGTGCACCAACCTGCTGCAGCCGCTGTATGTCATCCCCGCTCTGTCCGTCGTGGGCATGAAGCTGAAGGATGTCTGGGGCTTCATGGCCTTCATTTGTGTGTTCTGGCTGGTCATTGTCTGCCTCGGTCTGTACTTTATCCCCATGTTTATCTAATTGTTTCCTTGCGTTTCCAGCACGCCGGGGGAGGATCCTTCACTCTCTCTTCCTCCCCCGGCGCTTTTTTGAAAGGAGTATTCTGTTATGTCTGTGCGAGCGACTGTTACCGATGTGTTTACCAGCGGTTATGTTGAGGTAGCTCCATGGGAGAATGGCCAACCCAGTTCGCGACGTGAGGTCGCTGAGGTCGATTATAAAAAACCCCGGCGGAATGACGTGGTGGAACTGACTTCCGCCCAGCCCCGGAACGACCGTATTGCCCGCATCGCCTATATAGGCCCCTTTCTCTTTTTCGTCTTTGGTATGCTGATTACCAAAAATTACGATTTGACCCAGCGTCTGCTGACGGGTGCCATTCTGTTCGTCATGACCTTTGTGATGGCGTGGCTGATGAACCGGCCGGCCCGTCTGCGCCGGCGCCTTTCCTGGCGCGTAAGCCGCCTCATTCAGCGGGCAGAGAAATTTTAAACACGCTTCCTATCTCCTCAATAATATTTTTCAGTAGCAGCTATTGAAAAGGTACAAGGCCGGATTTTTGCAAAAATCCAGCCTTGTACCTTTTTCGTATAAAAAATTTTCGTTTTTTTCTCCGCCAGGCTCATTTAAACCGCTCCGCCACGGCAATCAGGCGCAGAATGTTGTCAAAGGCCGCCCTGTAAAACGCGGCGCTGTGGGGCACAATATCCTGCATGGTTCCCGGCAGACGGATGGTAGAAAATAACGCACTGATACCGGTATTTTCCTCGGCACAGCGCCTCTCCGCTTCCGCCGTAATGCCCCCGGCCACCGCCACCACCGGAACGTGCCGCGCTCTCGCGCGCCCGGCAATACCGCTGACAGCCTTGCCGTGTACGCTCTGCTCGTCAATGCATCCTTCTCCTGTAAACACCACATCACAGTCCCGCAGCAGCTCATCGAATCCCACGGTGTCCAATATGGTCTCAATGCCGGAGCGCAAATGGGCGCCGAGAAAAGCGACCGCCCCCGCGCCGAAGCCGCCCGCCGCGCCGGCGCCCGGCATCTGTGCCGTCTCCCTATGCAGGTTCCTCTGTATGGCCTGATCCAGCCGGCGGAGCTGCCCGTCCAGAAAAGCCACCGTATCCGCATCCGCTCCTTTTTGCGGCGCAAACATACAGGCGGCGCCCTCCGGCCCGTAAAGGGGATTGTCAATATCGCACATAGCGACGACGGAAACACCGTCAAGTGTTTTTTCCGCACCGCTAACGTCGATGGTCACAATCTGATCCAGCGTCGCGCCGGTGGGAACAAAGGCGCAGCCCTCTGCGTTAAGGAACCGGACGCCGAGAGCCGCGGCGCAGCCGCAGCCGCCATCGTTGGTGGCACTGCCGCCCAGACCCAAAATAATCTTCCGGCAGCCGCTCTCTATGGCTGCGAGAATCTCCTCCCCCACGCCGTAGGTGGTGGCACGGCAAGGGTCCTTTTTCTCCCCGATCAGGGGCAGTCCTGCGGCCGACGCCATTTCAATGACGGCGCTGCCGTCCTCCAGTTGCAGATAAGCAGCATCCACCGTCTCTCCCAGCGGACCGCTGACCCGGCACTTTATCCGTCTGCCGCCGCAGGCCTCCTCGTAGCAGGCCACCGTTCCCTCGCCGCCGTCAGCCACCGGTATGGTCAGCACCTGACACGCCGGAAAGATGGACACGGTGCTTTCCCGCGCAATAGAGCAGATCTCCCGGCTTGTCAGTGTACCTTTAAAGGAGTCTGAAATAACAATACATTTTTTCATGCACCCATTGCCCTCCGGTATTTACTCAATTTCCGCAGCGCCGAACGCGTCCGAAAGGGAACCAGCGGCCAAACCGTAAAAATATAGTATAGTATAGCACTTTTCCGCCAAATTGGTAAATACCCCTTTCTCCTCCCTTTCACAAAAAGGCACTGATTGAGACAAAGGTTTTTATTTCCCACGGAAAAATAACAAATTTGTAACTTGTATTTTTCCTTGTGATCAGTGAGTTTTGCACATTATCCACAGACTTATCCACACCATTATGTAAACACACCATTTGCCGCAAAAATACCTGTTTCCCCATCTGTCCTTCTATTTTTTTGGGCTTTGGCCCCATTTTTCCCACTTGTCAGGTAGGGATTTATAGCGTATAGTATAAAAAAAGGAGGGCTGCATATGAGAATATCCACCAAGGGCCGGTACGCCCTGCGTGTCATGATTGATCTGGCCGAACACCCCGGCGAGGACCGGGTTCCGCTGAAGGATATTGCCGCGCGGCAGGAGATTTCCGAAAAATACTTAGAGAGCATTATTGCCGTGCTTAGCAAGGCCTCCTATGTGGATGCCGTCCGCGGCAAGGGCGGTGGCTACCGTCTCTCCCGCCCGGCCCAGACTTATTCCGCCGGCAGCATACTGCGTCTGGCTGAGGGCAGTCTCTCCCCCGTCTCGTGTCTGGACAGTGACGAGCCCTGCATCCGGGCCTCCCAGTGCCGCACGCTGCCGCTGTGGGAGGGTCTTGACCGCGTCATCGACGATTATCTGGACCAGTACACGCTGGCCGATCTGGCAAAGCCTTTGGATGCGTCAACACAAATTGAAAAGTAACCCTCTTTCCCCGCTTTTTTCGGCGGGGAAATATTTTTTTCAATTACCTATTGACTTAATAGGTAATTTGTGGTATCTTCATATTGCCCACTAAAATAGTAGGAATTTAAAGCCTTTTTTGAAAGGAGTTTTACAGTATGCAGATTTATGCAGATAACGCGGCCACCACCAAGATGAGCCGCACAGCCATTGAGGCCATGCTCCCCTATATGGAGACCTATTTCGGCAACCCCTCCAGCCTTCACTCCGTGGGGCAGGCCGCAGCGGAGGCGCTGCAAAAGGCGCGAGAGTCGGTGGCGGCGGCCTTAGGCGCCGATCCCCGGGAGATTACCTTTACCTCCGGCGGCAGCGAGGCGGACAACCAGGCCATTGTCTCCGCCGGCAATCTGGGAGCGAAGAAGGGCAAAAAGCACATTATCTCCACCGCCTTTGAGCATCACGCGGTGCTGCATACCCTGAAAAAAATGGAATCCCAGGGCTTTGAGGTGACGCTGCTTCCCGTCCATGAAAACGGCATCGTCACCGCAGAAGAGGTGGCGGCCGCCATCCGGCCGGACACCTGCCTGGTGACCATTATGTTTGCCAATAACGAAATCGGCAGCATTCAGCCCATCGAGGCCATCAGCCGGGTCTGCCATGAAAAGGGCGTCCTGTTTCACACCGACGCCGTACAGGCAGCCGGCCATCTGCCCATTAATGTCAAGGAGCAGGAGATAGACATGCTCTCCCTCTCCGCCCATAAGTTTCACGGTCCCAAGGGCGTGGGCGTGCTGTACGCCCGGCGGGGCATTGCGCTGAGCAACATTATTGAAGGCGGTGCCCAGGAGCGTGGCAAGCGGGCCGGAACGGAAAATATTCCCGGCATTGTAGGCATGGCCGCGGCGCTGCATGAGGCCTGCACCCATATGACAGAAAACGCCGCCCATATGACTGCGCTGCGGGACAAGCTGATTGCGGGTCTGGAGAAGATACCTCACGGCGCCCTTAACGGCGATCGGGCCAACCGGCTGCCCGGCAACATCAACTTCTGCTTTGAGGGCATTGAGGGCGAATCGCTGTTGCTGCTGCTGGATCAGAAGGGCATCTGCGCCTCCTCCGGCTCTGCCTGCACCTCCGGCTCACTGGAGCCCAGTCATGTGCTCTTGGCCATCGGACGGCCCCACGAGGTGGCACACGGCTCCCTGCGCCTGAGTCTTTGCGAGTGGAATACGGAAGCGGAGGTCGACTATATGCTCCAGGAGATCCCCAAGGTGGTGGACTACCTGCGGAGCATGTCCCCCGTGTGGAAGGATCTCACCTCCGGTAAAAAGAAATTTATGCTGTAAGAAAGAGAGGCTTTTAAAATGGCACTATATAGTGAAAAAGTGATGGATCACTTCACTCACCCCCGCAATGTGGGCGAGATCGAAAATGCCGACGGCGTCGGCCAAGTGGGCAACGCCAAATGCGGCGACATCATGAAGATCTATCTGAAAATTGACAATGATGTAATCACAGACGTAAAGTTCAACACCTTTGGCTGCGGCAGCGCCATCGCCTCCTCCTCCATGGCCACGGAGATGATCAAGGGCAAGCCCGTCTCCCAGGCACTGGAACTGACCAACAAAGCAGTGGTGGAAGCGCTGGACGGTCTGCCCGCCTACAAGCTCCACTGCTCCGTATTGGCAGAAGAGGCTGTAAAATCAGCCCTGAAGGACTACTACGATAAAAACAACATTGCCTACGACCACAGCCTGTTTCCCAACTGTGAGGACTGCGGTTACTGTGAGATTAAGAAGGAAAAGTAACGGCCATCTCTCTTTTTCTTCTATTGCCAAAGAAAAAACCAGCAATTTAGTGAAAAAGGCGAGCGGCTCTTGGGAGCGGCCCGCCTTTTTTGTGGGATTTTTTACCATGCGTCCCCGGCCGCGGGAATTGACAAAAAGGCCGAAAACCCGCATAATAGAGAGGAACAAAAAAGAAACCGACCGCCTTGCGGCCGGGGAAGAGGAAAATGCTGTATGAATGAGATCTATGTAACGGGTCACCGCAACCCGGACACCGACTCCATTGTGTCGGCGATGGCCTTTGCGGCGATGCAAAACTCCCTTGGCAAGCGGGAGTACGAAGCGGCCCGGCTGGGGCATATCAGTGACGAAACGCAGCTGGTGCTGGATCATTTTGGTTTTGAGCCGCCCCCTCTGCTGAAAACCATGCGCACCCAGGTGCAGGATCTGGACTACGATACGCCCCCTATTTTAAACCCCGCCGTCACCATGGACTGCGCCTGGCATGCCCTCAGTGACGGGAAGATTAACTCCATCCCCGTGGTCAACGAGGACGGCAGCCTGTACGGGATGCTCTCCGCCGGTGACATTGCCTCCTATGATATGCAGACCGTGTACGACACGCGAGTGGACGGCGTCCCCCTTTTTAACCTTTTGGGTGTGCTGGAGGGGAAGATTCTCAACGAGGACAACAACCGTATGGACAGTGTCTCCGGCACCGTGGTCATTGCCCTGCCTCAGAGCTATGACTCTCTGGTTTCCGCCGGTGCCGACACCATATTGATCTGCGGCAATCAGCCGGATATGATCCAGCAGGCCCTTACCGCCGGCGTGCGCTGCATTATTCTCTGCCAGACAGAGGCCCAGCCCGAGTGGCTGGAGGCGGCGGGAGATACCTACCTCATCTCCACCCCCTTTGACGCCTGCCGCACCTCCCGTCTTCTCTATCAGGCGGTGCCCATTTCCCGCGTCTGCCACAATCAGAAGCTGGTCTGCTTTCATCTGGACGATTACATTGACGATGTGCGCGAGGTGGTTTTGAAGAGCCGCTATCGTTGCTACCCCATTTTGGATGGGGAGGAGAAAGTGGTGGGCACGCTCTCCCGGTTCCATCTGTTGCGTCCCCGGCGCAAGCGCGTGGTGCTGATGGACCATAACGAGGCCGCCCAGTCCGTGCCGGGTCTTACCCAGGCCGAGATCGTGGGTATCATTGACCACCACCGTCTGGCCGATATCCAGACCAGTCAGCCCATTTATTTCCGCAACGAGCCGGTGGGCAGCACCACCACCATTGTCACCGGCATGTATCAGGAGCGAGGTCTTATGCCTTCCCCCAAGCTGGCAGGTCTTATGGCCGCCGCCATTCTGGCGGATACCGTCATGTTCAAGTCCCCCACCTGCACCAAGCGGGACATAGCCATGGCTCAGCGTCTGGCCCGCATTGCCAATCTGTCGTTGGACGAGCTGGGCAAAGCCATCTTCTCCGTCTCCACGGCGGACAAGTCGGTGGAGGATCTTTTCCACACCGATTATAAGGAATTCCATATCGCCGAGCATTTCATCGGCGTCAGCCAGATCACCTGTGTGGATTCCCCCCACATGATGGATCGAAAGGCCGAATTCCTGGCCCTGATGGAAAAGAAGAAGGAGGACAACCACTATGATATGATTCTCCTCATGCTGACGGATGTTCTGCTGGAGGGCACGCAGCTGCTCTTCGTAGGCGACGAGGACACCATCAGCCAGGCCTTCACCGTGGACGCCAAGGATCATACCGTCTTTCTGCCCCGTGTCATGTCCCGGAAAAAGCAGATTATCCCCATGCTCTCCGCCATGTGGGGCTGATCCTCCGGTTTTCTTTATACCATCAAAATATTTAACGGAAGTGCCTGCGGCCGCGGGCGCTTCCGTTTTGTTTCCTCTGGCGGTTATAATATAGATATATCTTATATTTATCCCTGTAATAATCAATTTTACAAAGCATTTCTTTTATGTTACGCTGTGTTTACCAAATAAAAGAAAGGGGAATTTTCTATGAAAGCGAGCAAGAGAACAGGTCTCATTTTGTTGGTGGGAGCCATGCTGATACTCGGCTGTATTGCCACAGCGCTGATGTGCCTCTCCTCCGGGGGACAAGCGCAGATGACATGGAGCGTAGTGGTGCTGGTCAGCATCGTGGTGTATGCCGTGTGCATCGGTTTCATGAACAAGAACGCCTGAGAAAAATCCACGCTGGTTGAAGCAGACGGGAGAATTTCCCTTTGAACAGGGAAAGCCGAAGAAGAAAGGGGACGCCCGCCAAACGCCCCCGAAGCTTTCAGGTCGTGACCGCCTGCGGACAGCCCTCTGGAGAGAGTGCGCCCGCCGCACCGCCGAAGAAGCAACTCCCTTTTTCGGGAGGAAACTTTCAGGCAAAAGGACAGAGGATACGGCACTTTAACAGGAATCAGGGAAAAGCCTTGCTTGCAGAAGCAGGGCTTTGTTTTTTTGCCCACTTACTGTGATTTTTCCTTTATACCCGCCGGGCGCACTTGCCAAGGGGCAAGAAATGCGCTAAAATGTAAATACTTATGCGTAAATCATTATCCACAGGAGGCGCACATGGCGAAAACGAAAAAAAGCTATGGCAACAACAGCATTTCCGCTCTGAAGGGCGCGGACCGTGTCCGCAAACGGCCGGGCGTTATTTTTGGCTCCGACGGTCTGGACGGCTGCGAGCATGCGGTGTTTGAGATCCTCTCCAACTCCATTGACGAAGCACGGGAGGGACACGGCAATGTCATCACCGTCACCCGCTACGCCGACCACTCCATCGAGGTGGAGGATGCGGGCCGTGGCTGCCCCGTGGACTGGAATGAGAAGGAAGGCCGCTTCAACTGGGAGCTGGTATTCTGCGAGCTGTATGCCGGCGGTAAGTACAATAACACGGAGGGCGACAACTACGAATATTCTCTGGGTCTCAACGGCTTAGGTGCCTGCGCCACCCAGTACGCCTCCCGCTACATGGACATCACCGTCTGGCGGGACGGCATGGAATATACCCTCCGTTTTGAGCGGGGCGAGATCGTGGGCGAGCTGCAAAAAAAGGAGCAGTCCGGCAATAAAAAACGCACCGGCACCCGTACCCGGTGGCTGCCCGATCTGGATGTTTTCACAGACATTGACATTCCCGCCGACTATTATCGGGACATTCTCAAGCGGCAGGCCGTGGTCAACGCGGGCATTACCTTCCGTTTCCGCGATCAGGCGGGCGCCGCCCTTCCCAGTGAGGACTTTGTCTATCCCAACGGCATTCAGGACTATATCGCAGAATTGGCCGGGGAGGACGCTCTTACCCCGCCGGTGTGCTATTCCACAGAGCGCCGGGGCCGTGACCGGGCGGACAAGCCCGAATACAAAGTGAAGCTGTCGGTAGCCTTCTGCTTTTCCAACCGGGTCAGCCTGATCGAGCACTACCACAACTCCAGCTATCTGGAACACGGCGGCAGCCCGGAAAAAGCCACCAAAAGCGCCTTTATTTCCGCCATTGACGACTATTTAAAAAAGAATAACAAGTATCAGGCCAAGGAGTCCAAGATTACCTTTCCCGATATTCAGGACTGTCTGGTGCTGGTAAGCAACAACTTCTCCACCCAGACCTCTTATGAAAACCAGACTAAAAAGTCCATCACCAACAAGTTCGTGCAGGAGGCTATGACGGACTTTCTGCGGGAAAAGCTGGAGATCTATTTTATTGAAAACCACACCGACGCCGAGAAGATTGCCGAGCAGGTGCTCATCAACAAACGCAGCCGGGAAACGGCGGAAAAGCAGCGCCTGAACATCAAGAAAAAGCTGACAGAGAAGATCGACATCGCCAACCGGGTACAGAAGTTTGTGGACTGCCGCACCAAGGATGTCAGCCGCCGGGAGATCTACATTGTGGAGGGTGATTCGGCTCTGGGCGCCTGCAAACAGTCCCGGGATGCGGAATTTCAGGGTCTGATGCCCGTCCGGGGCAAGATCCTCAACTGTCTGAAGGCGGATTTCCCCCGGATCTTTAAAAGCGAGATTATCACCGATCTCATCAAGGTCTTAGGCTGCGGCGTGGAGGTTCAGGCCAAGGCCAACAAGGATCTCAACCGCTTTGATCTGAATAATCTCCGCTGGAACAAGGTCATTATCTGTACCGATGGCGATGTAGACGGCTTCCAGATTCGCACGCTGATCCTTACCATGATCTATCGTCTCTGCCCCACCCTCATTCAGGAGGGGTATGTCTATATCGCGGAAACGCCCCTTTTTGAAATTGCCTGCAAGGATAGCACCTGGTTCGCCTATTCCGAAAAGGAAAAGGCCGCCATTTTGAAGGAACTGGAGGGGAAGAAAACCTCCGTCCAACGTTCCAAGGGACTGGGCGAAAATGACCCGGAGATGATGTGGATGACCACCATGAACCCGGAGACCCGCCGCCTTGTAAAGGTGATGCCGGAGGACGCCGAGGCCACCTCCCAGGTTTTCGATCTGCTTTTGGGGGACAACCTCTCCGGTCGTAAGGACTATATCAGTGAAAACGGCTTTAAATACATGGACATGATCGACGTGTCCTGAGATGAGGGAAAGTAACCATGCCAAAGAAAAATAAAACGGAAGAAACAGGTAAGCATGTTGCCGACCCCCATGTAAAGGGTCTTCACGGTGCGGTGGTGGAAATGCCCATCACGGAGACGCTGGACACAAACTACATGCCCTATGCCATGAGCGTCATTGTCTCCCGGGCCATTCCGGAGATTGACGGCTTCAAGCCCTCCCACCGCAAGCTCCTCTATACCATGTATAAGATGGGTCTTCTCACCGGCGGGCGCACCAAGTCGGCCAATATTGTGGGTCAGACCATGAAATTGAATCCCCACGGCGACGCCGCTATTTATGAAACCATGGTGCGTCTGTCCAGGGGGTATGATGCGCTGCTCCACCCCTTTGTGGACTCCAAGGGTAACTTCGGTAAGGTCTATTCCCGGGACATGGCCTATGCCGCCTCCCGGTATACCGAGGCAAAGCTCGCCCCCATCTGCGCGGAGATTTTCCGTGACCTGGACTGGGATGCCGTGGACTTTGTGGACAACTACGACAACACCATGAAAGAGCCGGCTCTTCTGCCCACCACCTTCCCCAATGTACTGGTGTCCTCCAATCAGGGCATTGCCGTGGGTATGGCCAGCCAGATCTGCGGTTTTAATCTGGGCGAGGTGTGCGACACCACCGTGGCCCTTCTGAAAAATCCCGACCATGACATTGCCTCTACTCTTCTGGCTCCCGATTTTACCACCGGCGGTCAGTTGATCTACGACCCGGACGACATGCGGGAGATTTATCGCACCGGTCGTGGCGGCATCCGTGTCCGGGCCAAATACCGCTATGTCAAGTCGGAAAACCTCATTGAGGTCTATGAGATACCCTACTCCACCTCCATTGAAGTCATTCTTGATAAGGTGGCGGAGCTGGTGAAGGCAGGCAAGGTCAAGGAAATCTCCGACATGCGGGACGAGACGGACCTGTCGGGTCTGAAGTTGGCCATTGATCTGAAGCGGGGCGTGGACCCGGACAAGCTGATGATCAAGCTTTTCAAAATGACGCCCCTTCAGGACACCGTCAGCTGCAACTTCAACATTCTCATTGCCGGCACCCCCCGGGTTATGGGCGTGAGTGAGGTCTTGGACGAGTGGATTTCCTGGCGCAAGGAATCCGTCCGCCGCCGGGTATACTTTGTCATGAACAAAAAGCAGGAAAAGCTGCATCTGCTCAAGGGCCTCAAGCGGATTCTGCTGGACATTGACAAGGCCATCGCCATCATCCGGGAGACGGAGGAGGAAGCCGAGGTCATTCCCAATCTGATGATCGGCTTCGGTATCGATCAGCTTCAGGCGGAGTATGTGGCGGAGATCAAGCTGCGGAACATCAATAAGGAATATATTCTCAAGCGTGTGGCGGAAACCGACGCTTTGCAAGGAGAGATTGAGGATCTGGCGGACATACTGGAAAAGCCCCAGCGCATCCGCAAGATTATCATTGACGAGCTCACCGACGTGAAGAAGAAGTACGCTGTTTCCCGCCGCACGGAGATTCTCTATGAGCACGAGGTGGAGGAATATGTGCCGGAGGACGAGACGGAGGACTATCCCGTCACGGTGTTTCTCTCCCGCCACGGCTATTTCAAAAAGATTACCCCTCAGTCCCTGCGGATGAGCAGTGATCAGAAATATAAGGAGGAGGACAGCCTCTTCCAGACCACGGAAACCACCAATGCCGCCGAGGTCATGTTCTTTACCGACAAATGTCAGGTCTATAAGACCCGCTTTTCGGAGTTTGCCGACACCAAGGCCTCTGTGCTGGGTGAGTATCTTCCGGCCAAGCTGGGCATGGACGAGGACGAAAATGTGATCTGGATGTGCCTGCCGGGAGATTACAGCGGTGCTCTGCTGTTCTTCTTTGAAAACGGCAAGGCCGCCCGGGTGGAGCTTTCGGCCTATGCCACGGCTTCCAACCGCCGCAAGCTCACTGGCGCCTACTCCGACAAGAGCCCCGTGGTGCATATTGAATATCTCACCGAGGAGCGGGAGCTGGCGGTCTATTCCGGCGAGCCCCGGGCGCTGATCTTCAGCACCTCTCTTCTTTCCCCCAAGGCCACCCGTTCCACCCAGGGCGTGGCCGTCATGACCCTCAAACCCAAGTATCATCTGGAGCGCGTGGCTCATATAGAGGATACCGGCATTACCAATCAAAGCCGCTACCGGGTGCGGAGCGTTCCGGCCGCCGGTGCGCTTTTGCGGGAAGAGGACAGCGACGACAAGCAACTGGAGCTTCTGTAAAGAAAGGGGTCTGCCCTATGAAAAAACGGCTGCTGGCGCTTTTGGCGGTCTGCGCCCTGTGTCTCACCGGCTGCGGGTCATTTTTGAACCGGGAGTACAGCGACACCTCCCCCCACAGCGCCGCCTACTATGAAAAAGCGGATAAATCCGTCCTGCGGGCGGAAACCTACCAGGATCTGGTCAATGATGTGCTGATTCTGGTGGGCAATCACGCCGTAAAGGGCACGGTCTGGCTCTATAACTACACCCAGGAATCCGACGCCGCTGACGCGGCTCAGCGAGCCTGCAGGGAGGTGCAGGTGGAGACACCTCTGGGAGCCTATGCGGTGGATTATATCACCTATACGGTGAAAGAGGGCACTCATAACTACTATGAGATTCAGCTGACCCTCAGCTACCGCCGCACCAAGGCGCAGGTGGGCGGCATTGTCAATACCACTACCGCCAGCGCCATTTCCGACCTGCTCACCGCCGCGGCTGGCAGCGGCGCGTCGGAGCTGGTGGTGCGCGTGGCCTATTTCAGCGGGGAGCAGGACTCGGTGCGTACCGCTGTGGCCAAGGTACAGAGCGCCTCCGGTCACGGCACGGAGGAACCCTGGGCGGTTCATTTCTATCCCGACACAGATGCCGCCGGCATTATTGAGATTCTCCTTAAAAATGCACAAAACGGGGTTGACAAATAAGACGTAAGCCTTTATAATAAACTCCGTTGCGCGGGCGTAGCTCATCTGGTAGAGCGCGACCTTGCCAAGGTCGAGGTAGCGAGTTCGAGCCTCGTCGCCCGCTCCAAAAAAAGAAAGACAACACACTTGTGTTGTCTTTCTTTTTTTTGGAGTCAAAGCTGCCCTGGCATTTATTCTTCCTTTTCCAATTCCTTTTTACCCATAGCCATGTTTTTCCACTGGGTAGGCAGCCCCTGCCCCACCAGCGGGAAGGTATTTTCCGTATCTACCGTGGGCTGGATGTTATAGGTGCCGTATTGATTCACAATGTCAAAACAGCTTTGGGGCACCCCGGGGAACATGTGGACATCCGGCGTGGCGTCCATGGGGAATTTTTCCTGTTTTTTCTTCATTCTTGCCACCTCCACTGACAGTATGCCCTTATTTAATTGCAATACCATGAAAAATTACGACAAATTTTTCACCGCTTTTGTCTAATATGTCCGTAACAGACGGACATTTTTGGTAATTTTGCTTCTTGTGGAGGTACCCATTTTCTGGTATTCTCTGGTTATCCCATCAGAAATTGATACAGGGAGATGAACGCTCTATGCTTACCATGGAAATGATTCAGGATGCCCAGAAGCCTCTTCAGGGCGTCGCGCGTCTGACGCCTCTTTCCCCGGCTCCCGCCATTGGAAAAAACATTTTTATCAAATCTGAAAATTTGCAAATGACCGGTGCCTTTAAGCTCCGGGGGGCCTATTACAAGGTCAGCACCCTTTCGGACGAGGAAAAGGCCAAGGGCGTTATCGCCTGCTCCGCCGGCAACCACGCCCAGGGAATTGCCTATTCCGCCACAAAAAACGGTGTCCGCTCCATCATCTGTATGCCTGCCAGCGCTCCCCTTTCCAAGATCGAGGCCACCAAAAACTATGGAGCCGAGGTGGTTCTGGTGGACGGCTGCTACGACGACGCTCACGACAAAGCGGTTGCCCTCAGCGAAGAACACGGCTACACCTTTGCCCACCCCTTTGACGACGAGCGGGTCATTGCAGGGCAGGCCACCATCGGCCTGGAGATTTTAGAGCAGCTGCCGGAGGTGGAACAGATCATTGTGCCTATCGGAGGCGGCGGCCTTATCAGCGGCATCGCCTTTGCCGTGAAGCATCTCAAGCCTTCCTGCCGTGTCATCGGTGTGCAGGCCGCCGGTGCGCCCAGCATGTATGAATCCGTCCGGCAGGGTCATCTCATTGAGCTGTCCGGCGTCTCTACCATTGCCGACGGCATTGCCGTCAAGCGTCCTGGCGATCTGACCTATGAACTGTGCCGCCAGTATGTGGACGAAATCGTTACCGTCACGGAAGACGAGATCTCCTCCGCCATCCTCACCCTGATGGAAACACAAAAAACCGTGGCCGAGGGAGCCGGCGCCACCAGCGTGGCGGCTGCCATGTTCGGTCTGGTGGACGTGTCGGAACAGAAAACCGTGTGCCTTGTTTCCGGTGGCAATATCGACGTGACCATTCTCTCCCGGGTCATTACAAAGGGTCTTACCAAGGCGGGACGCCTTACCAAGATGACCACCAAGGTCACTGACAAGCCCGGCCAACTGGCCTCTCTTTTGCAGCTGATTGCCAAAACGGGCGCCAATATCGTCAGCATCGATCACCGCCGGGAGGACAAAAAGACCGAGATCAACTCCTGCGTGGTCTCCATGGTGCTGGAAACACGGGACAGCGCCCATGTGGATCAGGTATACCGGGCGCTGGATCGGGCCCATTACAC
>JAAXZS010000135.1 GCA_012719745.1 Clostridiales bacterium | reverse complement strand
TTGAAAATTGCAATAATAAATTGAACACTCTGATAAAATAAAGCAGACGTTAGTAGCAATGGTAAATCAGGTTGAGTTGGGCATCAAACAGTTCCTCCGGTGTTTGATAGTGGAGCCGCTTTCTGGGGAGCGCATTTATCTCGTCTGCAAACATGAGGATCGCTTCGTCTGTGTAATTCTGAATGGATATGCCTTTTGGTATAAATCGCCGTAAAATTCGATTGGAGCGCTCATTGACTGGACGTTCCCAAGCGGAGTATGGATGGGCGAAATAAACCTCTGTTCCCAATGCCTCGAACTCCGTAAAAGTCGCAAATTCGCTGCCGTTATCTGTGGTAATAGTGCGGAACACTGCAGCAAATTTGTCTCCAAACTGTGCGTGAAGCCGCTTCATGGCGCTGGCAATACCGCTGGTTGTCTTCCCGTCGGTTCGAATAGCAAGGCAACAGCCGGTCAGACGTTCCACAATCGTAAACACGGCCGGTTCGCCCTTCTTCTTTCGCCCGAGCACCGTGTCCGATTCCCAATGACCAAACGTGTTTCGATCGTCCACTTCGGGCGCTCGCTCATCTAGGGTTTTCCCATGTAACCGCTTGGAAACACGAGGCTTCCCGCGCTTTCTCCGTCCGAGAACCTCGGGGAGATCGAACAGCATAAGCGGCAATTCGCCCTTCCAAAGCAGGTTGTAGAGGGTCTTGGTACAGGGAATTTTTTCTGTAGGAAACAGGTGGTTGCGCCGCGCGTAGCCCACGCAAGCGTCAAGCGACCACTTATGAGAGCGCACCTGTTCCACCACCCAGCGTAGGAACGCTGAATCTCTGGCCACAGTTTTTGGCCGGCAGCAGCGGCTGCGGTTGGCTTTGTATACGGCAGCTCCGCGTTTGGCAGAGTACCCCGGTCTGCGACCACGACCGGAGTAGGTGGGAGTCCCTCGCTCAAGCTCATAGCCCACGGTAGAGGCACTGCAATTGATTTCACGGGCTACGGCACGGTTTGAGTAACCCAGCTTCTTGAGCTGCTGGATCACTCCGCGCTCCTCCGCACCCAGATGTTGACCGCGCTTGCGTTCTGCCTCAATTGTGATAGAATGGTTCTTGTCCATGGTGATTGGTTCCTTCTGTCAGAGTTTTGTGTGAGAACTTTATTCTAACAGAATTCCAATCACTATGGATTTTTTATGTGTTCAATTTGATTTTACAATTAACCTCCCAATAAAAATACTTGGAATTGCCGGAATCTTTAAAACAATGCAGACAAGCAGAATGAGGAGCGGCAGAAAGGAACCGATATTCAGACAAAACTGTTGAGATAACGAAGTCAAAACGGTGGAAATCTGTTTCAATGAGGAGTCTGTCATTTGATTGCCGTACTGCCAGCCAATGACTGCATAGATGCCCAGCGTAATGACAAGCATGGGAAAGGCCACTTTAAAAATATTACGGATATTGTCAAAAATGTTGATTTCCGCAACGGCTGAGGCCAAATTGGTGCTGTCTGCCATGGGGGAGAGTTTGTCACCCACATAGGAGCCGGAGATGATGGCCCCGGCTGTCAGGGGCAGAGGAATGCCCATGGCCTGAGCAATACCGATAAAGGCAAGGCCTACGGTTCCGGCAGTACCCCAGGAGCCAAGAGCCATAGAGATGATGGCGCACACAAGCATGGCACTGGACAAAAACAAACGCGGTGAGATCAGCTTCAGCCCATAATAGATCATGGCGGGGACAACACCGCTGATAATCCAGACACCCATCAGCGTACCTATAAGCAGTAAAATTAAAATGGCCTCCAGGGACTGGGAGATGCCGTCTACCATTCCGCGGCAGATTGTACCCCAAGGCCAGCGAAAAAGGAGAGCCACAACAGCGGCAATGCCGCAGCCGATCAGAAGGGGTATCTGCGGGGAAAGAGACAGTTTCACCAGGCAGAAAAACAGGACGGCTGCTGTACAAATAAGACCCAACAATGCAGCAGCAAAGGGAATCTTTTTTTGCATTTTTTCCTCCAAATTCAATTTCTATTATTGTAACGCCATTGGATGAATTTGTCAAAATAGATTCTTGCAGACGAAGAGGGTCTATACTATAATAGAGCACAGAAGGAGATGATTTCCATGAAGGCTTATGTGATGGACGCATTTTCCTCAAAAATATTTGGGGGAAATCAAGCGGGCGTGGTGCTGCCTGATCGGGATTTAAGTGACGAGACAATGCGGCATATCGCTTGCGAATTTAAGCATTCGGAGACCGCTTTTGTGCGCCTTTTTACAAATGGAGATGTTGAGCTTAAATACTTTACACCCGCTGGGGAGGTGGAACTGTGTGGACATGCAACCATTGCAAGCTTTGCATTGCTGCGAAAATTGCAGTGGATCGAGAACGGTGTCCATACGGCGCTGACAAAAGCCGGTAAACTGACAATTGAGGTGTGTGAGGATACCGTTTGGATGGATATGGCACCGCCGAAGCTGCTTCGGACACTGGAAGGCGGGGACATTGATATCCTCTATGCAGCCTATGGACTTTCTATCGCCGACATGCCAGTCGGATTTGTACCCAAGATCATCAGCACGGGTCTTGCGGATATTATGATGCCGGTTTCCGACCATGATACGCTGATGCGAGCCGTGCAAAATGAAAAGGCAGTCAATGCCATCTCTCAAAAATTTGCGTGCACCGGCGTCCATATGTTCTGCGTAGGGAAAGACTGCACCGCTTATTGCAGCAACTTTGCCCCCTTGTATGATATACCGGAGGAGTGTGCCACAGGTACATCCAACGGAGCGCTGACCTACTACCTCTATCAGCAGGGTATGGTGCGCCCAAACGAGGAAAATATCTTTTTACAGGGAGAGCATATGCAGCGGCCGTCTGAAATTCGAAGCAGACTGAAAATAGATGATGGACAGCCTGTGGTACAGATCGGCGGTACAGCTGTTATGTCCATGGCATGTGATTTGAAAATATAACTGAAAAATTCTCCCTGTCAAATGTGACAGGGAGAATTCCTTTACATGTCATCTAAACCAGTAGAATCCTTCTCAGTGGCCGCCCTGGCGGTTTTGTCTGTTTTATAGGCAAAGATAACACCGATGGTGATGAGAACCGCACCAATAACGCTCATTAGAGAAATCGGTTCGTGAAGGGCAAAATAGCCAACGACTACCGTTACAAAGGGGGAGGCATACAAGTAATTGTTGGTAACCACCACTCCCAGACGCTGGAAAGCAATATTCCACAGAGCAAAGCAGACGGCATTGCCGAAAACACCAAGGAACAGCCAGCAGAGAAGAACCGATGGTGTATGGAACAGAGGTGTCAGATCAGGCATACCGTCCGTCAGAAGCATGAGAGGAATGGATGTGACACCGGCCCACAGCATGACACGGCGTGTGACAAGGAAGTTATCGTATTTCTCTGTATATTTTTTAATGAGAACAGAATAAACAGCCCAGGCCAGCGCAGCCGCCAGCGCCAAAAAATCGCCCAGGGGGCTGAGTTTAAGTACCATGCTGCCGTTGAGCACCACCAGCACGACGCCGGCAATGGCCACGAGAGAGCCCCAGTATACATATTTGCTGAGCCGCTCGTTATGCCGACTGAAGATCTGCGCCAGAATCACCGTCAGAATGGGGGAAAGGGCCACGATGATGCTGACATTGGCCGCATATGTATAGGTGAGGGCCGTATTTTGCAGGAAGAAATAGAAACTGCCGCCCATGATGCCGATCAGGACAAACATCAGCTCATCCCGCCAGTTCAGCTTCAGCGTCTTGGGACGGAGAATCCATAAAACAGCGTAGGCAAGAAACATACGCAACGGAATGATTTGAATGGCGGTAAAGTCCGTCAGCAGCTGCTTGGTGGCAACAAAGCAGCTGCCCCAAACAAGGATGGTAAAAAGGGCAAACAGATGCCCCACTGTCCGCTTGGATGTGTTCATAAAAAGGCTCCTTCATAAAAAACTGCCAAGGAATACGGAAAATCCGTACTTATTTACTATAGCACCAATTTACCCCAGTGTAAATAAAAACTGAGGTCAGGGTACGATAGCTGTGCGGAAGGCACAAAAAGAAGCTCCACACCCGGAGGGTGCGGAGCTTCAGTACAATATTCACTTAGTCACTAAGCACACTTGTGTCAGGCGTCTCGCCATTCATGACCTGACGAATCAGCAGCTTGGCGTTATTGACGAGGGTTTGATCGGCCTGCATAACGGCCAGATCCCAACCGGGCATGGAATAACAATTGGAAGAATAAATTCCCGTGCCAGTGACAGCATAGGTGGTAATGTTCCAATCCGCGTTGTTCTTAAGTTGCATCTGCACCAGAGCGGAAATATCATCATAGCTGATGTTGGTAGCGAAGGAGGTGGAAACGGCTTTCAGCACGCTTTGATATTTTGCCAGAATAGCCGGGGAGGTGGCCTTTGCGATAATAGCCTGGATCAGGGACATCTGGTTTTTGCCACGCTGGTTATCCCCATCGCTGAAAGCATCGCGTTCCCGGACGAAACGCAGCGCCTGCTGTCCATTTACCTGATTATATCCCTTCACAAAGGAGAAGGATTTATAGCTGGAATAATCGTCGTCATCGCCATCGCTCATTCCGATGGTGGTAAAATCATAATCCGACCAGACATTGACACCGCCCAGTGCATCCACCACGTTTTCAAAGCCGGCAAAGTTGACGCGCACATAGTATTGCAGCTCCGTGCCGTACAGCATATCGAGAGTTCCCATAGAACAGTCGATACCGTACAGACCAGCATGGGTCAGTTTGTCTTTTACCCCGTTTGAAACAGACAGCGGAATATAGTAGTCGCGGGGCGTGTTGATGAGAAGAACCTGATGCGTCTGAGGGTTGATAGCCGCCAGAATATTGACATCGCTGCGGCTCTGCTCTGTCAGATCAGAGGACCGGGCATCCGTGCCGCTGAGATAAACCAAAAAAGGTTCCTTTGTCAGGTTTCCGCTGATGGCTTCATTACCGGATGAGACATAGGTTACCAGATTGTATTGATAAAGGACGCGGGTATCGGCAGAGAAAGTGGAATAGTTTGGCATGTCACCCAACGTATCCATGAAGCCGTCATTCATAATAACCGCATCCACCACACCGTCATAAAGAGCATCTGCAAGATTTGTAATGGATGTAAAGGACTTCGTCTTTACAGCTCCAATTTCCTTGGAGAGCACATTGGAGAATTCATTCAGCGCTGCCGTATCAGCACTGGATAGAATACCAAAGGTATATCCTTTGGCATCGGCAATGGTATCGGCCTTATCATCCTTTAGAATGACGACATCAATTACTTCCGTCTGCTGCAATTTGCCCGCTATTTTGTTAATGGCACCCTGAAGAGACCCCACGGCCACAACGCCGTAGATCATAACGGCGGAAAGCAGCAGGGAAACAAAGCCGCAGACCACTTTGCCCGTCTTAACACGCCTCGTGGGAAGCTGTATAATGACATTGATCGCATTGAGAATGAGAAGTGCCACCATGACTAGCAGCAAGTATTTCATGGGCAGCATATTCAGAGTGAAAAGCCGGATGTCTAACAGGAGACTGCAACCCAGCAGAAGAATCATACAGATAGAACCGAAATAATCGGCAGCTGTACGCTTCAGCCTGCGCTGTCCGCCTCTTCCATAGTTGCCGTCCACCATTGAATTTTGAGGGACAGCTGTGTATTTTTGCTCTCGCTTCATATGTTTTCTCCAGTTTGTCAGTTTAAAATGTAAAGGGTATACCATATAGCAGCCGACCAATATAGACGGTGTTCTCTGATTTTATCAAGACCGCTCAAAGTATCGAGATAACATTATAATATAACGCTTAACAAAAATCCATACATAATTGTTAATTTTTAATGCAATCGGCCGAATAATGGCGGGAACTATAAAAAACGCATGGCCTCAAAATCTATTTTTGGCAAAAACGGTTGAATCTCCAAGGAGTCTGTGTTATTGTATGCAGGAGACGGAAAAAGGTAAGGGGGATTTGCTGAATATGGCAAAGATTCCTCTTGCCACCCTATTTCCGGCAAACGCGGTGATGTGTGCCGACGACTATCAGGAGGAGCGATATCATGAAAGCAGCGCTTGTCATAATGGCAGCCGGGCTGGGTTCCCGCTACGGCGGCAACAAGCAGATCGACGGCGTGGGGCCGGACAATGAAATCTTAATGGAGTATTCTATTTATGATGCCATTCGAGCCGGCTTCAGCAAAGTGGTGTTTATTATTAAACCTGAGATTCTTGACCTGGTCAAAAAGATATGCGGCGACCGGATCGAATCTATGAAAGGTGCGGACGGGCAGCCTATTGAGGTCTGCTACGCCTTTCAGGACTTTTCCAGTATTCCCGCTTTTTACCAAATTCCTCCCCAGCGCCAAAAGCCTTTCGGAACGGCTCATGCCGTGCTGTGCGCCCGGGGTATGGTTCACGAACCTTTCTGCGTAATCAACGCCGACGATTATTACGGCGTGGATGCGTACCGTACCATCTATGAGGAACTCCAGAAGCTGCCGGAGACCGGCATGGCCACCATGGTGGGCTATCTGCTGCGCAATACCGTCAGTGAGCACGGCACGGTTTCCCGGGGCGTCTGCCAGGTAGAAAACGGACTTTTGAAAAGCGTGAAGGAAACACTGAAAATCCAGCTTTTCCCTGATGGCAGCATTGCAGATGTTGCTGACGGAGAGAGAAAAGAGCTTTCTCCCGATTGCGTTGTTTCAATGAATTTCTGGGGCTTTATGCCCAGCATTTTTGAAGAGCTGGAGAAATACTTTGTCTCCTTCCTGCAGCAACTCTCACCGGAGAGCATCAAGGCTGAGTGTCTGCTCCCCACTATGGTGGGCGATCTCCTGGCTACCGACAGTTTGAAGGTTTCCGTTTTGCACTCCTCTGCCCGGTGGTTCGGTATGACCTATCATGAGGACAAAGCCATGGTAGCGGCGGAGCTACAGAAACTCCACGACGACGGCACCTATCCCCCCAGTCTCAAAAAGTAAGCAAAAAAACAGGGTATGGTAAAACCATACCCTGTTTTTTTAAAGGGAGGGAGAGAGATAAAACAATGGAAAAACGGTAAAACCAAAAAACTGTTTCTCTTGTTTACATCCTTATTAAACTACATAATTTTGAACAGAATTTGCTGTTTATTTAAACAGATTATGAACTTTTAAAACAAACTGTGAACAAAAAAGGGCAGACCGCAATTGGATTGGAATTGCGGTCTGCAAACTGTTTACTTGCAGTTTTTGGTGTTCTTTGCGTTGGATGCGGACTTGTTGGTCTTATTGGTTTTGTTGGACTCGTTGTTGGTCCCGTTGGTGTTGTTGCTGCCGTTGGTGTTGGTATTATTGTTTCCGCTGGTATTGTTTTCCTTCACGTAATTCTTGTTGTCCATAAGGACACCTCCTTCTGTACTTGCGGTACGAAAGTAGTGTTGACGGGCTGCAAAAAAAATATACATTTCTTTCATGTTTTTGCAGGGATGGGGGGACGAACTTGGGCAGCACGCGGTTTTGGGTTGCCTTTCCGTCGGTAATTTGATACAATAAAAACAATATTAGGTGGAGGAGCGTCTATGCGAATTCTGGGAATTGATCCGGGCGTTGCTACGATCGGTTTCGGTGTGATCGATTCCGATGGCGGGACACAGAAAATGGTGCAGTACGGCGCGATCATCACAAAAGCCGGACTGCCGCTGGCTACACGCCTTTTGCAAATCGGTGACGATATGGAGGAGCTGATCCGCCGTTTTGAGCCGGATGAGATCTCGGTGGAGGAGCTTTTTTTCAGCAAGAATATCACCACCGGTATCGCTGTGGCTCACGGCCGGGGCATTATTTTGTATATAGCGGAAAAAATGGGTGTGCCTATTTATGAGTATACTCCCATGCAGGTAAAGCAATCTGTGGTGGGCTACGGACTGGCGGAGAAGCGGCAAGTGATGGATATGACACGCCGTCTGCTGAAACTCAAGGCCATTCCCAGGCCGGACGACGCGGCCGACGCACTGGCTTTGGCTATCTGCCATGCCAGAAGCGCCACCTCGCTGCTTCGGCGAAAGGATCCCAACGTGAAGGAAACCATTTAAGGAGTAGCAATTATGTTTTATTATTTGAACGGAACGGTGACCGAGATCGAGCCGAACCTGGCTGTGATCGACTGCGGCGGTGTGGGATATGGCTGCGCCACTACCAACTATACCCTTTCCCAGCTGAAAAAAGGGGAGAGGACCAAGCTGTACACCTATCTCCATGTGCGGGAGGATGTGTTTGATCTGTTTGGCTTTGCCTCTCAAAACGAGCTGAACAGTTTCAAAATGCTCATTGGCGTTTCTGGTGTGGGACCCAAGGCGGCGCTGGCTATTTTGTCCTCCACCACGCCGGCCAACCTGGCGCTGGCCATTGTGACGGGAGATGAAAAGGCACTGACCGCAGCGCCGGGCATTGGTAAAAAAATTGCCCAGCGGATCATTCTGGAACTGAAGGATAAGCTGGCCCGGGAGCAGCAGTCCTTTGCCCCCGACAGCAGTGCCCCCCCGCTGTCCCTTTCCGGAGACAAAGCGGGAGAAGCGGCCGCGGCACTGGGTGTTCTGGGCTATACGGGACAGGACATTGCTCTGGCGCTGAAAGGCATTGACATGACGCAGCCATTGGAGGAGATTGTCCGACAGTCGCTCAGGCGCATGATAAAGTGAGGAGACAAAATGGCTAAATATGAGCGCGGCTTTTGCGGCGATTTTGACGAGGCATTGTCCACTTTGGATAAGGGAATCCTGGAGGGAAGTTTTTCCGCCAGTTATGAAGACGGCAGCGACTATGCCGCAGGCACTGTACGCTGTGCCGTCCGTGTTTACGAGCGGTACAGCTACGCCGGCGGGAATCGGGTCAGCCTGAATCTGACGCTGATGGGAGACGGGGACCGACTATTTCTCTCGGCCATCACCAGTGGCGGCAGTCAGGCACTGCTTTTCAAAATCAATACATGGGGCGAAGAAGCTTTTCTGGCCTGTGTTGAGGAAATAGCGGAGCGCCTGTAATCAGAGAGTAAAGACGGGAAGTGAGCATTTGAGTATCGATTTCGGAAATGATATTTATGAAGAACCGGTAGTAGCCACCACGCTGCTTGCCGAGGATACCAACGAGGGGTCTTTGCGCCCCCATACGCTGAACGAATACATCGGACAGACAAAGGCTAAGGAAAACCTGTCCATCTTTATTGAGGCGGCCAAACGCCGCACGGAGTCATTGGATCATGTGCTTTTGCACGGACCTCCGGGTTTGGGCAAAACCACGCTGGCAGGCATTATTGCCGCGGAAATGGGGGTCAACATCCGCATTACCTCAGGCCCCGCCATCGAAAAAGCGGGGGATTTGGCGGCTCTTTTAACCAATCTCAGCGAAAATGACATCCTTTTTGTGGATGAAATCCACCGGCTTAACCGGGCGGTAGAGGAAATTCTCTATCCGGCCATGGAGGACTATGCCATTGACATTATTATCGGAAAGGGTCCTTCCGCCAACTCCATTCGACTGGATCTGCCCCATTTTACGCTGATCGGCGCCACCACACGGGCCGGGCAACTCTCTGCCCCGCTGCGGGATCGCTTTGGCGTGACGTTGCGGCTGGAGCTTTACACACCGGAGGAGCTGCAGCAGATCGTAACGCGTAGCGCCGGTATTTTGAATGTGCCCATTGAAGCGGACGGTGCATTGGAAATTGCCCGGCGCTCCAGAGGAACGCCCCGCATTGCCAACCGCATTTTGCGCCGTGTCCGGGATTTTGCCCAGGTACGGGCTGATGGTGTTATTACCCGGGAAGTGGCCGATCAGGCGCTGCTGGCACTGGAGATCGACTATCTGGGGCTTGACCCCGTGGATCGACGGATGCTGCGGGCCATTATTGAAAACTACGGCGGCGGTCCGGTGGGACTTGACACACTGGCTGCCACCATCGGAGAGGAATCTGTGACACTGGAAGACGTCTATGAGCCCTATCTCATGCAGATCGGCTTTTTGACGCGCACGCCGAGAGGCCGCTGTGTTACACGTAAGGCATATGAACACCTGCACATGGATTATACGGGGCAGGAACAATTAGAAATATAATAATAGGAGAAAGTGTATGGGCAAATTATTCGGTACAGACGGTATCCGCGGTGTCGTGGGAGAAAATCTGACGGCGGAGCTTGCCTTTCAGGTAGGGCAGGCCGTCACAGCAGTCCTGTTTGAAGAGAAGGGAAGAAGGCCCGTTATTACCATCGGTAAAGATACGCGGATCTCGTCTGACATGCTGGAATCCGCACTGATGGCTGGTATCTGCTCCATGGGCGGAGATGTGGTACCCTTCGGCACGGTTCCTACGCCTGCGGTGGCCTTTCTGACCGTACTGGAAAAGGCGGACGCCGGCATTGTCGTCTCGGCTTCCCACAATCCTTACGAGCACAACGGTATCAAGGTGTTTAACGAGTCCGGCTATAAACTGCCGGACGCGGTGGAAAACCGGGTGGAGGAGCTGATCCTCTCCGGGAAACCCCTGGCCGCAAAGACGCGCGGCGATATCGGCAGACGGCATCATGGTATGCGTCAGATGCAGATGGATTATATTGATCACCTGTGTGCCACAGTCAGCGACGATATTTCCGGACTTCGCATTCTTGTGGACTGCGCCAACGGCGCTGCCTCCACTACGGCGCCTGTACTCTTTAGCCGCTTCAATCTCCATGCCGATATGATCCATATGGAACCGGACGGCATTAACATCAACAGTGCCTGCGGTTCCACCCATCTGGAATCCTTGGCTGAGGGCGTGAAAGCGGGATGCTATGATCTGGGCATCGCCTTTGACGGCGATGCCGACCGATGCCTGCTGGTAGATGAAAAGGGAAATGTCATTGACGGCGACAAGGTTCTGGCTATCTGTGCCACCTATATGAAGCAGCACGGACGGCTTCGGGGCAACGCCATTGTGGCCACTGTCATGTCCAATCTGGGACTGAGGGAATTTTGCAAAAATGCCAGCTTGGATCTGATCTGCACCGATGTGGGTGACCGGAATGTGCTGGAGAAGATGCTTGCCTGTGATTATGTGATTGGCGGCGAACAGTCGGGTCACACTATTTTCAGAGAGTTTGCCACCACCGGTGACGGCGAGCTGACCGCTTTGCAGTTTTTGCAGGTGCTTAAGCACGCCGGTATTCCTGCCTCCCGGCTGGCAGAATGCTGCGCTCAATATCCGCAGGTGCTGATGAATGTAAAGGTATCGGCGGAGCGTGGTGTAAAGGAAAAGATTATGGCCCATCAGGAGTTGCTGCAGGCGATCAAGAGGGAGGAAGCCGCCATGGGCGATGAGGGGCGTGTACTGGTGCGGCCCTCCGGGACCGAGGCGCTTATCCGCGTTATGGTGGAGGCTAAGACGGTGGAAATAGCGGAGGAAACTGCCGGACGGTTGGTTAATTTAGTGAATAATCTCTGAGAAAGTTCGTCTATATTGACAAAGTTTGTGGAACTGCTTGACAATGAATTCGTGGAAAAGGTATAATAAATATGTCAAATGATAAAGAAGCAAGTTATGCGCATATGGAACAATTATCGGATGAGGAGCTTTGCCGTCTCTATGCCGGCGGCACCCGTATCGCAGAAGAGATTCTGGCTGCTCGGTATCACCGATTGGTTCGCGCTTGCGCAAGACCTTATTTCCTTGTCGGCGGTGACAGCGAGGATTTGTCTCAGGAGGGCATGTTCGGACTGATAAAAGCCGTCAGAGAATACGATCAGGGAAAAGAGGCTTCGTTTCATACATTTGCCGAGATTTGTATTCGGAACAGATTATATTCTGTCCTGAAAGCAGCTTCCTGCGGCAAGCACATGCCGCTGAATCAGTCCGTGCCTTTGGAGCCCCTTCTCTTTGACGCCAGCTTTTCTTTTGCACAGGTTGATCCCGAAGATCTCGTTATTGACAGAGAAAAAACTGCCATTCTATTAGAGAACACCCGCAAGCAGATGTCTCCATTCGAGACAACGATTTTGGGGTATTATTTAGACGGCTTGACATGCCATGAAATTGCTAATGCCGTTGGCAAATCCCCTAAATCGGTGGACAACGCTGTGCAGCGTATCAGGCGTAAGGCCGCGCTGCAAATTCATTCCGGCGATATCAGCGAAGGCTGAACGCAATATATTTTTTCTCAAAGAGAGGGTAACATCATGTACGAAGACAAGACTTTAGTTTGCAAAGAATGCGGCAATGAATTCGTTTTTACCGCCGGTGAGCAGGAGTTCTATGCAGAGCGCGGTTTCCAGAACGAGCCCCAGCGCTGCAAGGCTTGCCGCGACGCCCGTAAGAACGCCGCCCGTGGTCCCCGTGAGTACTTCACCGCTGTTTGTGCTGCATGCGGTGGCGAGGCAAAGGTGCCTTTTGAACCCAAATCCGATCGTCCTGTGTATTGCAGCGATTGCTTTGCCAAGATGAGAGAAAGAGAAAACGGCTGATTCTTTGCTTGCAACATAAATGACGGAAAACCCGCGTGCATTACGCACGCGGGTTTTATCTTTCTTTTTTTTGAGTTGAAAACAGTGGAAATTTGGGGTATACTACAAGCGTGTCTATAACCAATAAGGAGGATTCTATCATGATTGAAATTACAAAAGATACAATTATCGGTGATATTCTGGACGTTGCGCCTCAGACAGCGCCTATCTTCATGTCCATCGGCATGCATTGCCTGGGCTGCCCCTCTTCCCGCGGTGAAACGGTGGAAGAAGCCTGTGCCGTTCACGGCATCGATTGCGATAAGCTGCTGGAACTCGTCAACGAAGAGGCCAATAAGAACACGGAGCAATAATTTTAAGATGACGGGAACGCATACGGCAGAGTGCTGCGTGTGCGTTCCTTTCATTCTGCATTTTATATAGTAGGATATTGAGATGGAAACAAAAAGCCTGTTATTGCAGCCCCGGCTCTCCTGCATTGCCGACATGGTAGCACCCGGTACCCGGCTGGCGGATGTGGGAACCGATCACGGGTATCTGCCGGTGTGGCTGTTGCAAAACAATCAAATAAAATGCGCCATTGCTTCTGATGTGAGGCCCGAGCCGCTGAAACACGCAAAACGAACGGCTGCTGCCTGCGGTATTTTTCAGGGGATTACCTTCCGCCTGTGCGATGGGCTAAGCGGGATTGCCCCGGGGGAGGTGGACACCGTTGCAATTGCCGGCATGGGCGGAGAAACCATTGCTGCTATCCTCTCGGCGGCAGAATGGGCCCATGACTGCACGCTGTTGCTGCAGCCCATGACGAAGGTGGAGTTTTTGCGAAAATGGCTGGTGGATCATCAGTATGTCTTTCAAAAAGAACGGCTGACACTGGACAAGGACTTCCTGTATCCTGTTTTTCAGGTGACAGGCGGGGTGCAGTTGCCTCTGAGTACACTGCAGCAATACGGCGGGGTTTGTCTCCAAGATGATCCTTTATATGGGGCGTATCTGCGGCAGCGGATTGACCGGCTGCAAACGGCCATTGACGGCCTGAACCGGGCCAATGACTGTTGCAGTCGGAACAAGGCTGCCGAACTGGAGAGTATCCGGCAGGCGCTGGAGCAGCAGCGGGAGGAGTTTACATGACAACTGTTAAAGAAATAGAAAACAGCCTCTTTTGTTGGGCGCCGGCCACTTTGGCGGAGGAGTGGGACAATGTGGGCCATCTGGTGGGCGATGGGAAAGCCGCAGTACACACTGTTCTGGTTTCACTGGACATCACGGAGGCTGTGGTGAAAGAGGCGGCTGAAACGGGCGCCGATCTTATCGTGTCCCATCATCCGGTCATGAACTGCACCTGGCACAAGGTACAGCATGTGCGCGCGGACGATTCACAGGGTCGTATTCTTATGGAGATGATCCGAAGAGGTATTTCCGCCATCTGTATGCATACCAATCTGGACGCGGCAAAGGGCGGTGTCAATGATGTGCTGGCGGAAAAATTGGGCGTGGAGTCGCCAAAACCCTTTAATGATGAAAAAATTGGGCGGATCGGCACATTAAAATGCGAAATACCCCTTGCCGACTTCCTACCTTATGTGATAAAATCTTTAGGTTGTAATGGACTGCGCTATACGGACTGCGGAAAACCGGTACACCGGGTTGCTGTGGGCGGCGGCGCATGCGGCGACTATATTGCGCAGGTGACGGCTCTTGGCTGTGATACATTTGTAACATCTGACCTTCGGTATCATGAATTTCTGGATACGAAGGACATAAACCTGATCGATGCGGGCCATTTTCCCACGGAAAATGTGATTTGCCCCATTCTGGCGCAATACCTGCGGGAGCGCTTTCCCGCACTGACCGTTTTACAATCGGTCTCCCACAACCGGGAGATCATTCAATACTACAAGTAAGGAGAGTACTACCATGTCAGGACATTCCAAGTGGCATAACATTCAAAAGACGAAGGGCGCGGCTGACGCCAAGCGCTCCGCAATTTTCACCAAGATCGCAAAAGAGATGATCGTGGCTGTCAAGCAGGGCGGCAGCGGTGATCCCGCTAACAACTCCCGCCTTGCCACCGTTGTGGCAAAAGCAAAGGCGGCCAATATGCCCAACGACAACATCAAGCGTACTATTGAAAAGGGATTGGGTTCCGGCAATACCGACAGCTACGAGACCGTTATTTATGAAGGTTACGGCCCCTGCGGTGTGGCCGTGATCGTAGAGGCTCTGACTGACAACCGGCAACGCACCGCGCCGGAGGTACGCCACTACTTCGATAAGTTCGGCGGAAATCTGGGCGCGCAGGGCTGCGTTTCCTGGTCCTTCGACAAAAAGGGTGTCATCGACATCGACAATGAAGACGAGGAACTGGAAGAGGACACCGTGATGATGGATGCGCTGGAAGTCGGCGCGGAGGACTTTGAGGCAGATGGCCCTATCTTCGAAATCAAGACCGATCCCGACAGCTTCAATGATGTGGTGGCAGCGCTGGAGGCCAAGGGCTACAGCTTCGTCAATGCCGACATTGAAATGGTGCCCCAGAACTATGTGGTCTTGTCCAGCGAGGAAGATGTGAAAAATATGGAAAAACTTCTCAGCTTCCTGGAGGACAATGAGGATGTGCAAAACGTCTGGCACAACTGGCAGCAGGATTGATAAAAAACATCCTACAGCGCATGGCTGTGGGATGTTTTTTTGCGCATAATCCGAAAAGTTTTCTTCTAACTGACACAGCCTGCTCATAGACATGTAGTAACAAGCTGGTAGGATTCGGAGGAGAAAATTATGAATCAGGCGACATCAATCTATCAGGATATTGCGGCTCGAACCGGCAACAGTATCTATATTGGCGTAGTAGGCCCGGTGAGAACCGGAAAATCCACGTTTATCAAGCGCTTCATGGAATCGCAGGTCATACCCAACATCGATAATGTGTATCGCAAGGAACGCGCAAAGGATGAATTGCCCCAGAGTGGTTCCGGTAAAACCGTGATGACGGCCTAGCCGAAATTTGTGCCTGAGGAGGCAGTGGAAATACAGCTGGAGGAGGGAACACGCGTTTCCGTCCGTCTGATCGACTGCGTGGGCTACATGGTACCCGGCGCTGTGGGACAATTCGAGGATGAAGCGCCCCGCATGGTGATGACACCATGGTTTGACTATGAGATTCCTATGACGGAAGCGGCGGAGATCGGCACAAAGAAGGTTATTACTGATCACTCCACCATTGGTATCGTGGTGACCACGGACGGCAGTATCACCGACATCCCACGGGAGGACTATGTGGAGGCAGAAGAACGGGTGATCCGGGAGCTGCAGGAGATCGGAAAGCCCTTTATTGTACTCTTGAACTCTACAAGCCCCAACAGTGACCGGGCCAAATCCATTGCCGCCGACATCGGAAAACGGTATCAGGTCAGTTGCATGCCGGTCAACTGTCTGGAGCTGAGCGAGGCGGACATCAGCACGCTGATTCGGGGCCTTCTGTATGAATTTCCGCTGCAGGAGCTGGATCTCTTTCTACCGCCCTGGGTGGATGCGCTGCCGGGGGATCACCCCCTGAAGGCGGGTGTCTATCAGGCGGTGCAGGAGCAGACAAAAAACCTGTTCCACATCCGGGACTTGAACGGCGCCATTAGCAAGATCGGTGAAACGGAGAACATCAGCAAGGCGGAGATCAAGAGCATCAATCTGGGCATCGGTATCGCCCAGGCCAATTTGGAGGTGCCGAGGAGCCTCTTCTATTCCACGCTCAAGCAGCAGTCCGGTTTCGATATCGCCGATGACGGCGATCTGATGCAGCTGCTGACAAAACTGGCGGGCATCAAAAATGAATACGACAAGGTGTCCGAGGCATTGAAATCTGCCAAGGAGACAGGGTACGGCATTGTGGTGCCCGGCGTGGATGAATTGCAGCTGGAGGATCCCGAAATCGTCCGGCAGGGAGGACGCTACGGCGTCCGGATGCGCGCCAGCGCACCCTCTATCCATATGATTCGAGCGGACATAGAGACTACGGTTTCGCCCATTGTGGGAAATGAAAAGCAGTCAGAGGATATGGTCAACTACCTATTACAGGAATTTGAGGGCGATACCAGCAAGATCTGGCAGTCCAATATTTTCGGCCGCTCCTTCCATGAGATCGTCAGCGAGGACTTGCAGGCAAAGCTGAAAAAGATGCCGGAGGACGCTCAGAAAAAATTGCAGGAAACACTGGAGAGAATTATC
>JAAXZS010000074.1 GCA_012719745.1 Clostridiales bacterium | reverse complement strand
TTATGCAGGAGCTGCGAACCCGATAAATAAGAAATTTTTGACTTAAAAACAATAGCTCTGGAAGTTGAATCCATTAATAAAACTAATCAGCGGAGGAGCCGGCTACCTGTAAAAACAGGCGGCGGGCTCCTCTCATTTTAATGTGACTAAATACGGGACTATAAATGACAAAATAGCATTTGATATAGACAAAATTGACAAAAAGAGATATACTAAAATATATATGTTCAGCGGGCAGGAGACGGCTCCCTGGTTGCCGGATTGCAGAGATTTTCAGCCTCTGAATGTCTATGGTCAGACAAAGCTGGAGGTCGAGTTGGCTGCGTCCGCTGTGCTGGACAAATATTTTATTGTCCGCATTGCCTGGGTCTTTGGCTTCAACGGCAAAAACTTTGTCAAGACCATGCTGCAGTTGAGAAAGACCCACGATATCCTGCGGGTGGTCAGCGACCAGATTGGCACACCCACCTATACCTTCGATTTGGCACGGCTTCTGGCGGATATGGTCGAAACCAAGCGGTACGGCTATTATAACGCCACCAACGAGGGATGCTATCTCTCCGGGTGCGACTTTGCCTGCCAAATTTTTTGCCAGGCAGGCTATTCCACAAGCGTTATTCCCGTGACCCCGGCCGAATTCGGCGCCTCTCAAGCGGCTTGTTCCTTTAACAGCCGTTTGGACAAGGGGAGGATAAAGGAAAAGGACTTTACACCCCTGCCTGTTTGGAACGACGCGCTGGGATGCTATTTAAAGACAATAAAAAGCACAGTGAAAAGTGAGGATAGGATATGGGACAAATTAAAGTAACCAAGTGCCCGATTGAAGGGCTTTATATCATCGAGCCTACTGTCCACCGTGACAACCGAGGCTATTTTGTGGAAACTTACAACCAGAAGGATATGGCACGGTGGGGTCTTGATATGGTATTCGTGCAGGATAACCAGAGCATGTCCACACGGGGCGTGCTGCGGGGACTGCACTTTCAGAAGGAGTTCCCCCAGGGGAAGCTGGTGCGGGTGATCCGGGGCCGTGTCTTTGATGTGGCAGTGGACATTCGGCCCGGCAGTGCCACCTTCGGTCAGTGGTACGGAGTGGAGATGTCTGAGGAGAACGGTTTGCAGTTTTACATCTCTCCCGGTTTTGCCCACGGCTTTCTGGTGCTCAGCGACACGGCAGAATTTTGCTACAAGGTAACGGATTTTTACCATCCAGGTGATGAAGGCGGTATTGCATGGAACGATCCTACCATCGGTGTTGCGTGGCCAGAGCTGGTGGGGGTATATCGGGGCAGTCCTGCCGCGGAGGACTATCATCTGGCGGATGGCACGCCGCTGATTCTCAGCGAGAAGGATCAGAATTGGCTGGGCTTTAAGGAGACACTGGGCCTTTCATAAAAGGCAGCCGTGTGCCTTTGGGTGTGAACCACCCCAAATTGTGCGGACAGCATTCGGTGTAGCAAATATTGAGTTTTAAGAGGAGTGGCGCAGCGTCAGCGGTGCCACTCCGTGTTTTCGTTTGGATACGCTTGCTGCTGTAAAAGAAAATATGATCATCATAGCGTCAAATGAAGGTTAGTGTAAAATTTTCGTTGGCATCCAAAGTACGCAAAAGATAGGCAATTGGTTTCCGGATTGTCTGTGCAGGCTTACGTCCTCGCAGCTTGTGAATTTCAATGAATATTTGAGCCAGGTGCTAGCGAATATTAGAGCCACTTTTGCTAACGAATACTTGAGCCACCTGACCAATTTGTGCTACTCAACACTTGAGCCACTTTGCGTTTCCAACAGCCGGTAAGACGGGCCGTTCATAT
>JAAXZS010000173.1 GCA_012719745.1 Clostridiales bacterium | reverse complement strand
TGGGGTTCAGTGAACATATTTCTTGACAAACGGTAAAGAAGTTATTACAATAGGGACAATCTTGTAAAAAACGAAGATGGGGAAAAAGGCGAAAGGTACCTGCCTGAAGAGAGCCGGCGTCTGGTGCAAGCCGGCGGAGGCCTTTCGCACGTCACTGGCCCCGGAGTTTTCCGCCTGAAAGAAAGTATAGGGCGGAACGGTACGCCTCGTTATCGGCGATGCCTCTTATTGGAGAGGTGACTGAGGGCTGTCCGGGCAACCGGCTGCTGCATCAGGGTGGTATCGCGTACAACGCCCCTGACCTTTGTTGGTCAGGGGCGTTTTTTTAATTGTTTAAATGAAATTTACGATAAAAAGGAGAAGCGTTATGAAATACGATTTTGCGGCCATTGAAAAGAAATGGCAGGATAACTGGGAGCGCACCAAGCCCTATGCGGCCACTAACGGTGATACGACACGAAAAAAGTTTTACGGCCTCATTGAGTTCCCCTATCCCTCGGGCCAGGGCCTCCATGTGGGTCATCCTCGTCCCTTCACGGCCATGGATGTCATCACTCGCAAAAAGCGGATGGAGGGGTATAATGTTCTGTTTCCCATCGGCTTTGACGCCTTTGGCCTGCCCACGGAGAACTATGCCATCAAAAATCATATTCATCCGGCCATTGTGACCAAAAACAACATTGCCAACTTTACCAAGCAGCTGAAAATGCTGGGCTACGGCTTTGACTGGGATCGCTGCGTGGATACCTCTTCCCCCGAATATTACAAGTGGACGCAGTGGATCTTCCTGCAGTTGGTGAAAAACGATATGGCCTATAAGGACACCATGTCTGTGAACTGGTGCACCAGCTGCAAGGTGGTGCTGGCCAATGAAGAGGTTGTCAACGGCGTGTGCGAGCGCTGCGGCGCCCCGGTAATCCATAAGGAAAAGAGCCAGTGGATGCTCCGCATCACCAAGTACGCCCAGCGTCTCATCGACGATCTGGACGATGTGGACTATATCGAGCGTGTCAAGACCCAGCAGCGCAACTGGAGCGGCCGTCCCACCGGCGCCGAGGTGATCTTCAAGACCACCGCCGGCGATGATCTGACGGTGTTCACCACCCGCTGCGATACCCTGTTCGGCGCCACCTATATGGTACTGGCGCCCGAGCATGCGTTTGTGGAGAAATGGAAGGATCGCATTACCAACTGGGATGAGGTCAAGGCCTATGTGGACGCCTCTGCCCGGAAGTCCGATTTCGAGCGCTCCGAGTTGAATAAGGAAAAGACGGGCGTGAAAATTCAGGGCGTCATGGCTGTCAATCCTGTCAACGGCAAGGAAATCCCTGTTTTTATCTCCGATTATGTCCTGGTGACCTACGGTACCGGCGCCATCATGGCCGTGCCTGCCCACGATGACCGCGACTGGGAATTTGCCAAAAAGTTCGGCTGCGAGATCGTGGAAGTGGTCAAGGGCGGCGATGTGGAAAAGGAAGCCTTTACCCTCAAGGACGATACCGGTGTGATGGTCAACTCCGGCTTCCTCAACGGCCTGACCGTGAAAGAAGCCATTCCCACCATGAAAAAATGGCTGGCAGACAAGGGTCTGGGTCAGGAGAAGGTAAACTACAAGCTCCGTGACTGGGTCTTCTCCCGTCAGCGTTACTGGGGCGAACCCATCCCCATGGTGAACTGCGAAAAGTGCGGCTGGGTGCCGCTGCCGGAGGAGGAGCTGCCGCTGCTGTTGCCCAAAGTGGAGTCCTACGAGCCAACCGATGACGGCGAATCGCCCCTTGCCAAGATGACCGACTGGGTCAATACCACCTGTCCCTGCTGCGGCGGGCCTGCCAAGCGGGAGACGGACACCATGCCCAACTGGGCGGGTTCCTCCTGGTATTATCTGCGCTATATGGATCCCCACAACGACAAGGCGCTGGCCTCTAAAGAAGCCATGGACTACTGGTCCCCGGTGGACTGGTATAACGGCGGTATGGAGCATACCACGCTGCACCTGCTCTATTCCCGGTTCTGGCACAAGTTCCTCTATGACATCGGCGTGGTACCCACCAAGGAGCCGTATCAGAAGCGCACCTCCCACGGTATGATCCTGGGGGAGGGCGGCGAGAAGATGTCCAAATCCCGGGGCAATGTGGTGCACCCCAATGATATTATCAACCAGTACGGCGCGGATACCATGCGTCTGCACATCATGTTTATCGGCGACTTTGAAAAGTCTGTCAGCTGGTCCAATGAGGCGGTGAAGGGTTCCAAGCGTTTCCTGGATCGCTGCTGGAACCTGATGGATATGGCCACAAAAGAGACGGCCATTTCTCCGGAAAATGAAGCCATTGTCCACAAGACCATCCGCAAGGTCACCTCTGATATTGATGATCTGAAGATGAACACCGCCATTGCGGCATTGATGACCATGGTCAATGAATTTTACGCCAACGGCCTCAGCCGGGGCGACCTCGAACAGCTGCTGCTTCTTCTCAGCCCCTTTGCCCCCCATATGGTAGAGGAGATGTGGGAGCTGGAGGGCTTTGCCAAGAAATACGGCAAGATGGCCATGCAGATGAACTGGCCCTCCTATGATGAAGCCAAGACGGTGGACGCGCATGTGGAGATGGCCGTACAGATCAACGGCAAGCTCAAGGGCACCGTTACCATGAAGACCGACAGCGGAGAGGCGGCGGTGGTAGCCGCAGCCATGGCACTGGAAAAAGTGAAAAAGGCCACAGAGGGCATGACGGTGGTCAAGACCATTCTGGTGAAGAACAAACTGGTGAACCTGATCGTCAAGCCTGCCAAATAAAATAGCGTGCCCATTCAGGGGAGAGAGAAAGAGAGCGGCGTCGGCATTGTGCCGGCGCCGCTCATATCATCGAAAAAGGACCTGCGGCACTTTTTCGAGACCTCTCGGTCGCGCCGATGTGCGGCACGACCTACCGGTTTCGCCGTCAATTGCGGCGGGTCGGGGTATTTTTCCGACGAACATGTCGTCGGGAAAATAATTTTATTCATTTGCTGCATAAGCAGCAAAAATAAACCGCAGATTTTTGACGCTGCCGGCAGTGGGCTGGCGCCGCTTCTGCTATAAAAACGGATTTCCGATCAAAAAATGTTTGAAATGGCACAGTTTGGGCGGTTGAATTGTAAATTCTATATGAACTTGCGCATCTTTGCGCAAATTTGGGGAAAACATTCTTGACAAGGAAAGCGAAAGACAGTATAATGCTACCTGTTAAGTCATAGAGTATGGCTCTTAAAGAGTATCCTGGATCGAGCCGGATACATCGGAGGGAGGGAAATATAAATGTCCGAAGTACATGTTAAGGAAGGCGAATCCTTGGACAGCGCTCTGAAGAGATTCAAGAGAAGCTGCGCAAAGGCCGGCGTCCTGGCTGAGGTGCGCAAAAGAGAGTGCTACGAAAGCCCCAGTGTGAAGCGCCGCAAGAAGTCCGAGGCCGCTCGCAAAAACAGAAACAAGAGATTCTATTGATCTCACCGGGAACCTGAGCACATGCTCAGGTTCCCGTTTTATTTGTGATAGATCCTTGTTCTGATTTCGCTGCGTAAGCAGCGAAATGAAAAAAATCATTTTCTCCCGCGACATGTGCGTGGGAGAAAACACTTTGCGCGGCGCGAGCGTCAAATTGTCCGCCAAAGGCGGACAACCGAGGCGCAGAGCGAAGCGAAATCTCTTCAAAAAAGTGCCATAGGCACTTTTTTGACAGTTTCAGGTTCCCGTTTTTTTCGGGTATAATGACGCCAGCAGATCTTCCACCTCCGGCAGCATGAAAAAACCGGTGCGGATGCCCAGAGCCTGCCCAGCCTGTATTTTTCGCTGTAGCGTTTCGGCGTCGTCGTAGAGGACAAAATGACTTTGCCCCGCCCGCTGGTAGGTGAAGTACCGAGCGCAGAGGTCGGAGGAAAAGAAACTGCACTGCCCATTTTGCGCCAAAAGAGCGGAAAGCTGATCGGTGGCGAGGGGTTTTCCCATGCCGGAGGGGGAGGGCAGGGGGAAATC
>JAAXZS010000151.1 GCA_012719745.1 Clostridiales bacterium | reverse complement strand
GGGAAAGAGAAATGGGAATAAATTGAGAACATTCTATAAAGAAAGGAGAATGTAATGACAACAATTCGTTAAGAAACTTCTAAAGCGCTTTACATGGTTAAATGGAGATGGTAAGTTTCATACAAGCCATTCCGGTGGGAATGGAAAACCATTAAAAGGAGAGAAAACAATGGAAGAAAGAAAGGGCTTTGCCAGTAACTTTGGCTTTTTGATGTCGGCAATCGGTTCGGCTGTCGGCCTGGGCAACATCTGGGGATTCCCCTTTAAGATGGGTATCAGCGGAGGATTTACCTTCCTGATTATCTATCTGATCCTGGCCGCGCTGTGCGGTTTCATCGTCATGGTAGGTGAGCTGGCGCTGGGCCGTAAGACCGGCAAGGGCGCTGTGGCCTCCTATCAGGTCCTGTCGAAAAAGTTCAAATGGGTTGGCTGGCTGGGTATTGTCTCAGCATTTCTGATTATGTCCTTCTACTGCTCGCTGGGCGGCTACTGCATCAAGTATGTGGTACTGAACTTCGGCAACCTGTTCCACGCGGGCTTTGGCTCCAACGGTCTGGACGGCAACGGCATCTTCGGTGCCCTGATGACCAACCAGACGGAATCCGTAATTTATGGCCTGATCTTTGTGGTGCTGACCATGATCATTGTCATGGGTGGTATCGGCGGCGGTATTGAAAAGTTCTGCACCATCGGTATGCCGGCGCTGTTCTTCATGCTGATCGTTGTGATCATCCGCGCCGTGACGCTGCCCGGTGCTGTGGAAGGCCTGAAGTTCATGTTCGTTCCCGGCTATGCTCTTTCCGCAGGCATTATCGAAAAGGCACCAAATTTCCTGACAGTTTTGTCGACGGCAGGCGGCCAGATGTTTTTCTCACTGTCCTTGGGCATGGGCGCCATGATTACATACGGTTCTTACCTGGATAAGAAGCAGAACATTCAGAAAAACGCTATTATGATCGTATGCGCTGATACGATGATTGCCCTAATGGCCGGTCTTGCTGTTCTGCCCGCGTCTTTCGCTTTGGGCGGTGCCGGCGCCTCCATGGCCGGCCCCAAGCTGCTGTTTGTAACGCTGCAAAATGTGTTTGACAACATGGGCGCTGTCGGCCCCGTTTTCGGCATCATCTTCTATCTGCTGGTGGTGCTGGCCGCCATTACTTCCTCCATCTCGCTGCTGGAGGTCATCGTGACCCACTTTGTGGATGGCGACAAGGAAAAGGGAAAGCCCGATCACCGCAAAAAATACTCTATTATTGCCTCCATTTTGATTGCTTTCCTGTGCGCTCTGGTCTGCCTGGACGGTCTGGGCTCCAACGGCATTTGGGTACCGTTCCAGAGTATTGTGGGCGTCCGGGGCTTTAACGACTGCTGGCTTGACTTCTTCGATATGATTTCCGAAGGCGTTCTGATGCCGCTGGGCGCGCTGCTGATGTGCCTGATGATCGGCTGGGAAATCGGCCCCAAGACGGTAGAATCGGAGTGCAATATTGAGGGCAACAAGCTGACCTGCATGGGTCTGTATACGGTCTGTGTCAAGTTTATTACCCCGCTGCTGATGCTGCTGATTCTGGGCGGACAGATCAAGTCCTTCTTCTTCTGACAGTATAATTTGTCTCTTGCTTTAAAGAAGCACCGGAGCTTTCGCTCCGGTGCTTCTTAGCTTATTCATGCGGGGGTTCGCTTGGCAAGATTGACGATGGCATCCCAGGTCAGCGGCCCGGTGACGCCGTTGACAGGGAGCCCCTCCAGCGTCTGCACCGCCCGCACCGCCTTTTCGGTGGCGGCGTCGTAGGTACCCGTTACCTCAACAGAGGGAATGTCGGGTACATTTTGGGCGGCTCGAACCAAAAATCCCTGCAAAATTCGCACTTCCTTACCGCTTTGACCGGGTGCCAGAAATCTGCCCGGGTAAATTTCGTCTGCCGATTCTCCATATTGAGAGGGAATAGAGGCAACAATTTGGTCGTAGGCCTTCACAAGAGCGTTCCAGGTATCCCGGCCCACGATCCCGTCAACAGCCAGACCTTGCTGCGCCTGAAAGGCCCGGACAGCCTGTTCCGTTTTTTCGTCAAAGACGCTGTTGCCGGAGGGCATGGGCAGATCGTCATCGAAGTAGGAAATAGCGGAAAGATAATACTGAATGATCTTAACCTGAGGCCCAGTATCTCCGGGGGAAAGTGTTTTGGAATAAATACGATCCACATCCTCCAGCTTCAGGCCTTCGCTCTCCAGCTCCGCCAGGCCCTTGACAGCGTTAAAAATAGATTTGATTTTATACCAGGTTGCCTTGCCTACAATTCCGTCCTGGGTCAGGTTAAAAATCTTCTGAAAGTTTTTGACCGCCTGCTCTGTGTTGACATCGTAAAAATCCGTAATTTGCAAGAAGGGCTGAATGGAGGGATAGTTTTCACCAATACGGTTTAACTGCCGCTTAATCAGGCGCACATCATCCCCAGAGGAGCCCAGCCGCAGGGGAATGCCGGGGTAGGAGGGGAGATTTTCCTCTGTGGGGGCGTTGAAAACAATGTTGATATTGTCACCAAAATAATATTGCAGTATTTCATAGGGCGTCAGGCCGTCCTTGGCCAGATCCACCGTGCCCCACTGGGAGAGGCCGTCGCATTTGCTGGTGGTACCGTTGCAGTACTGGGTAAAAAGAGGCTGAATCGTTCCCTGACGCACCACATAATCATTGAACAGGGAATCCGTGATCTGGGAAACGGAATCAAAAATTTCTCGCCCTTCAATGTACTTTTGATCGTATTGGGTGGAGGAGGTCACATCAAAATTATAGCCCCGGCTGGGATACCATTCCGTGTAAATACGGTTGAGCGCATAGGATACCTGGGCATAAATATTGGCCCGCAGGGCGCTCTCCGGCCATGTGGGATAGATCTCGCTGGAGGCTACATTTTTAATATAGTCAATAAACGGCACGCGCACATTGGGGGCTGTCTTATCATCGGGATCGCCCAGATGTACGGTGATAAATTCCGGAATAATGGGCGTCGACATGCTCAGCCCTCCTTTTTCAGCCGCAGCTCGAGAGGCTGAATGGCCGTGGTATCGGCATAGATTTCCACGCCGTATTCCCGGGGCTCAAAATCGGGATGAAAGGCGTAGAGCTGATAAAGAGCGCCCCCCTGAGGCGATTGGGCGTCAAAGGACTCCGAAACAGGAGGCGCCGGCAGGGGAATGCTTTCAATAATACCGTTGGCGTCTGTCTTTCCTTCAAAAAAGAGAACCCGGTGGTCAAGAAAGCCCTGTAGAACCAAAATCTGTACGCCGCTGACCGGAATGGCCTGCCGGGCGCGGCTGGCTTGTACCTTCAAATACCCAATGTCCGGATTTTGCTCTAAAAAGGTCGCATAGGACAGCTTGGACGGGTCGCTGGGCACCGCCTCTGCCGTCCTGTTTATGGTATTTTCCATGGGTTTCACCTCACAATAAATGTCTAATGCAGTGTATGCAATGGGCAAAGCAGAAGTGCGCCACAAATAAAAAACCCCCCGGCTTGGCCGGGGGATTCTTATTTTATAAAAGAAGCAAAAACGAGACGAAAGGGCGATGAACAAAAATGGCAATATACCACTTGGAAATCTCACCAATGAATATATGCAAGCCTTAAATCAGAAGCAGCCCAGCCATCAAAACACCATATTTTGAATCAGGTCTTCCAGCACATTAACTACAGGAAGCAAACTGTCACAATATATATTCATCATTTTGATGGGCATTGCCATCAGCAGGACCATAAGACATGCAATCAATACAACCAGTTTCCGCAGCCATCACAGCAGAATCAGTGCAGCCGGTGAGGGAGCTTCGATGCATAATCTCGCCTTCCTCATCTACGCTGCCAATCATAACTAGTGAGTGGGTGGGCTTTTTCCCAAGCTTGGCAGCATCTCAAAATGCAATCATAATAGCCGCAAGTCCAGCTTTCATGTCGCAGGTACTGCGTCCAAACATTTTCCCATTTTCAATTTTTGCTGCAAAAGGGCCTTTTGTCCAGCTTGTTCCTACGGGGACTGTATCCAAGTGGCCAAATAGAAGCAAATTAGGATGTTGCCCTATTAAAAGAATGCGGTTCTTTTGATAGATGATGTAATGCGGTCAATAAAAAACGGGCAATCAGTCCAATTCCTCCAAAAGGCGGTCAGAGCTTTTTTGAATATGTTCTTCTACGGTCTTGAAAACAAGATCTCCATCGCCGGAGAGAAGTGCCTCGAGAATAGCCCTGTGTTCGTGAATGGAGAGGAGTGACTGGTTGGAAGCACTGTTCCGTGCCTCTTTCAGCCAACGCACACGAACGGAATGGGCCTTCAGGTTTTCCAAAATGGTGCGCATATACTCATTGTCCAGATGATGGTAATAAAGCGCATGAACCTCCAGGTCGGATTCAACATACTGCTCGAAGGTGTAGGGCTGGCTTTCCAACTTGATCACATGAGCCAAAGACAGCTCAATATCTTTCCGAGGAATATTGGGCAGAGCATCACGAGCCGCAAAGGGTTCCAGCGCAATGCGGCATCGCCAGATGTCAACAGTATCCTTGCGGGTCACTTCTGCCACGATGGCACCTTTACGAGGAATAATCTTTGCAAAGCCATCCCGCTCGAGCATGTTGAGCGCTTCTCGGATCGGCGCACGACTGATGTTCATGGATTGTGCCAGATCATCTTCCGTCAGTTTTGTACCCGGAGCCAGTTCTCCCCGAATAATCATATTTTGCAGATTCTCATAGACGAGCTGCTTCAAGGACGGCTTGTTCCCCAAATCTTGTTTTTTATACATTACAATCATACATCCTAAGTTTATAAATTCGTCCACCGCGTGAAAGCGGCCGGGGTTATACTGCATCGCAAAAATAAAGGCCTCTTGCCAAACAAGCCAGATCGCAAATCGGAAAATATTTACAAATACAGTTTAATCAGAAAAAGTCATTTTGTCAACTGTTGTGGAAAAAACAAAAAATCCTCATATCAGGAAATTAAATGTCAAAACGACAAAAACCGTCTTCCAAAATTGACAGAAAAGCTTCGGGCAAATCATTGCTGCTCAGGTGGTTGGGCATGGCCGGTCATAATCTGACAGGTATCCACAATGGACTCATTTCTGACGGCCTTTACATCAAAATGAAACAGGCGAAATACCGATTGGAGAATGGGTCCGCCACACAGCACAAAGATGAGGGAGCCAATGCCGACTTCCCCGCCGATCGCCCAGCCGGTGAAGCACACCACGGCCTCCAGCAGCAGCTTGCACGCGCCGACCGGAAGGGGAAGATGCTTTGTGAAGAATACAACAATGGTGTCACGCGGGCCAGCACCCATTCGCGCCGACATGTAGAAATAGATGCCAAAGGCATTGAGGGTGAGCGCCAGCATACAAAAGAGAACTTGCAGCGGGACGGACTCAATCTTAGGCATTAGGGACAGAAAACGGTTTAGCGCCATAAACGCGTCCGTGAATACACCGATGAGCCAAATATTGAGAATCATGCCAATTCCTAATTTTTCCCGCAGAAACAAATCAATTACCAGAATGGAGGTTCCCACAATAATGTTGGCCGTTCCCAGGGACACGGAAAAAGTGTGGGAGATGCCGTCGTTGAGCACATTCCAAGGGGCCAGACAGTATGATTGCTTGGCAACCACCACCCCAAGAGCAATCAGAATGAATCCAAGAAGTATACGGCAAAGCTTGATAAAATAGCGGCGCGGTATATTCATGTCTATGCGCTTCCTTACTGACAGCGGCAACAAACAAAGATACTGCCGCTGATCAAACAATACTAAATCAGGTACTGCGCGCAGGGAGAGATCGGAGTGCAGTACCTGAAGAGGGAACAAATAACATTAAAAACGATGAAAATCCACCGTAGAAACCCTGAAAATCACGCCCGATCGTTGATGTAGTTGCGCAGCGGACGCGCCGTAATGGAACAGCAGATGTGACCATTGGAAGTGCCGCCTACTTCACCGAGTTCCATGGAGGTAATCTCCTCATCGCCATCTGTACCGATTAAAACGGCGGTATCACCGATGGCAACGCCGGGAATATCCGTGACATCAGCAAAGGCAACATCTACATTCAGATCAAGCAGGCGCGCACGTTTGCCGTGAATCAGAACGTCCGAGTTGTGCGCGGTGTCCCGGGTGACCAAATTGCGTGCGTAGCCATCACCCATGCCGAAGCCGATGATGGCAAGCTTTGTGCGGCGCTGAGGGACGAAGAAACGGTAGTAACTTACGTTTTCACCCGCCTCTGCCCACAAAACGTTCAGCACCTTGCTTGTCCAGCGCATGGAGGGCTCAAGACCCAGCCGGTTTTTGATTCCGGGAGAAATATCGTATCCGAAAATCAGCGCTGCAACCCGGACAACGTCATAGTAGCACTCCGGTGAGGCAACGCAGGCCGCCGTGTTGGCTGCATGAACCAGCCGGGGGGTTATTCCTGCGGCTTTAAGCTGTTCCAGCGCCTGGGTAAACAGAGCCATCTGTTCATGGGTAAAAGTTTTATCCAGCGAATAGCCGTTGGCCAGGTGAGTGTATACGCCGTCAATCTCCAGATGGGGCAGCGACTTGAGCGTGTCGATCAGCTGCGCCAGCTGCGCACCGGGCTGCACGCCATACCGGCGCAGACCGGTGTCAATCTTGATATGAACGCGGACTTTTTTCCCCTGCCGGGAGGCCTCTTAATTGAGCACGCGGGGGAGTTTGTCCTCATATACGGTGGCGACCATATCGTTTTCCACAAAGCAGGGAACGCCAGT
>JAAXZS010000188.1 GCA_012719745.1 Clostridiales bacterium | reverse complement strand
TGCGGTCATGGTGTGTGCCATCCTGGCCGGCTGCGGCAGTTCCGGGAGCTCTTCGGGCAGCGGGGACTCCGGCTCCAAAACAAAGGTTACTTTCTGGCATGTCTATTCCGAAAACTTTGGTGCGACCATTATCTCTGAAATGATCGATGCATTCAATGCTTCTCATGATGACATTGAGGTGGAGGGCGTTTACAATCCCGACATGTATCCCGGCCTGATGACCAACCTGCAGGCAGAGGTCGCCAGCGGCGCATCTCCCTCTATCTGCATGATCGGGTACAACTATCTGAACTATTTTGCCAATAACTTCGACTATGCTGATATTTCTAAACTGGACAAGGACGGCTGGCTGAGCAGTACCTTCCTGCCCAACATTCTGACCCTGGCACAGTCTGATGATGGCAAACAGCTGGGCGTGCCCATGTCCATTAGCACACCTGTGCTGTACTATAACGCAGATCTTTTCAAGCAAGCCGGCATTAACGCACCTCCTACCACCTGGGACGAGGTAAAGGCTGACGCCAAGACCATTAAGGACAGCACCGGCAAGTATGGCTTTTATATGCAGGAGTACGCCGATAACTGGGCGGTCCAGGGTCTGCTGGAATCCAACGGCGGCAAGATGATTACCAACGGTGTTGCCAGCTTTGCAAGTGGCGAGTCTGCCCAGGCCTACCAGCTTTTGGCCGATATGGTCACCAAGGATAACAGCGCCCTGCATGTAGCGGCTGATGAGGGCATCGCAGCCTTTACCAGCGGCGAAGTGGGTATGCTGCTGGGGACCTCCGCCAAGATTGGCACCATCTCCAGCTCCGCCAGCTTCACCCTCCAGGCCACCGCATTCCCTGCTTTCGGAACCAAGGATATCCGTATCCCCGCTGGCGGCAACTTCCTGGCCATCACGGCTCAGGACGAGAAGGAGCAGGCGGCAGCGCTTGAATTCATTAAGTTTGTGATGCAGCCGGAGAACCTGGCAAAGTGGTCCGCCGGTATGGGATATCTACCACCTCGCGAGGACGTGTCCGAGCAGCTTTCCAAGGAACTCTCCAGCGGCACTGTAGCAGACTTGTGGAAGGTCGCCTTCTCTGAGATGGATAGCATTTATTCCTGGGTTTCCTGGCCCGGCGATGTCGGCACCTATGCCGAGCAACTTTTTGCCGATACCCGTGACGCCATTTTGAATGGCGACAAGGACCCGGCCACGGCTTTGAAGGATGCACAGAACGATCTGAATAAGCGGCTGGGCAACTAATCTGACAACCGAATAAAAGAGGAGCGGCTTGGCCGAGGCCGGGCCGCTCCTTAACGATTAGTGCAGGAGGAAGAAAAAGTGAGAAAACAAAAAGCGGGAATCAGTGCGGCGGATGAAATCAACCGCAGATTCCTGAAAAAATCAGTGCGGGATGTGATGACCGCTTGGGGGTATATCCTCCCAGCGCTGCTCGTATTCGCCGTATTTATGTTCTGGCCGCTGATCTACACAGTGGCGATGAGCTTCTTTAAGGGCAACACGGCCAATCCCACCAAGGCCTTTGTGGGTTTTGCCAACTACATGACCGTGCTGAAGGATCCCAATACGCTGGAACTTCTGAAAAATACAGGTTTCTATATTCTTATTTTGATTGTGATCAATTTCCTGTTTCCCTATGTCATGGCTTTTATTAACCATTTCGTGATGCAGCGGGGGAAAAAGCTCTACAAGGTCATTATTTTTATGCCAAGCCTGATTTCTCTGGTAGTGGGTGCTATGCTGATCCAGTGGCTTTTCAACCCCATTATTGGGCCGGTATCCAAGCTTGTGGTTCTTTTTGGAGGCACAATGCCCACCTGGTCAAAGACGCCAGGGCTGGTCATATTCGTTATCAGCCTGGTGGCTTGCTATAAGGCGTTCGGTTACAATTTCCTGGTGCTGCTCTCCGGCGTGAGCAACGTTTCCGGTGAACTGATAGAAGCCGCCCGTCTTGAAAAGACGTCCAACTTTAAAATCTTCACTAAGATCGTTATGCCTCTTACATCGTCTACGGCTATCTATGTCCTGATCATGAGCATCGTGCAGGGTGTGCAGTTCGTGTTCACACCTATTAAAATTCTCACGCAGGGCGGCCCCAACGGTGCAAGTTCCAATATTTTGTACGGCACCTATCAGGAGGCGTTTCTCTATTTCAATTCTGGTTCCGCTTCCGTGCTGTCGGTTTTGACCATGCTGATCTTTATCGTTTTGCTTATTTTGGAGTTTAAGTATGTGGAGAAGGGAGTTTACTATGAAAACTAAACAGAATGAGACACAGCTTTTTCGGGTAAACTCACACTCCAAACGCAAAAGCGACCTGAAATGGCACATTATCTTTATTGTCGTGGTCATCTTAATGCTCTATCCTATTGTATTTGCCGTATCCACCTCGTTCAAGACGCTGCAGGAAGTTTACTCAAACAGCTTCGGCGTGATACCCCAGAACCCAACTACCGCAGCATACGCGGGTGTGCTGGCTAAGATCCCTTTTCTACGGATCACATTCAACACCTTTTTCGTTGCGACACTGGTAACGCTGTTCAAACTGTTCACTGGTATCCTGGCGGCCTACAGTTTTGTGTTTTTTGATTATAAGGGTAAAAAAGTGGTCTACTTCATTTTGATCTGCACCATCTTTATTCCCTTTACAGTAACAATGATCCCCAACTTTATTACCGTTTCCCAGATTGGCCTTAAGGATAATCTTCTGGGCGTCGCGCTACCGCAGATGGCAGACGCCACAGGTATTTTCCTCTTGCGTCAGCACATGCGGGGAATTCCGCGCTCCCTGGTGGAGGTTGCGGAGCTGGAAAATACGCCCCACCTAACGCGCCTTCGCACCATTGTCATTCCCATGGTCAAACCGGCTATTTTTTCCATCGGCATTATTTTCTTTGTCAATTCGTGGAACGAATATGTCTGGCCACTGTTAATTTTGAAATCCGAGAAGAATTATACCTTGTCCCTTGCCCTGCAGATGTTTGTCAGCAGCGAGGGTGGTGTGGACGTGCCCATGGCTATGGCCACCTCCGTCCTTACGATTCTTCTGCCGTTGATTTTGTATATCTTCTGCCAAAAATTTATTATTGAAACGTTTTCTCAGTCCGGTATCAAGGGCTGATGATTCAATAGAACAGGATGTGTAACATGGAAAACAGTATTCGTTTTGAAAATGTTGATAAGACCTACGGCAAAACGCCGGTTATCAAAAGCCTGAATCTGAACGTCCAAAAGGGCGAAAGAATTATTTTGCTGGGGCCTTCCGGGTGCGGAAAATCCACCATTCTGCGCATGATCAGCGGCCTTGAAACCATCAGCGGTGGCAATTTGTATCTCAATGACATTCTGGCCAATGAGATCGACCCGGGAGACAGGAGCATTGCCATGGTCTTTCAGAACTATGCGCTCTTTCCCCATATGACGGTGGAGGACAATATTGCCTATGGCCTAAATATTAACAAGGTGCCAAAAGCGGAGGTGGCCTCCCGGGTTTTGGAGGTGCTGAAGATCCTGAACCTCACTGGCTTTGAAAAGCGTCTGCCCCGTGAACTTTCCGGCGGCCAGCGGCAACGTGTGGCACTGGCGCGGGCACTGGTGAAGCGGGCCGATTTCCTGCTGCTGGATGAGCCTTTATCCAACCTGGATGCGCAGCTGCGCGGTCAGGCCCGTAAGGAACTGGTCAATATCCACGAGATGTATCATCAGACCTTTGTCTATGTCACCCACGATCAGGTAGAGGCCATGACCATCGGTAACCGCATTGCCCTTGTCAACGGCGGGTGCCTGCAGATGCTGGATACTCCCAACAACGTATACCGCCATCCCGCCAATATTTTTGTGGCCAAGTTTATCGGTTCTCCTTCCACCAATATTCTACATATCCGCTATGAAAACGGACGAGTCTATCTGGCGGACGGACAGAGTTTTCCCCTCTCCGATGCTTGGGTACGCCAGATCGAAAAGAGCGAGGCAAAGGAACTGGTGATGGGCATTCGGCCTGAGGATGTGACCGTCGGGCGGCCGGATGTGACGGCTGAGGCAAGCGTTTCCTTCAAGGTCAGCTATGTCGAGGACTACGGCAACCGTATCGGCTACTATTTTAAGCTGGGCGAAGAAGAAGTGATCTCCATTATGCCAGAGAGTATTTTCGGACTGGGGGATGACGCCAAGTGGTTTATCAACTATGCAAAGCTGCACTTCTTTGACGCCGCCACCGAGCGGTCTATCGGCGATCCGGAGGAATACTGATGACAATACTGATCAGCTCCCTTATCCGGGGCATGGATGAGATGGAGTCTGTTGCGCGCTGGGCGGACGAATTGCATGATCCGGCCGTGGGTGTTGAGTTGATCGCCTTTACCCATGAGATGTCTTACTGGGACAGACTTTTGCGTATTTTAAATAAGATTCACTGCCCCATCTCCTTTCACGGCCCTTATATCAAAACGGAGGGTACGGCTGCGGATGATTCCCAGGAGCAACGCTTTTTACTGGAAAGTTATCGGAAAGTTTTTTCCCTGGCGGCGCAGCACAATGTCTGCCATGTGGTCTATCACATGACACAAAAAACCTTTACAGAGGGAAAGAGCCCTGAAATTCTGCGCCCGCAGGCAGAGAAGAACGCCCGGAAAATTCTGCGGATGGGGGAGGAGAGCGGTGTTCCGGTTCTGTTTGAGAATCTGCCCTGCCCGGCAGAGCGGACGCCGTTGTACACAAACACCCAGTATTTTGACTTTTTCAAGCGTTTTCCCACCACTGACAGCCTCATCGACATAGGGCATGCCCATATGACTGGACTTGCGCTGGAGCCGTTTTTGAAATGCCGGGGAGACAGGATCCGAGCCTACCATTTTCATAATAATGACGGACGGCGGGATCTGCACAACGATATTTTCGACGGTACGTTTGATTACGATGCCTTTGCGCCCCTGTTCCGTGCCTATACGCCAAATGCAAATATTGTTTTGGAATATGAACCACATGTTGATCTGACATTCAACGATCTGGAAATGCGCATTCAGTACATCAAAAAGACCTTCTGCGAAAAAAAATCCGGCCAGGTGCCGGATTGAGAAAAGCCTAAGACATCGGCTCTCGCCTATGCGTGGGAGCCGATGCCCTTCTTGAGTGGTTGCTTTAATTTTACATGTCACAAATGCCCTCCCGGGGAAAGAAATGGCTAAGAGGTGCGGCCCGCCTTGCCATTATGATGGTACCGTGGTAAAGTGATGGCGCAATAAAAAATGCCCACACAAAAGTAGGCATTTCTCAATCATCTGATTTCCAAAAGCTTTTCCAGCGGAACATTTAAGGCCTCGGCGATATCTAACAACAACGCCAGCGACGGAGCGGAATTGGCGGTTTCTACACGCTGAATCTGATTTCTGCTATAACCGGACATGTTCGCCAACTGTTCCTGCGTCAGACCCTGTTCCTTTCGATACCTCATCAGGTTTAATCCTACCTGAATAAAGAACTTATAGTGCTTTGTGTCCATTTATCCACCTCCTGCTCCTATTTTACAGGGATGCGTTAACAAATTCCCCCACGCGATTCGCGCAAATGCGCGATTAGTGTTGTATATTGCGCACGTAGATGGTATTATACCCCATAGATAGGGCAATTAGATTGTGAGGAGAGTATATGATGAGTAACAACTTTGAAAAGGCTTTCAGTGATTTTATTGACCGCCGGGAGTATGATAGAGCGGAAAATGCGCTGTTTGACATGGTGCGCATTGCTTTTCTTGCTGGGTGGAAAGCTGCGGGCGGCAATACGCCGCAGCCACAGAAAATATTTGAGATTGGACATAAGGCAGATATCAAATGGAAGGGCATAGATTCCAATCTAAAGGAGTAATCCGGGACATAGTATTGTCTTTAGTTAGAAAGTGTAAAACTGCGTACTTATTAAGACTCCAGACCAAAAGATAAGAGCGGAAAATTAGGGAAAATAATGTTTATCCCTGGTATGAAAGAGGAAAGCGACTTGGTTGCCGCCGAAGTATCCACGGTATAATAATATGTATCTGCTGGGCAGCTTGCTTTACATGAATTGTATTGTTTTGGCCCCTGCAAAGAAGAACCAGCCTATTTTCCACCTGCTATAAAGCCGCAGTTTCTACCTTTTGTATAATGAGCTTTGTTTTTTTATCGGTTTTAAAACATTTTTTCGAAAAATTTTTGCATGCGCTTATATAAAAAATGCAAAAAAGGGAGAAACTGCAATTTAACTC
>JAAXZS010000180.1 GCA_012719745.1 Clostridiales bacterium | reverse complement strand
GTGCAGCTTCAGGAAGTAGACATAGCCCACCGTCACCTTGTTGTCAAAGCGCTCGCCGGTACGGCCGTCATAAAGCCAGCTCTTGCCCTCGGGTTCCAGACCGGCCTGCTCGAGAGCCGCCGTAATGTCCTTGTCGGTGGCGCCGTCGAAAATGGGGGTGGCCACCTTCCAGCCCAGTGCCTTGGCAGCATAACCCAGATGACCCTCCAGCACCTGGCCGATGTTCATACGGGAGGGCACGCCCAGGGGATTCAACACGATGTCCAGCGGCGTACCATCGGGCAGGAACGGCATATCCTCCTGGGGCAGAACCCGGGAGACAACGCCCTTGTTACCGTGGCGGCCGGCCATCTTGTCGCCCACCTGAATCTTGCGGCGCTGGGCAATGTAGACGCGAACCACCTGATTTACGCCCGGCCCCAGTTCATCGCCGTTTTCACGGGTAAAGACCTTGGCGTCCACAATAATGCCGGATTCGCCGTGGGGCACCTTCAGGGAGGTATCGCGAACCTCCCGTGCCTTTTCACCGAAGATGGCGCGCAACAGCCGCTCCTCGGCGGTGAGATCGGTTTCACCCTTGGGCGTCACCTTACCCACCAGAATGTCGCCTGCATGAACCTCGGCACCCACGCGGATAATGCCCCGTTCGTCCAGATCCTTCAGGGCATCCTCGCCCACGTTGGGAATATCACGGGTAATTTCCTCGGGTCCCAGTTTGGTATCCCGGGAATCGATCTCGTATTCTTCAATATGGATGGAGGTATAGACATCCTCCTTCACCAGTCGCTCATTGAGCAGCACGGCGTCCTCGTAGTTGTAGCCTTCCCAGGTCATGAAGCCTACCAGGATGTTGCGGCCCAGGGCAATTTCGCCCTGATCGGTGGCCGGACCATCCGCCAAAACGGAGGGATCGTCACCGCCATGAACCCGCTCACCCACAGTCACGATGGGCCGCTGGTTGATGCAGGTGCCGTGGTTGGAACGCAGAAACTTGATGAGCTTGTATTCCTTGGTTTCACCGCTGTCGTAACGGACAGAGATGCTGCGGGCGTCCACCTTGGCCACAACGCCGTCGCCCTCGGAGAGAACCGCCACCTCGGAGTCCAGGCAGATCTTATGCTCCATACCGGTACCCACAATAGGCGCCTCGGGCTTCAGCAGAGGCACAGCCTGACGCTGCATGTTGGCGCCCATCAGGGCGCGGTTGGCGTCGTCGTTGGGCAGGAAGGGAATCATGGCGGTTGCAATCGAAACCATCATACGGGGAGAAACGTCGATGAAATCCACAAACTCCCGGTCCACTTCCACAATTTCATCACGGTGGCGGCAGGTAATACGCTTGTTGGTAAGGCAGCCGTTTCCGTCCATGGGCTCCGCCGCCTGGCCCACAATATACTGATCCTCCACGTCTGCGGTCATGTAGGTGATCTCATCGGAAACATGGCAGGTTTCGTGATCCACCTTGCGGAAGGGTGCCTCAATGAAACCATACTCGTTGACACGGGCATAGGTGGCCAAATAGGAAATCAGGCCGATGTTGGGGCCTTCAGGAGTTTCAATGGGGCACATGCGGCCATAGTGGCTGTAGTGTACATCGCGGACTTCCATGTTGGCGCGCTCCCGGGACAGACCGCCGGGGCCCAGTGCGGACAGACGCCGCTTGTGAGTCAGTTCCGCCAGGGGGTTGGTCTGATCCATGAACTGGGACAAGGGGCTGGATCCGAAGAATTCCTTAATGGCCGCCGTCACAGGCCGGATATTGATGAGATTCTGAGGGGTCACGGTATCCAGATCCTGAATGGTCATCCGCTCGCGAATGACACGCTCCATCCGGCTAAAGCCGATGCGGAACTGGTTTTGCAGCAGCTCACCCACACAGCGCAGACGGCGGTTGCCCAAATGGTCAATGTCATCCTTGGGCATCAGATTGTGGGCCAGGGCGTTCATATAGTTGATGGAACCAAAAATATCATCAATGATGATGTGCTTGGGTACCAGTTCGTCGGCGTGAAGACGGCACTGCTCCATAAGCTCATCACCCTGATACTGACCCAGCAGTTCCTGCAGCACATCGTAGCGAACACGCTCTTTGATGCCGCAGCATGCCTTGGGATCAAAGTCCACAAAGCGGCTCATATCACACATGTGGTTGGAGAAGATCTTCACGGTGCTGCCATCATCCAGTGCGACAGTCACTTCGTTGACGCCGATGGCGTCCATCTCCCGGCACTCGTCCCCGGTGAGCACATGGCCCTCTTCAAAGAGGATCTCACCGGTGGAGGGGTCTGCCACAGGCATGGCCAGTTTCTGACCCTTGGCACGCGTCCACATAGCCAGTTTCTTATTAAATTTATACCGGCCTACAATACTCAGATCATAGCGACGGGGGTCGAAGAACAGGTTTTGCAGCAACGTCTCTGCAGAGTCCACCGTAGGGGGCTCGCCGGGGCGCAGCTTGCGGTAAATCTCCAGCAGCGCCTCTTCATAGGTCTTGCAGCTGTCCTTTTCAATGGTGGCAATGATACGGGCGTCATCACCAAAGCGCTCCTGGATCTCGGCGTCGGTCTTAAGGCCCAGTGCGCGAATGAGGCAGGTAATGGGCAGCTTGCGGTTTTTATCGATCCGCACCCAGAAAATTTCAGAGGTGTCGGTTTCATATTCCAGCCAGGCGCCGCGGTAAGGGATCACCGTGGCCGTCAGCAGCGGCAGATCCGTCTTCAGATCAATCTCTCTGCCGTAATAGATGCCGGGGGAACGGACGATCTGAGAGACCACCACGCGCTCGGCACCGTTGATGACAAAGGTGCCGCCATGGGTCATCAGGGGGAAATCTCCCATAAAGATTTCCTGCTCCTTGATCTCGCCCGTTTCTTTATTATGCAGCCGCACATTCACCTTCATGGGGGCGGCATAGGTGGTATCCCGGGCCTTGCACTCCTCCACATCGTATTTGGGCGGCTCGTTCATGCTGTAGTCAATGAAGCTCAGCTCCAGATTGCCCGCGTAGTCGGCAATGGAAGCCACATCCGCGAACACCTCCCGCAGACCTGTCTCCAAAAACCAGTTGTAGGACTTTTTCTGGATCGCCAGCAGGTTGGGCATCGCCATGACTTCTTCGTGTCTGGCAAAGTTCTTGCGCAGCGTCTTGCCGTAGTACTTGTCCTTGGCCATTTTCAATCCTCACGCCTTTCTTTTTGCTTTTTGAAAAACCAATGGGTGCGTTCAGGATCCTTGCCGCACCCGCCGTATCTTCGTCGAACGCCCCCGCGTCCGGCAAAGTTTTCCCCTTTTATGTTCCCGGAATTGGCACGCGCGGAATTGTTGTGTCATTCTTCCTTTTCCCGCTTGTGTTCCCCGGAGGAAAATGGTATAGTAGAAATACATTAAAAGGGGATATGTTTCCACTATCCGAACATAATCGATTTATTTTAGCAAATACGGTTGGCTTTGTCAACACGAAATCCTTTGAAATTTCAGAAATTTTCTGAAATTCTTTTTATTTTATGGCAAAAAAGTCAATCGATTGAAACAATCGTATCTGCTCGGCCCCGGCGGCCGCAACTTGTATTTTCTATATAGCCATTAAAAAACCGGAGAAAGCGAAAATGCTTCCTCCGGTTTTTTTGATTTTATCGGCCCATCTCGGAAAAATGTTCATACGGGAGCTGCATTTCATCCCGCATTTCCGAAAAGCCATATTTTTTGTACAGCGGACGACCCATATCCGTGGCTTCCAGGGTGATATGTGTTATCCCGCGGCTCTGGGCTTCTTTTACCAGCAGGTCCAGCGTATGATGGGCAATGCCCCGCCGCCGGTAGGCCGGATCGGTATACATGTTCATAATGTAGACCTTTTGGCCGGTGGGGTTATAATAGGTAGGCAGTACCTTGAAAAAGCAGGCACCCCCGGCGCCTATCGGACTGTCTCCGTCAAACACCAGGAAAGCAATATGTGTGCCGTCAGCCAGCGCCTCCCGGTAATAGGCACGGGCATGTGCCTCTACGGCGGACATGTCCACCGTGTCATCCATGCCGTTTGCGGCACGCAGCACTTTTACCCGGGTTTTAGCCAGCAGCTCCACATCGTCCTCTGTCGCTTTAATATACTTCAAATTCATTCCCCATTACTCCAAACATCCGTCATTTCCATTTACAATTGTACCCACTTTTTCCAGCATTATCACGGACTCAATATTGGCCGTACCGGGGAAAAGATCCACAGCGGCGGCTCGCCGCGCTTCGTAGCCCAGAGAAGCAAAATGCTTTACATCCCGAGCCATGGTGGCCGGGTCACAGGACACATAGACCACCCGCCGGGGTTCCATGGACGCCACCGTTTCCACCACCTGCGGGGCCAAGCCCTTTCGGGGCGGGTCCACGCACACCACATCCGGCCGCAGCCCCTCCCGGGACAGATGCTCGGCAATATCACCGGCGTCTCCGCAGAAAAATTCCGCATTTTCGATCCCGTTGCGCCGGGCATTTTCCCGGGCGTCCTCAATGGCTTGGGGCACGATCTCCGCGCCGATCATCCGGCCGGCTTGCCGGGCCATGACCAGCGTAATGGTGCCGGTTCCGCAATAGAGATCCAGCACCGTCTCTTTCCCCGTCAGGCCCGCAAAATCCACGGTCAGCCCATAGAGCACCTCGGCTTGTGCCCGGTTCACCTGATAGAAGGAAGGGACGGAGAGACGAAAGGTCAGACCGCAGAGGGTATCCATCAGGGTATCCTCCCCCCACAGGGTACGGTAACGCTGCCCCAGCACAGCGTTGCCGGGGCGGGTATTGACGCACAGCACGACGCCCACGGCAGAGGGCACCGCCTGACGCAGCAAGACCGCAAGCTCCTTTTCATAGGGCAGCTTTTCGCCGTTGCAGATGACACACAAAAGGGCCTGTCCCGCGCCGTTGGTACGAATATAGAGGTGGCGTACCAGCCCCTTACCGGTCTTCTCATCATAGGGCGCAATGTGATAGGTATTGAGCCACTGCCGCAGTCCTTCCGCCGCTGCATCGGCGGCTTCGCTCTGAATAAGGCACCGGCGCACCTCCGTCACCTGGTGGGTGCGGGCGCGGTAAAAGCCCACCTTGCCGTCAGCCGCCACGGGATAAAGGCTCTTGTTGCGATAGTGCCGGGTATCCGCCGCGCCGTAAATCTTTTCCACCGCAACGTTGCTGCCGCCGATGCGGGCAAGGGCATCCTGCACCCGAAGATGCTTGGCCTCCAGCTCCGCCTCATAGTCCATGTGGCGAAAGTCGCAGCCGCCGCAAGATCCATAATAGGGGCAGTCAGGCTCCCGGCGGTGAGGAGAGGGGACAGCACAGCGTACCACCTTCCCAAAGGCGGCATTTTTCAGCACCTTAAGGATTAGAATCGTACACACCTCTCCTAAAACGGCCCGGTGAACAAACACCACCTGACCATTGATGCGGGCGACGCCCAGTCCCTCGCTGGAATAACTTTCAATAGTACCCTGATATATTTTATTTTTTTGCAGCTGTTCCATATGATTTGTTTCCATCCGCGAAGAGCCACGGTTTGCGCCGTGGCTCTTCGTCTTACTCTCTGTCAGTTTTTACTTATGCGTCCCACTTTTCAGCCAGCTTGCGCAGCTGATCGGCAAAGGCGGCCAGACTCTTGTTGTCACGGCCCTTGCTGCGGCGGATCAGGTTGGACACCAGGTCACCCACATCCACCAGACGCTGATAGGCCGGCGTAGCCTTGGGCGCACCCTCAAAGGTCTTGGTCTTGCGCTCGGGCAGGTAGCCCACGGCAGTAATCTTCTCGGCAAGCAGGTCATATTCCTCGGTATACTGGGGCGCGTGGGCGGCAAAGCCCAGGCCCTTAATGGTCTCGACAAAGGCCGGCGCCACATCACGATCGCCATGCACCACAAAGACCTGCCGGGGCTTGTTGTCGGTAAATTTCTCGATCCACGCCAGCAGATGATCCCGGTCGGCATGGGAACTGAGGCCCTGGAAATTCACGATCTTGGCACGGACGGCGATTTCCTCGCCGAACATTTTCACAGAATCCGCCCCGTCCAGCAGGTGGCGGCCCAGTGTGCCGGGAGACTGAAAGCCCACAAACACCACCGTGCTTTCCGGCCGCCAGAGATTATGCTTGAGATGGTGGCGGATACGACCCGCATCGCACATGCCGGAGGCAGAGATGATGACCTTGGGTGTCGGCTCGGCATTAATCATCTTGGACTCCTCCATCCCCTCCGTCAGGTGCAGGTTGGGGAAGTTAAACATATGGGTGCCGTCCTTTACAAGAGTCAGCGCCGCCTCGTCCAGATACCCCCGCAGATCACCGCAGAAAAGGGTGGTGGCCTTCTTGGCAAGGGGTGAATCCACATATACAGGGAAATTCGGTACGGATTTTACCAGATTATTGTCCTTAATCTCCCGGATAAAGTACAAAAGTTCCTGGGTACGGCCCACAGCAAAGGAGGGAATCACCACATTGCCGCCTCTACCCAGCGTCTCATCAATGATCTTGGCCAGATCATCCGTATAGCTCCACACCTCGGTGTGGTTGCGGTCGCCGTAGGTACTCTCCATCACCACGAAATCCGCCTTGTTATAAAACTGAGGATCCCGGATAATGGGCTGATCCACGTTGCCGATGTCGCCGGAGAAAACGATCACGCGCTTCTCCCCGCCCTCGGTAAGCGTCATCTCAATGCTGCCGGAGCCCAGCAGATGACCGGCGTCAATGAATTTTACCTGCACACCCTCGCAGAGATTCACCATATCGCCGTATTCGCAGGTTTTTACATACTCCATGGTCTTCTGGGCGTCTTCCACCGTATAAAGAGGCTCCACAGCCGGGCGTCCGGCACGCTGGGCCTTGCGGGTCTGATACTCAGCGTCGCTCTCCTGAATGTGGGCAGAGTCCTGCAGCATGATTTCCATCAGATTGGCGGTAAGCCGGGTGGTAAGAATCTCCCCCTGAAAGCCATTTTTTACCAGCATGGGAATCCGGCCCGTGTGGTCAATGTGGGCATGAGTCACCAGCACATAATCCATATCGCCGGGGTGGAAGGGAAGTTCTTCGTTGTCAATTTCGTCTCTCCCCTGCTGCAAGCCGCAGTCCACCAGAATCTTTTTCTCGTTTACCTCCACGCAGTGGCAGGAACCTGTGACGCACTGATCCGCGCCGTAAAAATGAAGCTTCATGGTCGTCATCCTTTCCGGTTGTCTGGGGTAAATACCCCGGCATTTTCTCATGTTGGTGTTTATTTTACCACCTTTTCCCCTTTTCAGCAACAGCAATTGAATTTTCTCGGCTAAACCGCTATAATAGATCATACATTTCATCCCGGAGGGAGGCTCCCTTTTTATGAAAATTCATTATGCCGTACTCGACCCCACCAAAAACATCACTCTGCTGGTAAAAACACCGGTGGAGCGTGCCCTGCAGCCCCGGCTGGCCGCAGCGCTTCTACAGCAGGAACCGGAGGGAGAACAGGTGGGCTTTATAGAGCCTTCCGACACGGGCCGTGCCCGGCTGCAGATGATGGGCGGCGAATTCTGCGGTAATGCCGCCATGTCCCTCGCCGTGCTTCTGTGCCGCAGGGACGGAAAGGCGGAAACCGACATACCGCTGGAGGTTTCCGGCGCGGACAGCCTTGTAAACTGTCACATCACATGGGTGGATGGCTGCTATCTGGGCACTGTGGACATGCCGCTGCCGGAAAAGGTGGAGCAGGTCGCGCTGCCATTGGGAGGCAAAGAGATCGTTTTTCCCTCCGTCGTACTGCCAGGCATCCGCCATTTGGTGGTACCCGCCGGTCTTTTGACAAGCAGCGAAGCAGAAAATGTCATTCGGGTATGGGGCGGCAGCTTTTCCCAGGAGGCCGTAGGACTTCTTCTTTACGATCAGGCAGCGGGGCGTATTGATCCGCTGGTCTATGTGAAGTCCACCGATACCGCCGTGTGGGAACGGGGCTGTGGCAGCGGCAGCGCCGCCGTCGGCGCCCTGCGGGCCTGGCAGGCGGGATGCAATCAGTGCGTCACGGTTCGGCAGCCCGGCGGAACAATTGCCGTTTCCTGCCTTTTGCAGGGCGGCGTTTTCACCTCCCTGACCATCACCGGCACCGTAAAAATTCTGCACCGTAAAACAGTGGAGCTGACGCTTTGACTAAATAACGAAAACAGGGACTTTTGTCAAGAGGAAAAGTCCCTGTTTTTTTATTTCATTTTATGCTCGCCGCGCCATATTTCCTTTGCATCTGACAGCGTTATATGCTATATTGTATCTGTATGAGTATCTCATGAAACATTTGCTGCTATGCAGATTGAAAGGATGTATAAATTTCTATGGGGGCTTTTTCTAAAATTTTCGGTACTTACAGCCAGCATGAGCTCAAAGCCATCTATCCCATTGCGGACAAGATCGAGGCGCTGGCCGAGGAATACAAGGCGCTGACCGATACGGAGCTGCAGGCCAAGACGCCGGAATTCAAGCAGCGTTTGGCTGAGGGCGCCACCGTGGATGATATTTTACCCGAAGCTTTTGCCACTGTGCGGGAGGCTGCCGACCGGGTACTGGGGCTGCGTCCTTACCGGGTACAGCTGGTGGGCGGCATCGTGCTGCATCAGGGGCGTATCGCCGAGATGAAGACCGGTGAAGGCAAAACGCTGGTGGCCACACTGCCCGCTTATCTAAACGCTCTCACCGGAGAGGGCGTCCACATCGTCACCGTCAACGACTATCTGGCCAAGCGTGACTCCGAGTGGATGGGCAAGGTCTACCGCTTTTTGGGACTTTCCGTGGGCCTGATTATCCACGACCTGGACAAGGCCGGCCGTCAGGCCGCCTATGCCGCTGATATTACCTAAGGCACCAATAACGAGATGGGCTTCGACTATCTGCGGGATAATATGGCCATTTATGCCAACGAGCAGGTGCAGCGCGGTCACGCCTTTGCCATCGTGGACGAGGTGGACTCCATCCTCATCGATGAAGCCCGGACGCCGCTGATCATCTCCGGCATGGGCGACAAATCCACCGAGCTTTACGACATGGCCGAGATGCTGGCCGCACGTCTTGTAAAATACGTGGTGCCCGAAGTCAATGAAAAAGAAGAGGAGGATGTGGACATCGACGCGGACTATGTGGTAGACGAGAAGGCCAAGACCGCCACGTTGACTGCCCGGGGCATTAAAAAGGCGGAGGAATTCTTCCACCTGGATAACCTCTCCGATCCGGAAAATGCCACTATCTCCCACCACATCAACCAGGCCATCAAGGCCCATGGTACTATGAAACGGGATGTGGACTATGTCATCAAGGACGGCGAGATCATCATTGTGGATGAATTCACCGGCCGTCTGATGTTCGGCCGTCGCTACTCCGAAGGACTGCACCAGGCCATCGAAGCCAAGGAGCATGTTAATGTCCAGCGGGAGAGCAAGACCCTGGCCACCATTACCTTCCAGAACTACTTCCGTCTTTACGGCAAGCTCTCCGGCATGACCGGCACGGCCCGGACAGAGGAGGAGGAATTTGCCACCATATACAGTCTGGACATCGTGGACATTCCCACCAATCAGCCTGTCATTCGTATCGACAACGAGGACTCCGTCTACAAGACCGAAAACGGCAAGTACCGGGCGGTAGTCAATCAGGTCAAGGCCTGCCACGAAAAAGGGCAGCCCGTACTGGTGGGTACGGTTTCCATCGAGAAAAACGAACTGCTTTCCAAGCTTCTCACCAAGGAAGGCATCAAGCACAACATTCTAAACGCCAAGAACCATGAGCGCGAAGCGGAGATCATTGCCCAGGCCGGCAAGCTGGGCGCTGTCACCGTGGCCACCAACATGGCCGGCCGCGGCACCGATATTATGCTGGGCGGCAACGCCGAATACATGGCCAAAAACGACCTGCGTAAGGCCGGTATGACCGACGAAATGATTGCCGAGGCCACCGGCTATGCCGAGACCGAGGATCAGGAGATTCTGGATGCCCGCGCACTCTTTGCCGAAAAGCTGGCCCAGCACAAAAAGGAGATCGCAGGCGAGGCCGATCAGGTCTGCACGGCAGGAGGCCTTTTCATCATCGGTACCGAGCGTCACGACTCCCGCCGGATTGATAACCAGCTCCGCGGCCGTTCCGGCCGGCAGGGTGACCCCGGCGAGACCCGGTTCTACATCTCCCTGGAAGATGATCTGATGCGCCTCTTTGGCGGCGACCGGGTTACCAACATTATGGAGAAAATGAATCTGGACGAAGATACCCCCATTGAAAACAAGATGCTTACCCGCTCCATTGAGCAGGCTCAGACCACAGTGGAATCCCGGAACTTCCAGGCTCGTAAATCAGTCATTGAATACGACGACGTCATGAACAAGCAACGGGAGATCATCTACGACCAGCGTAAGAAAGTTCTGGACGGCATGGATGTAAAGGACATCATTATGAACATGATGAATACCGCCATTTCCAACCATGTCTCCCATGCCTTTGCCGGCGCAGCCCATCTGGATGTGACGGCCTACCGGGATATGATGCGTGGTGTGGAGGGGCTTTATTTCCCCAAGTACACCGTGAAATTCTCCGAAGAAGAGATCCCCACGCTGTCCGTCGAAGCAGTAACAGACGCTCTGACCGAAGCGGCCGCCGCCTATTACGAGAAGAAGGAGCAGGAATTCACCTCTCCCATGATGCGTGAGGTGGAGCGTGTGGTATTGCTGCGTGTGGTTGATGAATACTGGATGGATCACATTGACGCCATGGCCGATCTCCGACAGGGTATCCGTCTGCGGGCCTATGCACAGGTAGATCCTGTCATTGCCTACAAAAAGGAAAGTCTTGAAATGTTCGATGAGATGATCGCCGCCATTCAGGAGGAGACTGTCCGCCGGCTTTACTCCGTCCGTATCAAGAAGGACGAAGAGGTACAGCGTCAGCGGGTGGCTACCGCCACCTCAGAAAATGTGGGCGGCGACGGCACCGTCAAAAAGCAGCCCCGCCGGGTGCAGAAGATCGGTCGGAACGATCCGTGCCCCTGCGGCTCCGGCAAGAAATACAAACAATGCTGCGGGCGCAACGCCTGATTTCTTTCCTTTGCCGTTCTCTTGCCGCCTTCGGTCGCACTCCACCGACGAAATCACAGATTTCGGGTGTCGTGGGCCTGCGGCTCCGGCAAGAAATACAAACAATGCTGCGGGCGCAACGCCTGATCTTCTCATCAACAACACAAGGAGCTTTCTATGGCATTTCAAATGCACAATAGTAACGGCATACAGTATCTGTCCTCCGACCTGCTCGCTGCCGTACCCGGGATCAGACACGGCTTTTCCACCCGGATCGGCGGCGTCAGCCCCGCTCCCTGGGACAGTCTGAACCTGGATCCCAAGCGGGGCGACGCGGCGGAAAATGTGCAGGAAAACTATGCCCGTTTTTGCCGCGCTCTGGGTGTCAATAACCGGCGGGTCTTTCTGAACCGGCAGGTACACGACGAAAATGTGCGCCTGGTGACGGAGGAGGACGCCGGAAAGGGGCTGTGGAAACCCTGGGATTTCCCCAGTGCGGATTCTGCCATCTGCCGCCTTGCCGATACACCTCTGGTGGTTTTTTCCGCCGACTGCGGCATCATTCTTTTATATGATCCGGTCACCCGGTCTGTGGGGACGGCTCACGCCGGGTGGCGGGGCGCCGCCGCCGGTATCGTGGCCAAGACAGTCCGGGAAATGCAGCGCCATTTCGGAACCGACCCGGCCGATCTTCTCTGTGCCATTGGGCCGGGCATTGGGCCGTGCTGCTTTGAAACGGGCGATGATGTACCCCAGGCCATGAGGAATACTCTGGGTGAAGCCGCCGCAGACTATATGGAGCGGCGGGGTCCCAAATGGCATGTGGATCTGAAGGCCATCAACGCCCACTGGCTGCGTCAGGCGGGTGTTCCCGCCGGGCAAATTGAGATCTGCCCGGACTGCACCGCCTGTCATCCGGAGCTTTACTGGTCGCACCGCCGTATGGGCGGTGAGCGCGGCACGCAAGTCGGACTGATTGCGCTGGATTCTTAAAAAGAAAGGTCATTCTATGAGAAAACGTCTTTTGTCAATACTGGCTCTGCTTTGCCTGCTGCCCTCACTTCTTGTGGGCTGCGCCAAAACAGACGATTTGACCCAGCAGGACGAATTGATGAACGACCTGACCAACTTTTACGGGTCTTCCGAAAAAGCCCCCGCCCAGCTGACGGCTTTTGCACTGCCCTATATGGATGGGGCCACGCTGGATCCCATTACCTGCTCGGACGGCGTCCAGCAGACCCTTACTGCTCTTCTTTATGAGGGACTTTTTGAACTGGATGCAAGCTTTTCTCCCAAGCCTCTGCTATGCGAAGGCTACTCCTATGACAGCGCTTCCTTCACTTACACAATCACTCTTAAGAGCAACGCCGCATTCAGCGACGGCTCTTCGGTGACGGCAAAGGATGTGGTCGCTACACTGCGCCGCGCTGCGACATCCGACCGGTATCGCGCACGGCTTGCTGCCATGTCCTCTGTGACGGCGATAAATGAGCATACGGTTTTCCTGCGCCTTACCGCCGGCAATGCTTCTTTTGTCTCCCGTCTTGACATCCCCATCGTCAAATCCGGAACGGAAAGCCAGACGGCACCCGTAGGCAGCGGCCCCTATGTTTTTAACGCCGCTGATGATGGAACCGCCTATCTGTCCACCGCCGCCTGGTGGCAGAGCAAGCATCTGCCCGTCAGCCGCATTAATCTGTTTTCCTGCAAAAATAACGACGCTGTGGCCTACGCTTTCCATACCCATGACATTCAGATGCTGACTTGCGACCTGACCGGCACGGACTCCGTCAATCTATCCGGCAACGGTAACTATACCGACGCCGATACCACCGTGATGGAGTATGTGGGAATCAACACCGCCAGCAAGCTTTTTGCCGCGCCGGAGCTGCGCAGCGCCTTGAATCAGGGGATTGACCGCAGCGGCATTGTCAGCGCCTATCTGCTGGGGCACGGAACCACGACCCAATTCCCCCTGTCTCCCGTCTCTTCCCTGTATCCGGCGGATTTAGAGCAACCCTATTCCTCAGATGCCTTTGAAAGCGCTATGGCCGCCGCCGGCTTTTGCAGCGGGACTTCGAGGCAGGCTACCATGATCGTCAACAGTGAAAACAGCTTCAAGGTATCCATTGCCAAGAAGATTGCTGAAAATCTTTCCGCCTATGACCTGAAGGTTACGGTGAAGGTCCTTTCCTGGGAGGAATATCAAAGGACCCTGCAAAGCGGCGGCTATGATCTGTTTCTGGGAGAAGTCAAGCTCAATGCAGACTGGGATCTTTCTCCACTTTTGGCAGCAGGCGGTGCGTTGAACTACAGCCGCTATTCCGATGAAAATATGAATCTGCTTTTATTGGAGCTACTCTCCTCAGACGGAGATACACAGCGGGCGGACGCCATGCGAGCTTTGTGCCAATATTTGCAGCAGCAATCGCCTATTCTGCCGGTGTGCTTCAAAACGAATTCCGTTCTGCTCCAGACCGGCGCCGTAAGCAACGATATTACCCCCACCGCCAGTAACCCCTTTTATCAATTTTTTAACTGGACCATCAACCTAAAAAAATAAAAAACCGGTGGCTGAAAAAGCCATCGGTTTTTTTGATTTAATAGCGGCGGATCACGGCGGCCACCTTGCCCAGCACCTCCGCCTCCCGGCCGTCAATCGGCGAATAGTTTTCGTTTTCCGGCAAAAGCCAAATCTCTCCATTTTTTCGGGAAAGCCGCTTTACCGTGGCCTCCTCGCCCAGCAGCGCCACCACGATTTCCCCGTTGTTGGCTGTGGCCTGCTGACGCACCACCACCAGATCGTCAGGCAGAATACCGGCGTTGATCATGGACTCCCCCCGCACCCGCAGAGCAAAGTAGGCGCCGCCCCGGCCGCCGGTATCAAAAGTGAGATAATCTTCAATATTCTCCTGTGCCAGTATGGGCGTACCGGCCGCCACATCCCCCACAATAGGAATCTGGTTCTCCGCCGGCACCTTCTCCCCCTGACACAGCGTCAGGGCACGGCCCTTTCCGGCGCCCTTTTCAATAACGCCCAGCTCCTCCAGATGTTTTAAATGAAAATGCACGGTGGAAGGGGATTTCAGCCCCACAGCCTCGCCGATCTCCCGTACGGAAGGGGGATACCCCTGCCGCTGGATGCTGCTGACAATGTAGTCGTATATCTTTTGCTGCATACCGGACAACCTCACCATAAGTGGAGCCTCCCTTTTCGTTTTAATTATCATATCATACTATTTCTTGCATTGCAACATATGTTCTATGTTTTATGTTAACTTTTTTCTTGCATTGCTTACTTTTTGCGGCAAATCTTTCTTTTTTATCTTGCATAACCCTGCCCTTTATGGTATGATATGTTCCTGTAATGTGAGAAATATGCCTGTAGGCATTGACTAATTTGGGAGGTAAACAACAATGGTAACGTTTGTCACAATTCTGCAGCTTCTGCTGGGTCTTGTTCTGATTCTGGTGATTTTGTTTCAATCAGGCAAAAGTCAGGGTCTGTCCGGTGCCATCGGAGGGATTGCAGATTCCTATATGTCCAAGGGTAAGGCCAAGACGGCAGACGCCAAGCTGGCCCGTGCCACCAAGTGGGTGGGCGCCGGCTTTGTGATTTTGACGCTGGTACTCGACTGCATGGTTGCCGCCGGTCTGTAATTCTATTTTGCTATTTGAAAATGACTGCCCGATGGGCAGTCATTTTTTATTTGACGCTGCGATACAACGCGCCGTTTTGAGGCTCAATCCCCTTAATAGCAAACAACTCCTCCAGCGTCACCAATTCATAACCCTGTTCTTTCAGGACGTCGGCTCCCTTTAGCGCCGCCTCCACACTGGTTTCATAGCAGTCGTGCATCAGGATAATAGAGCCGTCCTGCGTGTCATTCAGAATATGCGCCAGCATCTTTTTCGTATTTCGCAGCTTCCAATCCAGCGTATCCACCGACCAGTAAATCAGTGGAACCGGCGCCTGCTTCATCTCCGTCTCTGTAATGAGGCCGTAGGGCGGGCGAATCCAATAGGAGCCCTCTCCCAGCACCTCCCGTAAGACCGTGTCACAACGGTTGAGATTTTGCCAGGCGTCGGCGGAATTGACCTTGTTGAGCATGGGGTGGTCATAGGAGTGGTTGCCGATCTGGTGTCCCTCGTCCCGCATACGGCGCACCAGATCCTCCCTGCCCTGAATCTGCTCGCCAATAAGAAAAAAGGTGGCGTTAATGCCGCGCGCCTTCAATCCATTCAGTAGGCTTTCCGTATATTGAGACGGGCCATCGTCAAAGGTCAGCGCTGCATATTTGACATCATCTTTCTCTGAAGTCTCCGCATCCTCCGGCTCCGCCTCTTCCCATGCGGGCATATCGGCCGGAAGCAGGACTGTGGCTGCCTTCTGCTGTCCGCAGGCGCTGAGCAGTAACAGCAGGCCGGCCAGTAAAAGTACCTTTATTTTTTTCACCTTTGCATCACCAGTAAAAGTCTATGGCAGTGCGGATAAAAAAAGCACCGGAAAAGGGGTCCCTTTTCCGGTGCCTGTTATTATTCCAGAGGACAGTCGGTCTTCACCCATGTGCCGCCATTATCCCCTTCAAATTCAACGGCAAAACCCGTCAGATCTTCTGCTTTTAAGCCTTTCTCGGGAATCTCGAAAATGTATTGATACCCCTCGGTAATGGGATTGCTCCGATCGGGATAATAGATCTCGTCATCCCCACCTCGATACAGATAGGGTTGGTCATACTCTTCCCCGGTTTTCACATCCACATAGATGCGTGTCGTATTTGCTGCCTGATTGTCGCTGTCAATGTGGGCTCCCAGGACAGCTGTCTCGCCGTCCCACCACAAAAAGATTTCACCCATATTGACCCAATTCTGTTCGCTGTCGGTCTGAACAGCCTCCACCTCCGATGTGTTGCTGCCATAGTTATACGGTCGGTCCTCCGGCGCATTCATGGAGTAAATGATAAAGGCGCCAATAACAGCTATGGCAATGATAAAAACAGCCGATACTGTAGGATCGCGCCTATTGCCTTTGGAAAACAGCGGAGCGGCAAACTTACCGACTTTCTCTTTTATTAATGACGGGAGTTCACCTTTCATCTGATCCTTCAGCGGTTTTATCTTTTGTTCAAAGCATTCCTTTCGCTCATAGCAGACCTTCTGGCCCGCATCGCGCCGCCGCTGGGGTATGGTGGAGAATTTCCTCTCCCGGAGTATGTGGATGGCCCCTTCGTCGCCTTCCGCAGTTTTGCGGCGGGGTGGGCGGTTATAAGCGCCGCATGACGGGCAGCACCCTTCAGTATCGTAATCGTAGACTTTCCCGCAGGACAAGCAGTGTATACGTCTCATATCGCGCTCCTTTCATACGGTAAAGCTGCTTTGGACAGCTGTCTTATTCCTGTGAAAGACGTTTGTTCATGGTTTCCAGATGAATGCAGTTCATCAGAGCCGTTTCCTTTGTGATACGCCCCTCTTTTACCAGGCGCAAAAGGCTCATATCCATGGTACACATTCCCTGATTGCTGCCGGCCTGAATGGCGGAATCCAGCTGATGCAGTTTATCCTCCCGGATCATATTTTGAATTGCCACATTATTTCTAAGCACTTCAAAAACAGGAATCAGCGTTCCGTCCACACCGGGCAGCATCTGCTGACACACGATCCCCTCCAGCGTCAGCGCCAGCTGCATTTTAATCTGGTACTGCTGCATGGCCGGATAGGCGTCCACAATGCGGCCAATGGTGCTGGCCGCGTTAAAGGTGTGCATGGTGCTGAACAGCAGCACCCCCACCTCTGCCGCAGACATAGCGGCAGAGATCGTCTTCTGGTTCCGCATCTCGCCCAGCAGGATCACATCCGGGGATTCCCGCATGGCGGAGCTGAGTGCTTCGGGATAATCCGGCACATCCACGGCAATTTCACGCTGACTCACGATGCAGCGCTTGTGGCGGTGAACATATTCTATGGGGTCCTCCATGGTGACGATATGCCCCTCCAGGGTGCTGTTGATCCGGTCAATAATGCAGGCCAGCGTAGTGGATTTTCCTGTACCGGCGGCGCCGGTAATCAGAACCAGTCCTTTGGCGGAAGACGCAAAATCCATCACCTCATCCGGGATGCCAATTGCTTTGGGATCGGGCAGGCCAAACTGGATTACCCGGATCACCGCCGCATAGCTGCCCCGCTGGCGAAACGCATTGATGCGGAACCGCCCCATTCCCGGTACAGCAAAGGAAAAATCATCGTCCATACCCTGATCGAAGCGAGTGGCTCTGTTTCTGTCAGCCAATCCGTAGACCTCACTTATCAGTTCCCGGGTGTCCTGCGGTGACAGAATGTCTTCTCCCTGACGTTCCATATGTTTTTGTACTTTATAGGTGGCCGGCATACCGGCAATCAGGAACAAATCAGATGCTCCACCTTTTACCGCGCCTTCCAACAGTTTTTCAATTCTCATACCTGTCTCCTTATCCCGCCCACAGCGTGCCGATGTCCGTATCGGGTTCCCAATCGGTCACCGGTTTCCAAAATATAATTCGGTAGCCGTCAGCCCCATCATCCGTCAGGCCGATTGCGAGGCTCTCCTCCTGCCAAGCTATTACCTTCACAGTCACTCCATCTTGTGTCCGGGTATCGGGCAGGTCTGTCAGTGCGGTGCCGTTTTTCAACTGTGCATCCGCCTGAGCAAGCCAGACCTGGGCCGCCTGTTCCCGGCTGTAGGTTCGCTGTGTCACTTCCAGACTGCGCTCTGCCAGCCGCTTATCGGCATCCGCCGTGGTCAGCGACAGCACCGCCAGTGCGCCAAGGCAAACCGTCACGGTCACAAGAAGTACACATATAATACCGATTTGTTTGGGGTTTTGTTTCATCCTGCCCGCTCCCCTCTGATGTAAACCGCGGTAGACAGTGAGCAGAGTGCTTCCGCCGCACCCGCGGTCTTCACCGTAACAATGCTGTTTACCAGTGTCCCACCGGGCCGGGCCTCCGGCTCATAGGTAATATATACGCGATAAAAGCCCTCCGCAGACGGCTGCAAATCTTTGTCATAGGCCGCGCAGATACCCGTTTGATCTATATATGTGTTGCTGTTTTGTGTCAAAAGTGTCAGCAGTCCCGCCTGGTCTCTGGCGGCTGACACCGCCTCCGCAGCGTTTTTGGCCAGTTCTGTGGCCGCTGTCAGCTGCTGTGCCTCTATGCTTTTCTGCCGTGCCTGAGAAAAAACACCCGTCAGAATGGCCAGTATAACCATGAATAAAAGCAGTAAAAACAGGGTGCTTATATAAAAAGCCGTGTTCCGCCGCATCATCCGACCTCCCCGCTGCGCAGATGCAGGAGGATGCTCCCCTGATCTGTCTGCACCCGAAAAAGGGATTCCCCTTCTTTTTTCATAAAAAAAGCATCCGTCTGCCCCAACTGCCGCGCGGTATCCGGAGACAGCGGTTCCTCTGCGACCGTGTATTCTTCCACCAGATTTCCCTGATATAAATAGATTCGGTGCTCATATGTCCCATCCGCCGTTACATCACGCAGGATCAGCGCATCCCCCTCTGGGCCTGTCCCGAGCAGAATCGCCCCCTGTTCGTCATAGGCGTGAACAGCGGTGGCCAGATACGTCATCAGCGCCCGTCGATCATCATTCCCCCTCTGGCCAGCTACTGTGTTCAGGTAAACCCTTGTGCCAAAGAGAACCAGCAGTAAAAAGCCGAGGGCAAATATGCCTAAGAGCGCTATGATGTAGCTGTGCAGAGGTTCCCTTTGTTCTTTCCTCATCGTTTTGCTCCTAATGGGCGTCCTTGCTCACAATGCGCACCTCCGGCGGCACATTGGAAGCAAAGACGTTATACACAACATAATAATCCGCCGTATTGATTCGAAGCCCGTAATGCTCCTCCAGATAGGAAAGGCTCCCGGGATAATTGCCCTCCACCGCATAGCACTGGGCGGCGCAGCGCAGGATGCTGTTCTTCATAGCTGTCGGCGCATTTTGCCGCCGGGCGCTGTCTTTTTGCGCTATGCCCCACAAACTGCCCAGTACGACAGCCAGCAGCAGCACCACCAAAAGAAAGCCATATTTGCTTTTCTTTTTTTCTCTCATGCGGGTTTCCCTTCCATCTCTCAGCACATCGGTTTCCCGGTTTTCAGCCAATTGTTCCCATCATACCGATCAATGGCAACATGACACTGACCAGCGACAGTGCCGTAGCTACCAGCATAACGCCGGAAAGCAGCGGCTCCGCAGTGGAAAGCAGGTCCGAGAGGGACTGAGTACAGGACTGCTCCAAAAGCGTCAGGATCTGTTGAAGGGCCTGGGCTGTGCTGCCGCTGCGGGCGCCGGAGAGCAGAATGCGGCTATACCGGGGCTTCAGCAGTTTTATCTCATAGGCAGCCTGGGCAAAGCTGCTGCCCTTGTCCATCTGTGTTTTGCACTGTGTCAGCTTATTGAGAACAGCCGGGTGATGCACCATTTCTCGTGCCTCCGCCATGGCAGCATCTTCGTCCGTACCACTGGTACGCATCAGGGTAAATACACTAAAAAAGCGGCATATCTCTGTATTTTTAATAATACTTCCAAATACCGGGAGTTTTCCCAGCCAGCGTCCGGCTGTTTCCCGCCCTGCCTTTGTCTTTTTCATCATACTGCCCAGCAGCACTATCCCCAGCAGAACCACCACAGCAATTAGGGCAACCCAGCAAAGTCCTCTGGCCCAGAGGACATAGCGGTAAGCGGAAGCAGTCACACTGCCGGTAAGTCTGTCGTACACGCCGGTAAAAACAGGGAGCACCCAGTCCAGCATCACCGCCAGAAACAACACCATCATACCCATAATCATAGCCGGATAGCGCAGTACGTCTTCCAGCCGCTGGGATAAGCGCTGCTCCTGGGCATAGTAGCTGCCCAGATTTTTAAGGATCAGCTCAAGGCGGCCCATACGCTCGCTCATTTCAATCATCTGCACCGCATAGGTGGGAAAAAGATTGGTCGCTTTTACCGCAGATGCAAAGGTAAGCCCCTTCTCCATGGATGCATGGATTTTTACCAGTGCCGCATGGAGAGCGCCTTCCTCCGAATCCTCCCGGAAAAGGGCAATTGCCTCGTCTGTCTGTATCCCGGCATTCAGCATCATTGCCACACTGTCGCAAAATGTGCTGATGTCCAAATAGGAAAGCTCATTTTTAGTCATATCAACGGCAATTCCTTTCAGTAAACATATACATCCGCATAATTGGTCCCGTCCCCCACAAACGTGCTGTCGGCTCCATTGGCGGAAAAAGTGGGGTCCAGCCGTTCCCATGTGCTGCTGTCCACCTTATATTCCACCGTCACCCAGCCGGATTCCTCCGTATAAAACATGTTCCACGCATGATAAATCTCATTGGGGGAGACATAGCCAAAGATCATTTTGGTGGGGATCCCCTGGCTGCGTAGCATAGCAGCAGCCAATGCGGCATAGTCAAAGCAAATTCCCCTACCTGTTTCCAGCGTTTCGTCCGGATCCGGTAGGTAACCGGCAGCCACAGTCCGTGCTTTATCCTTGTCATAGGCCACCGTATCGCAGATATATTGAAAGACAGCAGACACGGCCTGCAGCTCTGAATCTGCGGTCTGAACCAGCTCTGCCGCTTTCTTCACACACTGCGAATTTTCATCGTAATCCACAAACTGGCTGGGCCGCAGGTAGGGCTGAAATTCATCCTGCAGTTCCACCTCCACCTCCTGCCTGTAAATTTGAGTGTATTGATTGCCGGTTGTATTTTTCATGACCCGAAATTGATAGGTGCCGCTTCCGTTTTGCAGGACATAGGAAACGGGAGTCCCATCAGAGGGAAGGTCGTAATTGTATTTTTCGTCGCCGGATACCACCTGAAATTTTAGCTTGCCGCTGGCAGAAGCGCTGACAGCTACATAGCCCAGTGTGACATGAGATGTATCCAAGAGGACACCGTTCTCCCCTTCTGCCGCCGTCTCGTCAAATGGCGAAGTCGCAAAGGGCGGCGCCTCATATTTCTCTCCGGTCTCCTGTGAGGCTGGCACTTCGGTTTTATTGCTCTTATCTTTATCGCTGCAGCCGCAAAGCAGCCCCAGAATCAATAGCAGGCAGACGCCGCTTTTCCAGTTTGCCAAATTGCCCCTCACCGCGCAGTACCCACAACTCCAAAAAAATCACATTGTGTACATTCTTCGTTCATTATAGAGGTTTTCCGGCATGACTGCAATTCTTTTATTTATTTCTCTTTAAACAGTTGAAAAGAGAAAATACCTCGTCAAACAAGGTGTCTGACGAGGCGTGGGTGCTTTCTTATTGATCCTTTTTGGCTTTTTTCTTCACCGCAAACAGAATAATTACGCCCAGCACTGCTGCCGCAGCAATACCGCCCACGATCTTCCAAGTGTTGGCAGCGGTATTCTCTGTCCAATTGGAAGACGGGGTCTCGTTATCCTCTACGGTTTCTTCCTCGCCGTCGGTCAGCGGTACGTTGTTGTCTTCGATGGTATCCTGCCCGTTGTTATCGGTTGCGGTGCCCGGTGTTGTGGTACCCGGTGCAGTGGGATTGGCAGCCGACCCGGTAGTCTGAGCGGGAGGGGTTGGGGTTGTAACCTCCGTGCCAGTACCCGGATTGGGTACCGCATTGGTGCCGGCGGTGTAGTTGAATGTCAGGACATTGCCTGCGGCGCTGGCTGTCAGTACCATGCTCTTGCTGTACCCATCATAGGTATAGCCGCTTAGGGTTTTGGCCGTAAAGCTCATGGAATCGCCTACGTTGCCGGTGGCAATAACGGGGCTTGCCACATCGTTGCCGGTGGCAGCGTCCACATACCGAACGGTATATTCAACACCATTGACAATGGCGCCGTAGCTCACCACATAGGTGGCATTTTTGGTAACGGTTTCTTCTGCAGGCTCCCAGCCGGAGGAAACGTAGTATCTGTCCGCGTTGGTGCCCAGATCCACATCTGCGGCCGTGGGTACATCCGGCATATGGCTACCGGCAGGCACCACAATCTTGATGTTGCCGGAATCCGTTCTCTTTACGGAGTAGGAGGCGGCGTAGCTGTTATACAGGGCATCTGTCAGTGTGCCCTTGTCGCCGGCGCTGAACGTAATGGTGTAGCTGTCAGCTGCAAAGGCAGTCGGTGCCATGCTTACCGCTGCGAAAAAGACCAGGACAGCGGAAAGAATCACTGATAAAAACTTTTTCACTTTGCACCTCCTGATTTTTTCCGTTTTTTGACGACTACCGGAATCACAATGATTGCAACGGCAGACGCTGCCAGTATACCGATGTACAGGCCCAGCTTAACCTGATCGCCCGTCTGGACAGTGCCGGGAATGATGGAGGGCTTTGTGGTATCGCCGGCCGGAGTGTATGTATCATCCTTGATGACGCTGAAATTGAACTGGAAGGTACCCGTAAGCGCCTGATAATTGTTGTTGTTTGTTTCGCCGTCCAGTGCCACTGTCAATCGCACCTGTGCGGTTTTATCGGCGGGAATCTTTGCGGCCAGAAAGGTCTTATTCAGATTGCCGTTCAGGTCATAAAGGCCATTATTGTTGCCGCCCACGGTAGAACCGCTGGTGCCGCCGTAAATATTGGTCGCGGTGCCGTCCTGCACCACATCCATCGCCACCTGATAGGCAGCGCCGTTGGCCTTCACCGCATCTTCAAATGCCTTGATAACGGCGGTGTCCATGAAGAAGTTTGCTGTCTCTCCGGACGTGTTGGAAAGGGTGATCTCCAGTGTTCTGGCTTCGCCCGGCTGCATACCTTCGAAGGCGGTGCCAAACTGATTGGTATCGGTATAGTTATAGGAAATTTTGTTTCCGTCATAGGTGACGGTGGGCTGCTCCGCCGCCAGAGCGGTCGGGATCAGGAACGCTGCCAGGCAGGCGATCAGGAGCATCGAAATAATTCCGCGTTTCATTGATTTCATCCTCCTTACTCTGCCACACCGGTCAGGGTTCCGTCCCCGGCAAAGCTGGCTGTGACACCCCATGCGCTGCGCATGGCGGTTTTTGCGTCAAAGCTCTGCACGGCCTCCGCCGTAACGGACAGTTCCACGTTTTTGTCTGCATATTGGTTGTCCACATCGCTGGACACGCCGATCCCGCCAAGAACGCTGGTGGTGGATTCACCGGCAGCCAGAGGTCTGCTGTAATAAAGCACCATCTGCTCACTGTCCTCATAGGCGACAATCCAACCGTCCAGCTTGTCAGCATCAACGGTGATAAGCTTTCCGTCCGCCTTAAAGTCCTTCTGATAGGATGCGGCGCCATTCTGGCTGCCCCAGCTCTTGTCAATGGTCACTCTGGTATAGAGCGCCGTATTGGCGCTGTTGGTCACGGTAAAATTCTGATTCAGCTGTGCGCCGGGGACAAGTGAATCATAGGTAAGCGTTTTTGTCTGCGGGACCTCGGCGCTGTTCAGTGATATAGAGAGAGACTGCGTGCTGATCTGCGTATTGACAGGCGTCCCGCTATACTGCGTATAAGCAAGAGTCATCCCGATCGCCGCGGCCAGCACAACTGTCACAGCCAAGGCCAAAGCCAAATATTTCTTTCTGATATTCATGTACAACACCTTTTTCTCTCGTTTTCGCCGATGAGGTCCTTATCTCTTTTGGAGTTCCGCAGACGGCGGTCTAATCGCCGCCTGCGGAATAAGCTGCTTTTACTTGCTATACTGCTGAATCAAATCGGTGGTATTCAAAGCAACACCGTTGGCATCCGCCCAATAGACATTTGTCGCGTTATAAGTAACGTAGCTTGCCTGAATAGCCTCAGCCTTGATTGCAATGTTAAAGGTCTGGTCGGCCACATTGTTTGCCCATTCCACAGGAATGGTCACCGTCTTGAAGAGATTCACTTCATCGCCAGCCACCTTGGAGGTCGTGCAATAGAAGTACCCATCATTTGCATTATAGTCCCAAGCACCGTCGGCTGTAATATTGCTGATAAGAGAAGTATTGAGTTTTGCCAGATCATCCGATGTAATTTTGCTGCCTTCGGCGGTGCAGGCCAGCTTCACTCTGACATAGCACGCAGCGGAGTCATTCGCTACGGTAATGGTGGGCACCTTGCTCAAGGTATCGCCGGGCAGTACGTTTGTAAAGCTCAAACCATTAGGAGTAGTGATTGGGGTACCCTTGCCACCATCAGATGTCTCAGTCAGGGTAATGTCCACATGGCCCATCTTGACCACATTGGTATTGGCATCGTTGTCGGTGAAATAAGCCAGGGTGCCGCCGATCGCGATGGCCGCGATTAGGGCGATAGTGGCGATCAAAGCGCCAAGCTTGCGTTTATTCATCATCTGTCTCCTTTTCTCAGTCCGTATCTGTCAATCAGCCAACAAAACCGGCAGGCAGATTTGCCACAACGCTTGTGACATAGTCAGTGCCCATATTGGAGCTGTACTGTACGGCGCAGCCCTGGAAGACCAACTGCTCGATGCTGGTTACATTGCCATTGTTATTGAAGGTGTCGGCCACGGTCAGCTTGGTAAACAGAGACTCGGTGGTAATGCCGCTGGCAGAAAGCGCAGTTGCGGTTACATAGCTCACTGTGTTGTTGCCAGCCGGGCAATAAATATAATAGGAGTTGTTTGCATTACTGTCAGCCACGGTAGCTGTAATGTCTTTCCAGTAGTCGGCATTGGTGTTCAGATCAGCGGTAATACCTGCGGGCAGGTTATTCAGGCCGGTGGCCTTTATTACCAGGAAGCTGCTGGGGGAATTCTGGGCAAGGGTCATGAAGGGGTCCTTGGAAAGAGTGGTGCCGGGGAGAACGCCTGTGTATGTATTCTCCTTGACTTCGTCGGTTCCCTTAACATAGCTGCCGGTATCCTTATCCTGAGTCGCCTTATGTTCAAAGATATTCAGCGCATTGGTCTCATATTTGCCGACGGTAAAGGTGTTGGTCACGGTCCCGGTGGTCTGGGACAGAAGGGCCAGAGTTGCACCCACGCCGATTGCGGCGATCAGGGCAATGGATGTGATCAATGTGATCAGTTTCTTTTTACTATTCATGTACATGCTCTCCTTTAAATTTTAATTTATTTTTAGTTTACTTATGCTTTATTGATAGGGGGTTACACTGTTTTCACTGATTGTTACGTGCCAGGCTTCGCCTGCCGCCCGGGCCGGAGCGCTCTGGATGGCTTCGGCCATGACCTCGATCACCTGCTTGCCGCCATCCGCATCGGTATACTTGTCCTCCAATTGGATACCCGTACTGCCGATTAAATCATCCTTTGGCTGTTCTCCGGGCGCAACCGGCAATGTGTAGTAGTAATAGCCGTTGTATTCCACCCAGTTTGTACCGGGCGTAAAGTCCTGAACCTCCGCTATACCGCCAATGTGCTGGTCCTTGTCATTGACCCGGTAGGTAACCAACTTCACCCGGATATAGGCGTTGGTAGAGCCGGTGTTGGTCACATTTGCATTTTTCTTGATGATCCCGTCAAACTCTTCCGTCACATTGCATTTAACGGTGGCCGGTGTAAATGTGTTCCGTACTTCCCCAGCCGCTCTGATGGCCAGGAAGGCCGCCGTACCGGTAATGGCTATGGTCGCGATCAGTAGGAGGGAAAAAAGAAGCGTTGCTGCTTTTTTATGATGTCCGCTCTGTGTCTGACCGCTTTCGTGGTTTCCATGATACATTTTTCTTCCCCTTCCTTACTTCTTATTGTTTGCTTTGCCGAAGATGTTTTTCACGACAGTGCTGAAATTATTGAGCCAGCTGTTGCTGTCCTTCTTATTCGTGCATGTAATGCTGCCGCTGTCGTTGCCGGCCGTCAAAGTTGCTCCGTTTCCTTCATAGGTAGCGCTGTACCGCCAACTCCATCCGCCGTCTTCCTCAATTGTATAGATACCGACCGGCAGCTCAGATATGGTTTCCGAGCGGTTGCCCACAATAGTGACTTCAGAGTATTTCACGCCGTCCTTGTAGACAGTAAACACATAGGGCTCGTCCGAGGCGCCGTTCTTTTTTGTGATGGTTAACTGGCAAGTCTTGACATGGAGCAGGAATGCAGGGCTGCCATCCGGATCCGTTATATTCCAACTGCATTCTGCAGCTTCCTTTACATGAGCGAAGCTGGTACTCGTCGTAATATCCGTATGGCCGATCTTTACGACCGCATCTATGTTTACATCCTTCTTGGAATCAATCTTTCCGTCCGTAATCTTTGCGGCGTCCGGTGTATAGCTGAGACTCAATTCAGGAGCGGCGCCCATCGCTTCTGCATCCGCTATTTCGTCCTCATGTTTCCAGATGGTTTCTTTAAGATTGTCGGAAAAATCAGTGGGAGCTATATCGCCGTAGTAGACGGTGCTGTCTGTATAAGTCAGCTCCGGCTTGAATACGTTGATCGTTCCCCCGTCGTTTCCGGTCTTTTCAATCGCCGGCGCTCCGCTTGCGTTCGCGCCGTCCGTTTTCGGGCTGACGGTGACGGTAACGGAGTAAGTCTGATCCTCCTTCAAAGCACTGAGATCAGTCACAGCATTGCCGTTTTCATCCTTTACCGCAACGGAAATATTGACATATTTTGTCTGCCAGCTTTCCAGGCCGTAATCTGATCTGGTCAGGTCCAGAGAAACATGACCCACCTGAACGGTAGCGTCCGAGAGAAGCTGCTCTTTCGTCAGGTCATTGAGTAAATAAACATTTTTATCCCGCGCGGTAACGGTTATGTCCTTGATCGGCACATTTACCTGGGGCCGATTAAAGGTCAGAACCGGTGTAGCGGCATCTGCGTTTTCGTAAACGCCGGCGCTGGTGTTGGTGTAAACATCGTTGCCGCCCAGGAAGCCATCTTTGGGCACCACATTGAAGCTGATCACAAGCTTGTCACCGTGGTAGGCCTTCGTTCCATCGGCATTAGTATCTGTCCCAACATAATTGGCAGCATAGTCAAAGCCAGTCACATTCACCTTATCGCCGTCTACGGAAGCTGTGGCATTCATAGCGCCGCTATTTTTTGTCCACTTTTTTGCTCCTGATGAATCATTGCCCTCGTATTTGTAGGTTTCCAGTGTAATGCTGCTTACATCTTCATTTGCCAGCTTAAACGGAGTCGAAATAATATCCCGAATGACTGCCGTATCATTCAGCGTTGTGGACGATCCGCCCGACTGAATGTTGTCCGAAATCTGTTTAAAGATATTGTTTAAGGAGTCTGCATCCGAGGCAGACAGGTAATAGCTGGGCGATTGCGGTTCACCATTATTGGATGAAACTGTCTGCATAAACCAGTTGGCCTGCACCGTTTCGTTTGAGCTGTCACGGTCGCCTGCATTTGTGGCATCCGCTCCGCCGAAAATACCGACAGAATACACGGTCGTTCCGGCGTTCTTGGTGATCTGCGCCTCTTTAATGGCATTATCCGCTACAGTGGTATCAAAGGAAGAGTCGCCGGGGAACCCGTCTGTAAACATGATCACAACGCGATTGCGCGCCTTGTCGCTGCTTGTAACGGGGTTTGCGTTCAATATGCCGTTGGCCATTTTGATGCCCAGGTCAGGATGCGTACCGCCATCTGCGTCAAGTGCATTAATTGAGGCCGTAATATTGTCCTGTCCGATCTGTGTATCCATGGTCTGAAACGCATTTTTGTATTGATCTTTCGCATTTCTATCGCATCTATATTGCTTGGCGCCAACAAATAGCTCGGTATTTGTATAATAATACTCTTCGATTCCACCATCGCTGGCAAAGCCCACAACCGCTATTCTGTGATCTACATCATCCTCTGTTCCCAGCTGCTTATCTTTACCGGCCGCTTTTTGGCTGACAGCTGAAGCAAAGTTGGTCAGTGCTGTCTTCAATGCGGTAATTCTGTTGTCGCCGGCATTCTCGTCATAGCCCTTTTAGTAAAAAGGATAGGTGAAATTCGGCCTTGTATCGGCACCATCAGAAGTACCAACGGTCTGTGTGACGTTGTTAGTGTCCGTGTAGGTGTATGTATAATCCGAGCTCTTCTGATACAGGGTACTGATATTCGAATCCGAAAAAACAGGGGTGCCATCCCATCCTTCGCCAGTGCCAATGACCTTGCCATTGAGCAAGTAAGTATAAACACGAGTTAGGCTATTCTGTTTCCATTTCCGTTTAACCGTAACCTCTTGGTATGTCCCGTCTACAAGAGCATATAAAGAGTTCTGGTTATTATAATATTTATTATTTTTCCACTCAGTGATTTTGTCATATTCTGTCCAGGACTCGCGTGTCACGGACACAGATGCATAGCTTCCATTTCCCAAGGGGTAGTAGAGATTCGCATCACCGCCATTATGGCGATAATCGTAATAAAATTCATTACTGTAAGAACCATATGCGGAAAAATATACTTGCCCCATCGGGTGATCCATTGAACCGGATTGGTCGAGCACCAGAACTATGTCTGTGGGCACATCTTTTGTGATCTGACTGACAAACTTCTCACCGGTGGCATACGCTTCCAGCTGGACAGTATAGCTGCCGTCATTATTGACTGTGGCCGTCTTGTTAATGACCATGCCGTTGTCTGTCTCAGAGTCACCGGTGGTATCACCCGCCGCATAGACCATGGCTCCCGGCATCATCATGGAGCAGATAATTGACAGGCTCAGCAACAGGGATATTAGCTTTTTCTTTTTCATGCTTGCCTCCTCAATTCTCTCCGCCCGCGACAGGGCTGCCAAAGGGTGCTGCGTCGGTATAGGATACCGTGGGATAGACGATCTCGCTCTGAACCGGTTCATCGCTGGGTTCTTCGGTCTCAACCGCCGACAGCGGTTCCGATTCAAGCAAATCT
>JAAXZS010000109.1 GCA_012719745.1 Clostridiales bacterium | reverse complement strand
TAATATGACTATTATACAGACTTGTTTTTATTTTTGCAATAGATTTCACAAATTGTTTTCAAATACGCCCGGCCAGCTTTTCGCTGTATTCGCTGCGGAAATTTTCAAACGCATCCGCATCTATGGCGTCCCGAATTTTTTGCATCAGCTGGTTATAAAAATACAGATTATGCATAACCGCCAGCCGCATCCCCAGCATCTCCTCCGCGATAAAAAGATGGCGCAGATAGGCACGACTGAACTGGCGGCAGACGGGACAGTCACAGTTTTCATCTATGGGTCTGTCATCCGTTTTATACCGTGCATTTTTAATATTCACGGTTCCCTGCCATGTAAAAAGCTTGCCGTGGCGGGCATTGCGAGCTGGCATCACGCAGTCGAAAAAGTCAATACCCCGGGCCACGCCCTCGATCAGATTGGAGGGTGTTCCCACTCCCATCAGATAGCGTGGCTTCTCCGCCGGCATAAAAGGCTCCACTGCCTCAATAATCTGATACATTACCTCAGTGGGTTCCCCCACCGCCAGACCGCCGATGGCAAAACCGTCGCAGTCAATCTGGGCAATCTCCTTCATGTGCCAGATACGAAGATCCGCAAATGTGGCGCCCTGGTTGATGCCGAAGAGCATCTGCCCCGGGTTCACGGTATCCGGCAGGCTATTCAGTCGATCGTGTTCTATCTTGCAGCGCTGCAGCCACCGCAGCGTTCTCTCACAAGATTCCTTAGCGTATTCGTATTTGGCGGGGTTTTCCACGCACTCGTCAAAGGCCATAGCAATGTCCGACCCCAGATGGGACTGGATCTGCATACTCTCCTCCGGCCCCATGAAAATACGATGCCCGTCAATATGGGAGGCAAAGGTGACCCCCTCCTCCTTGATCTTCCGTAGCCCTGCCAAAGAAAAGACCTGAAAGCCGCCGCTGTCGGTGAGAATAGGGCCGTCCCAGCGCATAAAGCGGTGAAGACCGCCCATCTGCCGTACCACATCGTCACCCGGGCGCAGGTGCAGGTGGTAGGTGTTGGACAGTTCGATCTGGCAGCCGATGTCTTTCAGGTCAAAGGCACTGAGGCCACCCTTGATGGCACCCTGTGTCCCTACATTCATAAAAACAGGCGTCTGCACCATGTCGCCGTGGGCGCATTGGAATTGTCCGCGCCTTGCCCGTCCCTGCTTCTTGATTACTTTAAACATAGCGTGTCTCCTTCTCGGTCAGTGGATCAGCATGGCGTCCCCAAAGCTAAAAAAGCGATAGCGTTTCTGAACCGCCTCCCGGTAGGCATCCAAAATATTTTCTCTGCCCGCCAGAGCCGAAACCAGCATGATAAGGGTGGATTCCGGCAGATGGAAATTGGTGATAAGGCAATCCATCACTTTGAAACGGTAGCCGGGATAGATAAATATATCTGTCCAGCCGGCGCTGGCCCGCATACTGCCGTCCTCCGCCGCCCAGGATTCTATCGTCCGGCAGGAGGTGGTCCCCACGCAGATGACGCGGCCACCGTTTTTTCGTGTAGCGTTAATCAGGTCGGCCGTCTCCTGTGAAATGACGCAGTATTCGCTGTGCATCTCATGCTCGGTGATTTCGTCCTCTTTCACCGGCCGGAAAGTCCCCAGCCCCACATGCAGCGTCACATAGCCGATGCCAACGCCCATTTCTCCGATTTTATCCAGCAGATCTTTCGTGAAGTGGAGGCCGGCAGTGGGCGCCGCGGCACTGCCGTTGACCTTTGAATAGACAGTCTGATACCGCTCCTGATCCTGCAATTCCTCCTTGATGTAGGGCGGGAGGGGCATTTTACCCAGGCGCTCCAGCACTTCCAGAAAGATGCCCTCATAATGGAAGCGTACCAGCCTGTTGCCGCCTTCCACCTCTTCCACCACCTCGGCGGTCAGTTCTCCGTTGCCGAAGGTCAGGTGGGTGCCGAGCCGCATTTTCTTTCCCGGCCGTACCAGGCATTCCCAAACCTTATCCCCTCGATCAATAAGCAGCAGCACCTCGCAGGCGCCGCCTCCGGGCAGCCGCTGCCCCAGCAGCCGGGCGGGCAGCACCCGGGAGTTGTTGAGAATCAGGCAGTCGCCAGGATGCAGATATTCCGGCAGATCATAAAAATGGCGGTGTTCCCGCTCTCCCGTTTCTTTATTCAGCACCAGTAGCCGGGAGGCATCCCGCCGTTCAATGGGGGTCTGCGCAATCAGCTCCTGTGGCAGATCATAATCAAAATCCTTTGTTTTCATTGCTGTTTACCATCTTATCTTTCATTTATAAACGTATACCGTGCGAAGAGTTATTATAATACACAATATTCATTTCTTCAATCTTTTCTTTCGCAGAAAGAAAGCCGCGGAAATCCGCGGCTTTCTATTTTATGAAGTCGGTCTCAGATCATGATGGCACGATGATAGACCTTCTTGCCCTTGCGGATCACAAGTCCGTCGCCTGTAAACTGTTCGCAGCCGAAGACATCGTCAATAGATTCCACCTTTTTGTCGTTGATGGTAACGCCGCCCTGCTGTACCAGACGCCGTGCCTCGCCCTTGCTGGCGCATAGCTCGCACTTCACAAGCAGATTCAAAATATTGATCTGCCCGCCTCCCAGATCATCATTGGTGAGTTCCGTGGTGGGCATGTGCTCACTGCTGCCGGTGCCGGAGAAAAGAGCCCGGGAAGCTTCCTTTGCTTTTTGTGCCTCTTCTTCACCGTGGATCATGCGTGTCAGCTCAAAGGCCAGAATTTCCTTGGCGTCGTTAAGCTGAGAACCCTCCCAGCCATCCATCTTGTCAATCTCCTCCAGCGGCAGGAAGGTGAGCATCCGGATACACTTGAGCACATCCGCATCGTCCACATTCCGCCAGTACTGGTAAAATTCAAAGGGAGAGGTTTTATTGGGATCCAGCCACACCGCGCCGGAAGCCGTCTTGCCCATCTTTTTTCCCTCACTGTTTAGCAGCAGTGTGATGGTCATGGCATGGGCGTCCTTGCCCAGCTTGCGGCGGATCAGTTCCGTGCCGCCAAGCATGTTGGACCACTGATCGTTGCCACCGAACTGCATGTTACAACCGTAGTGCTGAAACATGTAGTAAAAGTCGTAGCTTTGCATGATCATGTAGTTGAATTCCAGGAAGCTGAGACCCTTTTCCATCCGCTGCTTGTAGCACTCGGCCCGCAGCATATTATTCACTGAGAAGCAGCCTCCCACCTCGCGCAGTAGCTCGATATAGTTCAACGGCTTAAGCCACTCAGAGTTGTAGAGCATCAGCGCCTTGTCGTCGGAAAAGTCAATAAACTTCTCCATCTGCCGCTTGAAGCACTCCGCGTTGTACTTGATGACCTCCGGGGTCAGCATCTGGCGCATATCGGTACGGCCGGAGGGGTCGCCGATCAGTGTAGTGCCGTCACCGATGAGGGCAATAGGCTTGTTGCCTGCCATCTGCAGCCGCTTCATCAGGCACAGTGCCATGAAATGACCCACATGGAGAGAGTCCGCCGTGCAGTCAAAGCCGATGTAGAAGGTGGCCTTTCCGTTGTTGACCATCTCCCGAATTTCCTCTTCGTTGGTGACCTGAGCGATCAGGCCCCGAGCGACCAGTTCTTCATAAATTTTCATATTTTCTTTCCTTTCCGATTTGTTGTGCGATTTGCTTATTTCCCTGCTCGTTTGCACTGTTTCCTGCGATACAGCACGAAAAAATCGCCCTCTGTCCCGCAGGACAGAGGGCGATATAAAATACCGCGGTACCACCTCAATTTACCCCAGCCTCACGGCTGCGGCCTTATCGGGTACAAACATACCCTATCGCGATAACGGGCGAACCCGACACATTCCTACCGCGTCCCTATGGTTTTGGGCGTTTCAGAAGGCTGTTCCGGGATGTATTCACAGCTTCGCTTCTCTGCTCTTTTCACCAAACCAGAGCTTCTCTTTGCATCGGCGAAGGCGCTACTTATTCCCTTCCTCACTGTGGCATATGCAATTTTAGTGAATTCATTATAAAAAATGTTTCAGATTTTGTCAAGCTGTTTCCGTTATTTCATTGCTTTCTTGAAATTTTCGGCCTCTGTCAGCAGTTCTTCGGCGCCAGAGAGCATGGTCTGCGACACATGGCTGCCGCCGGTCAGCCGAGCCAGCTCCATGCGTCGCTGTCCCCGGTTTAAGCATTGTACTTTCGTAAAAGTACGCCCGCCGGATTCCCCCTTTTCCACGGAGAAGTGGGTGTCCGCCATGGCGGCCAGCTGTGGCAGATGGGTCACGCAGAGCACCTGCTTGGTGCGGGAGATCCGGGCCATCTTTTCCGCCACCTTCTGTGCGGCCCGGCCCGAAACGCCGGTATCCACCTCATCAAACACCATGGTGCCCACCTGATCCTGCTCCGAAAGCACATTCTTCATAGCCAGCATAATGCGGGCCAGTTCGCCGCCAGAGGCAATTTTGTGAATAGGCTTCAGTTCTTCCCCCAGATTGGCGGACATGAGAAAGCGCACCTGATCCATACCGGAGGCGTCCATTTCTTTTTCCGTGATCTGGATGCTGAACTGTATCTTGCCCATATCCAGCTGCTTTAATTCCGTCAGGATCCGGCTCTCCAACTCTCTGGCAGCTTTCTTTCTGGCCTCCGACAAAGCGGCGGCACACTTCAGTGCCTGCTTTCGAGCGGTGGCAAATTCCTGTTCAAGTCGTGCAATGGTGTCGTCCGCATACTCAATGGCGTCCAGATCACTGCGGCAGCGGTCAAGATAGGCCAGCATATCCTCCACAGAGGGGCCGTATTTCTTTTTTAGACGGTACATCTGATCCAGACGCCCCTCCAACTGATCCAATTCCGCCGGAGAAAAGTCAAAGCCGTCCTTTAGATCCCGCACCGTATCGGCCAAATCATATACCTCACTGTAGGCGCCCTCCAGTCTTGTGAACAGCTGCAAAAAGGTGTCCCCCAGCGCCTTGGCGCCGGAAACGGCCTCCTGCGCCTGCCGCAGCTGACCCCGCGCCCCGTCATGATTTTCGTCTCCGCTTAAGTAATAGTCGGCGCCCTCCACGGCGGAAATAAATTTTTCACTGTTCCGCAGCAGATTCCGTCGCTCGGTCAGTTCCTCCTCTTCTCCCGCCTTCAGCTTTGCTCGCTCCAGCTCTTCAATTTGAAACCGAAGCGTATCCACCCGGCGTGCTTTTTCCGCCTCGTCCATCTTCATGGATTGTATCTTTTTCTGCACAGCCAGCATGGTTTCATAGGCAGTGATGTAAGGCGTCAGCAACGATTCCACATGGCCAAAGCGATCCAGATAGAAGCCGTGCTGCTCTTCGTCCAGCAACTGCTGGCCGTCGTGCTGACCGTGGATATTCAAAAGGCCGCTGCCGATCTGCCGCAGCTGTGAAACCGTCACAGGACGGCCGTTGACACGGCAGATATTCTTTCCGTCAGCGGATATTTCCCGCTGCAGAAGGAGGGTACCGTTCTCCGTCTCGATGTTTCCCTCCCGCAGAGCAGGCAGGTCGGCGGGTACCTGGTCAAATGTAGCACTGACAAAGGCCTTGTCGGCTCCCGTTCGGATAAGATCCCGGGACGCCCGCTGCCCCAGCACCGCGCTGAGAGAATCAATAACGATGGATTTACCGGCGCCGGTTTCGCCTGTCAGGGCATTGAAGCCGGGCTGAAATGTAATCTCGGCCTCATCAATAATGGCAATATTCTCAATATGAAGCAATTGCAGCATGGCGCTCACCTCTTACTTAAAGCCGTTAATGGAGCATTTCCTTGATTTCTTCACAAAAATCGGCGGCGCTGTCCAGATCCCGCATAATGAGAAGCGCCGTATCATCACCCGCCAGCGACCCCACCATGTAGGTGATGTCCATCCCGTCCAGCGCGGCAGCAGCAGCGCTGGCAAGACCAGGCATGGTCTTGATAACCACAATATTCTGCGCAAAATCCACATGGATAACGCTCTCCCGGAAGATCGTACGCAGCTTGTCCGCAAAGTTCAATTTTGTCTTGTGGCCAGAGACGGCGTAATGATAACTGCCAGTGCCGGTGGGTTCCTTAATAAGGTGCAGCTCCTTGATGTCCCGGGAAACGGTGGCCTGGGTGCTGCGTATGCCGCGCGCCTCCAAACGAGCCAGGAGCTGCTCCTGTGTCTCGATGTTTTCCTCGGTAATAATCTGAAGCAGTTGCTTCTGCCGTTCATTTTTCATGGCGTACATCTCCCATCCGCATTTTTCTGTCCAGGATCTCGCAAAAGCTTCTCTTAGTTGTTCTCACTAATTTGGTCTCAAACCGTGACTTGCTGATCCGCACCTGATCGCCGTTTTTTAAGGAAAAGGCCCGGCCCCCGTCCACCGACAGGTAGACAAATTTCCGATTGGCATCTGCCGTTTCCACTGTAATCACATGATCCGGCGACAAAACATAGGAACTGGATCTGGATGAGTGGGCGCAGATGGGCGTCAGGAGCAGATTCCGAGCTGTGGGGGCCACAATAGGTCCGCCGGCTGCCATGGAGTAGCCGGTAGAACCGGTGGGCGTACTGACAATGGTTCCATCACCGCAGATCTTTGTCAGCTTCCCCTCTTCTGTAAAAATGTCCAACCTCACAACTCTTGCCACAGCGCCCTTTGAAATAACGGCGTCATTAAGGGCAATATTGGAATAAACCTGCCGACCATCCCGGATCACACTGACATCCAGCATCATGCGGGACTCCACCGTGAAATTCCATTTTGACAGTTCCCGCAGCTTGTCAATTTCATTGCCTTCCATCTCTGTCATAAATCCAAGGCTGCCCAGATTGATGCCCAGCACCGGTACGGAATGAAGAGCCACCATTTTGGCCAGATGAAGGATTGTCCCATCACCGCCAAACGAGAGCAGCATATCAGCCGATTTGATCTCCTGCTGCAAAGACTGGATGGGCATCCCCAGCTCATTGCCATACCCCTCCCTGTGAAAAGGCAGACAGACAGCTGTTTGAAAGCCGCACTCTTCCAGAATGCGCCTGGCATTCTTTGCTACTTCCAGCTCATTATCCCGGTAGGGATTGGGGCACAAAATTATTTTTTTCATGGTCGTAACCTTCTCAGTCCTTCAATTCACTGTGGGATGCCTCCACAATGGCGCTTATATCAATGTCATGGTACTCCGTCAGGCCCTTTTTCAGATACCCCAGATATTCTATATTTCCCTCAGGTCCTCTAATAGGAGAGTACGTAATATCAATTACTGTAAAGTCGGATTCCTTTGCATTTATGAGGAAGTTTTGCAACACCTCAAGATGAACATCGGGGTCTCGTACAACGCCCTTTTTGCCCACCTTCTCCCGACCTGCCTCAAACTGCGGTTTGATAAGGCACGCCACATGGCCATTACCCGACAAAAGCTCATGAAGTGCCGGAAAAATCAGTTTCAAAGAGATAAAGGAAACATCAATGGATGCAAAATCCAGTTCATCCGGAATCTGCTCTTGGGTAAGATAGCGGGCATTGGTGCGCTCCATGCACACCACGCGGGGATCGTTGCGCAGTTTCCAGTCCAGTTGACCGTAGCCAACATCCACCGCATAGACGCGTCGTGCCCCGTTTTGCAGCATACAGTCCGTGAAACCGCCGGTAGACGCACCAATATCGGCGCAGACCAGATCCTGCAAAGACAGGTCAAAGGTTTTCATGGCCTTTTCAAGCTTCAGTCCGCCCCGGCTTACATATCGCAGTCCATGACCGCGCACCTCGATGGCGGCGGCGTTCAAAACAGCCGTTCCCGATTTGTCAACCCGTTGTCCGTCCACAAATACAAGCCCGCTCATGATGATGGCCTGCGCTTTCTGGCGGCTCTCCGCCAGACCCCGCTCCACCAGAAGCAGATCAAGTCTCGTCTTTTCGCTCATGACATACCTCCAGAACAGACTCCACAATGCTTTTGGCGTCAAGGCCGAAGGCATGCTCCAATTCGTCCACATTTCCCTGGGTGGCAAAGGTTGTCCCCAAATTTTTCAGGATCAGCCGATCCGGTGCGATTCCCTCCTGTGCTAAAATGGCGGCAATCCGCTGCCCCACGCAGCCAACGCCCATGCAGTCCTCCAGCACCAGTAGCCGCTTTGTCTTTCTAACAGATTCCGCGATCACACGGCTGTCAAGAGGTGCGATGCAGTTCAGCTTCAAAACGGAGGCGGAAATGCCCAGCTGTGAAAGCTGTTCCGCCGCATCCAGGAGATTATTGATCAGCACGCCGTAGGAAAACAGGGTAATGTCATTGCCACTGCGCAGCTCCACAATGTCGGCGCGACCTGAGACAGCCTGATAGCTGCCCTCCCCGCCCCGGGGATAGCGTACCGCCACCGGGCCTGTCAGTTCTTCAACACCAATCCGCAACATGTAGCGAAGCTCCGAAAAATTGCTGGGGCAGAGCACCGTTATATGGGGGATCTGGGACAGATAAAGCGCATCAAAGCAGCCATGGTGCGTCTCACCGTCCGCTCCCACAAGGCCGGCTCGATCCACCGCAAAGACCACATGCAGGTTGTCAAGTGCCACATCGTGGATCATCATATCATAACCCCGCTGCAAAAAGCTGGAATAAACCGCAAAAACCGGGTGCAGTCCCTGCTTGGCCATACCCGCCGCCATGCTGACAGCATGTCCCTCGGCAATCCCGACGTCAAAAAAGCGGGTGGGATATAGTTTTGCAAAGGAAGTAAGTCCTGTTCCGTCTGCCATAGCGGCTGTAATGGCACATACCTTGTCATCTCCTGCCGCAAGATCCGCAACTGTTTCGCCAAATACAGAGGAAAAAGTAGCCTTATTCTCCTGCAACGGCTTACCCGTTAATGGATTAAAAGGCGATACGCCGTGGAAACGGCCTGGGTTATTTTCCGCAAAGGGATAGCCTTTCCCTTTGACCGTGTTCACATGCAGCAGCACCGGGCATTTCATTTCCTTGGCCCAGCGGAGCATCTCCGTCAGCTTTTCCACATCGTGGCCGTCCACCGGCCCCATATAGGTGAAGCCCATCTCCTCAAAGAAGGTACTGCCGGGCACAACCGACTTTTTAAGCGTTTCCTTTAAAGTATGGCTGGCCCGGTAGATGGTTTTGCCCACCTTGGAGGTGCCGGTAATATCCCGGTACCATTTTTTGAAGTTGTAATATTCCGGTCTTGTCCGCAGCTTGGCCAGATGCTTGGAAAGAGCACCCACGTTGCGGTTGATGGACATGCCGTTGTCATTGAGGATCACGATCATGGGTTCCCCGGAAGCACCTGCATTATTGAGCCCCTCAAAACTGAGGCCGCCGCCTAGAGCACCGTCCCCGATAAGTGCCACCACTTGATAGTGCTGGTGCTGCAATGTGCGCGCCCGGGCCATGCTCAATGCCACCGACACGGAGTTCGACGCGTGCCCTGCAATAAAAGCATCGTGCTCACTTTCGTAGGGTTTGGGAAAGCCGGAAATACCACCGAACTGGCGCAGTGTGTCAAACAGCTCCCGCCGCCCTGTCAGTGCCTTATGTACATAGCACTGATGGCCCACATCAAACACCAGCCGATCCTTTTGTGTGTCAAAAACTCGGTGAATGGCCACCGTCAGCTCCACCACACCCAGATTGGAGGCAAGGTGGCCGCCGGTATGGGATACTTCTTCAATTAAAAAGTTCCGCAGCTCATCGCAGAGTTGGCGGGACTGTGCATCGTTTAATTTTTTTACATCCCCAGGGCTCTGGATTCTCTCTAAAATCAAAACAATCAGTCTCCGTTATCAATATTAATCAGCGAAAAAGATGCAGCGCGTGCAGGATTTTCGCCACCCGGTACACCACGGCGGTGCTATCGCCGATGGCCGCCGTTTTGCCCAGTGCCTTTCCACCGATAGTGAGTCCCGAAATAAGCGCCGTAATGGCAATGGAAATCAGCACAGAGGTGGTGTTGAAGCTCTGCTCCAACCGGGTCACGATTACAGCCGCCGTAGAACCGCTGACGATGCCACAGATGTCGCCCACCACATCGTTGCAGAAGCTGCTGACGCGGTTGGCACTGGCCAACAGGCGAATTGCCTCCCTGCCACCCTTTTCCTTATGGGCGGCCATGGAGTGAAACGGCCGGGGGTCAGCTGCGGTAACAGCCACACCCACCATATCAAACACAATGCCAAGAGCAATAAACAGCGCCAGCACTAAAAAGGCCACCGCATACCCCGCGCCAGTCAGCGCCGTAGAGGACAAAAAGCTCAATACAGCTGACAATGACACAGAAATCAGGAACACGCGAATGATCCAATGACTATCCCCGTGTTCGCTCTTTTTTTTCTTTTTAACTTACTAATCCAAAGAAGAATTCCTCGCATCCGTTTCTATACTTGAAATAGTTGATACTAAGCAGCGGCAGCAACGGGGATAAATCTTACGGCTTAGGTACGGGTTGGTTTTCCCCACAGCACACCTCTCGTTGCCGACCAGGCGGTTTCCCTTTCAGTGCCGTGCCACGGGGTTACCCACCGTGAGACCCGACTGCCACTTAGTCCGCACTGCAATCTCCCCGGTGCCCAACATGGACAGCCTAGGTGATTTCCACTGCAGTCACACCGTCTCTTAGCCTCTTTTGCAGAAAGGGTTTCAAGGGAATAGCGCTTCTTCTCTGGCCGGAGAATCGGCGCTTCGGCTCCCCTATTCACCCGCTCCACGCAAGGCAGGCTACTCTGCACACAGCGTTCACGGCGATTTCCGCCGGGTAGCACCGCAATACAGGTTCTCAATCTGCTTCGTACACAGCGCGTTTTACCACAAAGGGAGTACGCCTGTGCACAACAGCAGGTCTCCACAAAGGCAGGGTCGGGTCCTCCATGCCATTGGAGGGCGCCCTACATTCGCAGGCACGGCATACGCCGCACCTACCTCCAGCACCCACCCCAAACTGGGCGTAAGAAGCAAGCACCAGAGGCTTCACAGTTGTGCCCTTTAAAGGATTTTTAGGCCCTTCTTAGTAGACGGCAGATCTGACTAGGATACTGCACCGCTGCTTAGTGATTATTATTATATCACATT
>JAAXZS010000131.1 GCA_012719745.1 Clostridiales bacterium | reverse complement strand
GCTGATTTTCCGTAATACATCTATCCAAAACGGCGGTATCCATTTCCGAAAGCAAGGGAATATGCCGTATTTTCTCAATTATCATATAGACCGCTCCTTTTTGAATATTATAACAAAAAGAAACATAGGTGTCTATTTCAATTGAATAATACCCTCTATAATCTGATCAAACAGATCGTAGGAGGTACTGTTGGATTTGCGGATTGGCGATTTGGAATTGCAGCAAAATACCCCGTCTGTTTATCTTACAGGCAAAGGGACTAAAATGCGAAAACTACCCATTTCGACCAAAGTTGCTGGGCATTTGAAGAATTACCTTAATACAGCTCATCCTGCAATATCAAGGAAAGATGAGGATTTTCTGTTCTACACAATTTCTCATGGACACAGAAACAAAATGTCTTCGGATGCCGTTTCTCTGTTTATGCGTAAATACGGAGAGACCGGTAAAAAAATGTGCTCAGAGATTCCGGATAGAGTTCACCCACACCAGCTACGCCATTCCAGAGCGATGCACTTGTATCGGGGCGGCATGCCTTTGGTTTTACTTTCTGAGTTTCTCGGACATGCCGATGTAAACACTACTCGGATCTATGCCTGGGCCGATACTGAAATGAAAAGGCAAGCCATACAAAAAATTACGGATAAATGTGAAGCCAATGCTACAATCGAGCCGATTTGGGAAAATGACGAGCAGATGATCAAGCGTTTGTATGGTCTTGCATAGTCTGTTGAAACAATATGATTCAGTCCAAAAGTGGCCGAGTCGGCATTAGCCTACCCGACCACTTTTAATATTATTATCTGGAGGTTTTATGATGACAACAGAAAAACACATACTTGATTCTCAACAAGTAGCTCCGCCCTTACCTGACAACATCGGGATAAGTCAACCCTCGGGATTAGATCATTTATCCGGACATCCAGATAAATGATCGGTAGCTGTCAGCGTGTAGGCAATGTCCTCCTGACAACCAAGGCCATTCCCGCCGTTTTGCGGTTGTCGGTCGATAGTATTGCCAGCAATGCAAATTGCCGCAGGTTCCTGCGAAACAAGCGGCACATTATTTCCCCCAGTGCCATATCGTGCGGACATAGTGGGAGCCACATCATGCGGGCCGGTATAGCGCGAGTCAATACCGTGATTCTCAAAAACGAGGGGCTGATGTCCGTGTTCCTGCGCTCGCAGAGTTCCAGTCTTATCCTCAGTACAGTGCATCTGCGCTCCACCCTGATCATTTAGGCAGAGAACTGTGGGCATCATATTTCCGCTTGCCGCTCCTTTGAGCGTCGGAGCCAGTTCCGACGCATATCCGATTGTTCCAGCAGAGGAGCCCGCGCCTGCATTGAAGCCAGCAGTCATCACGCAGGGATATCCCTGCCCAGCCTGACCACCGCCTATACTGAGTGTGGTGTGCCGCTCAGCTGACAGGAACGCATCGCCATTCCCCTTTGTGACAACTCCTGCCGCAAACAAAAGTCCTGCGGGATTTCTCCCGCCGCCACCATCCGCTCCGGCCAGCGTAGGGGCTTTACCCTCTGGAGGAAAGATCCGCTCCTGCTGCGTATCCCATGGGGTTAGGCATCCCTCTGCGATAAAAGTCTGTTGTTTCATCCCCGGTTGTGTGCCCAAGGCACCAGCTTTATCATGGAGGTTACGCACCTCGTCACGCTGGTTGGCGGCAAAAGCGGTCGGCGTAATTACGCCGTTGCGTCCTGTGGACATCCCGCAATTGACGCCAAGCGTGGAAGATACATCTCCTGTCAAATCGCCATTGTAGCCGTCAAAGCCAGTCGGTTTGCATGTGACGAAAGTCTGCATCTGCATGTTGCTGGTTGCCATGAGTGCGCCGGACACATCGCCGAGGTCGATGCCTTCATCACGCTGATTCATGTGGTAAGCACCTACTCCCACATGGCGGTCAGGCGGTGTGACGCCAGCCTGTATTTCAAGAGCTGCCTTGAGCTGAGATGGAAGCTCTTTCCCGCGCTCCCTCGCCCGACGCAGGATTCCCAAGCAGGCGGTCTTGCTCAAATAATATCTTTGGGGCACTGAGTCCTGCAAAATCTGCGACAAGAAAGATTCTTTTTCTTCGTTGGGCGACACCCCAGTATTGAGCATCGAGGCATCGCCACGCCAGGGAGAACACATCTCCCAATAAGATTCTCCCAGCAGATTCCCAGCGCCCGGAGTCAGGTCGAGGGACATGTATGCTGGGTGCTTTAATTCGGACGATTTCCTCCAAGACGATCCGGAAGTCCTCGCCCTTCGACTCTCCGCTGGAGAAGGCTCCCGGCACATTTTCCCAGACCATAAATCTGGGTCGAACAAATAAAGCTGCTCGACCATTTCTTCCGTCTGCATCTCTCATCTCCTTTACGATACGGCATTGCTCCATAAAAAGGCCAGAGCGGGCGCCGGCAAGACCGGCTCTTGCTCCAGCCACTGACAGATCCTGATTATTCCGAATTCGGGATAATCAGGATTATGCCGAGGAAAAAGTTATCCCGAAGTTTAAGCCACCGCCCTTGTAAATAAAGGAATTGTGGTCAAAAAATTCGGGATAACAATATTGGGTATCTCATTAGATTAAGCCGGAGAGCTTGAGGATCATTTCATC
>JAAXZS010000101.1 GCA_012719745.1 Clostridiales bacterium | reverse complement strand
GGTTGATAGGCAGGAGGTGAAAGCACGGTAACGTGTGGAGCTGACCTGTACTAATAGCCCGAGGGCTTGACCTACAATTTATGCAGGCAATTAGCCTTCCTTTCTCCACTCATACATTGTTCGGTTTTGAGGGTGCAATACACCTCAGCAGTTGGTGCTGATTAGGACGAGGGTCCACCCGTTCCCATCCCGAACACGGAAGTTAAGCTCGTTTCTGCCCACAATACTTGGCTGGCAACGGCCCGGGAAGATAGGTAGCGCCAACACAAAAAAGAGACATCCAAAAGGGTGGCTCACTAAGGGATTTTATTCCTTGGAAAAATATCGGCATAGTTTGGAGAAATCCGGCTATGCCGATTTTTCCTGTTCTTGGGGCAGTTCGACTGCTCCGATGAAGTTCCAATGAATGAGGATGGTCTGCTTTTTCGTTCTGGTACCCGACAGCTTCTCCGGTTTGAACACATCGATGCGCTCTACCAAGGCTCGGATGATCTCGGCATCCAGTTCCTTGACCTCGGTGTACTTTTTGACCTGTGCGAGGAAGGAATCGATGTTGAGACGCTGTGCCTTGGCTTTGGAGAGGGTCTCACGCAGCACGACCACCCGTGCTTGAAGGTCTTTCTGCTCCTGCTCATAGGTAGCGGTCATCTTGGCAAAACGCTCATCGGAGATTTTGCCATCGAGGTTATCCTCGTAGAGCCGTTGGATGATGCTGTCCAATTTTGTGATGCGCTGTGTGGCTTGTTCCAATTCCCGGCTGCATTCACGGAACTGCCGATTGAGATCACGCTCATTCTTCTTGGTGAGCAATTCCACAAATTCACCCTCCCGTTCACGCACAAAGGCAAGCATCCGATTTATCTCCGTCAGCAGGATCTGCTCCACCTGTACATTGCGTATCTGGTGGGAGGTGCATTTTCCTTTCTGCTTTCGGTAGGTGGCACACACAAAATGCTCCTGTTCATGCGTCCATCCTCTGGCTCGGACTTGGTACAGTTTCGCACCGCAGTCAGCACAGAACAGCATACCGGACACGACCGGCATTTCTCCCATCTGCGTGAGCCTGCGTCTGCCGTTACGGATATTCTGGACAATTTCAAAGGTTTCTTGGTCAATAATGGCTTCGTGGGTATTCTCAAAGATAACCCATTCGGACGGGTCATTGTTGACCTTTTTCTTTGATTTGTAGGATTTCTTCTGGGTCTTGAAGTTGACCGTGTGACCCAAGTATTCCATCTTTACAAGAATATCTGCCACGGTGCGCTGTTGCCAAGCATAAATATCCTCCGGCTCTCTGGCAGGGGTGTTGATGCCCATGCGGTGAAGATGGACTGTGGGAACGGGTATCTGCCGCTGTGATAGTGCCTTGGCTATCTGAGAAGGACCCTTTCCAGCTACGCACATTTTGAAGATGTCCCTGACCACATCGGCTGCGACCTCATCCACGATCCAGTGATGCTTGTCCTCCGGGTCTTTGAGGTAGCCGTATGGCGGGTTGGTACACAGCGGTTTGCCGGATTCACCTTTTGCTTTGAACACCGCACGAATTTTCTTACTGGTGTCTTTGGCGTACCATTCGTTGAACATGTGTTGTTAAGGAAAGGTATGTAATGTTGTCGGCTATTCGTCAAGGGAGCCGACAAACTTGTAAACGATTTTTATGTCCTGCTGCTTTTTTCCGTCGATGACTTTGCGTTCACCGATCTCGATGTGGTCGATCAGTTCCTCTAAAAGCTCCCGGTCGATGGTCTTTAAGCCGAGACAGTTTCGGATCAGCTTCGTCCACTTGGCGATGTCTAAAAACTTCTTTTGGATGGCCGCCCGTTTCTTCTCCAACTCCGCCAGCCGTTCCCCGGCTTGCTGACGCTCCTGATTGTAATTGATCATCAGCAGGTCGAAGCTGTTCTCTGAAATCTTCCGCAGCACCTTATCCTCATAAAGCGTGGCGAATTTGCCGTCCAGCTCCGTCAGCCGTTTTTTAAGCCCCATGATTTCCTGCTCCAGAAACCGCACGTCCGGCAGGTCGGTGCTGACTCGTTTCTGTAATTCCGCCCGCACTTGCTGTTCGTCGCACTGCACCCGCGCGGCGTGTTTTTCCAAGTCCGCCCTTATCAGTTCGATGAGACTCAGCTCGTAGATGGTGTGGCTGGAGCAAGCGGCTCTGCCGGTCTGGTAGTAAAGTGGGCAGTGGTAGGAGTGGTATTTAACCAAAGATGTAGATATCCGCATCAAAACTGCCATACGGAATCGGGTGATACACCTGTGCATCCTTGAGAATGTTGACACGATTGGAGTGGTTCTGCCAACGGCTGGCATATTTCATATAGGATTTACGCTTATCCTCATCCCTTATCTCAAGGGCAAAGGTGTACATGAGGTCAGCCAGTTCCATGCAGTAGAGCATCGCACGGAGATTGCCTGTGTCCTTATTCCAAATGCCGTCCTCGTAGTAAAACCACATTTTGCGTTCCGGCACATAACGCAGTCTGTCTTGGTAGAAGTCTGCGAAGATGTGACCGGCGCCGATATCGTTCCACGGGTATTTGCTTTGGTTCGTGGGGTCGAGTTCCTTCAGCCTGTCCACACCGAAGTCCTCGGCGGCAGAGCGTGGGATAATGGGTTTGTAGTAATCGGTCATCCGAGCCACCGCCTTTTCGATGGAGAGATTGCCGTAGGTGCCAGCACCACGGAGGGAATCCCACTTTTCACGCATCAAGCCGGACTGCCGGAACAGCCTGTCCATCTGTGCCCTGTCACCGCTGCACCAGAATGCCAACGTAGCAACAAGGGCGGCGTCCGCTTCACTGTGGCTCTTGTAGCCTGTGATGTCACCATCCCACAGCTTGCGGAATTTCTCGCCATTCTGGGCGGCAGAGGCTTTTGCGATGACTTGCTCGTCACTGAGGTAGCTTTCACCGGGTACTGCAACAGCTGGTGTAGGCGGTGTGGGTCTGCGCATATAGGTATCGAGCAGCCAGACGAGAGCATCTGCCGTTTCCACCACATCTGCATCCGTGAGAGCATTGCCGGTGACGGTGAGGAATCTGTCGGTGTGACCGGGGATGTAGACCTCGATATTTCCTTTTTTGATGTAGTAGGTCTTGGTATCATAGGTGAATTCATCTGGCAGCTGACAGAAGATGCGGATACCCGTGCCGGAGGGACTGACCTCGATATAGGTCATTGCAAAGTGGTCTACGATCTCCTGCGCCCACGGAAGCAGAGCGTTCTCCTCGATGCAGTGGTCGAGGTCGATGCCCACGATCCTACCGTGGACACGGATGCCGATGCCGTCATAGCCTGTTGCGGATGCCGCAGTGTCAAAGGCTATGAAGGTAGATGTGTAATTCACATTGGCTTTGCGTGTAGTCCCCGGTGTGTATGGTACTTTGGTTTGTTTGCCATCTCGCAGTTCGTACTTCCAGTTGCAGAACTGGTTGGTGTCTTTTAGGAACTGCGGTATTTTTTCTAATTGAACTTGCACTGTGTGTGCCTCCTTTCAGTTGATTGGTCTCTACACTTCCTAATGGAAACGAGAGGAACGTTTCGGAAAAAATTAGGGGTATTTTTCTGCTCCCATTACCCACTGGAGGTCAAATCCCGGCTTGGCCGAAAACTTTGGAAATTTTCTTCCCTCTACTCCTCTTTGGAGATGGGAGATGCGTTTTGACGAAGGAAATCATATTTTTATATAAAATTTCTGCCGCCCTCGTTTACATAGGAGAAATGTCAACTCCCACTACTCACTGGACATGGGCGAGCCATTTTTTCAATGAAACTCAAAAATTTTTTTCATTCCTCTGACCATATGCGAAAATTTCGCCACAATCGAACCCCCTCTGAGCAAAGTTTTTTCTGTTCCTGCTTGGTAGCTACGGGAAGAGGGAGACTATTGCTCAAAAATGAGCAATAGGTGTGTTTGACATCTTCACTGGTCTATCTGGACAGGAAGAGGCTTTCTGGCCGAAAAAAGGCAAAAAATAAGCCTTCCCACAGAAAAAATCTGTGAGAAGGCTGCTTGGGATTGTAATATTCACTTTTGCGTGATATAATATTTATATATATGATTTTGCGAATGCCCGGAGGTATGATATGGCTGTAATTTATAAGAAACTGTTCCATTTGCTGATTGAGAGAGATATGACCACTACGCAACTTCAGCAGCAAGCTGGCTTTTCATCCAATATTATTCCTCGGATGAAGAAAAATGGGTATGTATCATTAGATACGCTTGAAAGCATCTGCCGCACAATGAACTGTGGCGTAGATGATATTCTGGAATTCCTGCCGGACACTGAGAAGGAGGAAACCACATGATTTATAATAAGGTAAGAAAACACGGGGTGGCTTGTTTAGGAGAACAGGTCTGTGCTGATTTTATGGTTATCAACCTCTTCGCCGCAGCAGACACCTCTGGAAATATTTTGACGGAGGTACACTGCAATGGCTAATCTTTCGCAAGAGAAACGGCAGCGAATGTTGGAGTTTCTTCATAAAATAAAGGAAGAACACAAGGACGATGACAGCATTCTTATTGCCTTGGGCGAAATCGAGAGTGAACTCACCGCCAAGAAATACGGCCTTGTCTGGGAACAGCACGAAGAAGCCGTGGATGTAATGATGCGTGACAACATTCCTGTATTCACGGAGGATATGGACAGGGAAATCACCTGTACCGCAGGTGGGGTCTATAATTTTATCCTTGAGGGCGATAATTTGCACTCTCTCCGACTGTTGGAAAAGACCCATTCCGGTCGAATCGATATCATCTATATCGATCCACCGTATAATCGTGGTAAAGATGATTTCGTTTATGATGATGACTATGTGAGTGCAGAGGATTCTTTTAAACATTCCAAATGGCTTTCATTTATGGAAAAACGCTTGAGGATTGCACACTCGCTACTGTCTGAGGATGGTTTATTATTTGTATCAATTGATGATAACGAGCAGGCTGTCCTCAAAAACTTGTTGGATGAGATTTTTTCGGAAGACAATTTCATCATAACAATGCCGAGAATTACAAAGAAAAGTGGAAAAACAACAGGTTCATTCTCAAAAAATCATGACTATGTTTTGGTTTACACAAAACAAAACAGGGATATTTTTGTGATGGAAGAACATATTGACCCAGCCTTCCAATATGAAGATGAGTGGGTCACAGAAAGAGGAAAATATAAACTCAACCAAACGCTTGACTATGATAGCTTGTCCTATAGCGCAAGCCTCGATTACCCGCTAACAGTAGAAGGAGAAACATTTTATCCCGGTGGTGATATCGAAGCATGGGAAGAACGCCAAAAGGGAAACCATCGTAGAGCGGATTGGGCATGGCGTTGGAATCAGAAATTGTTCGATTTTGGTTATAGGAATGGTTTTGTAGTCATCAAACGCAAGTCTGATGGGAGTGCCAGAATATATACAAAAACATATTTGAATGCCAGAATTGAAAAGGCTTCAAACGGCGATTATTACATTGAATATGTTAAACGCACTAAGCCTCTCAGTTCAATCGGTCTTGTTGAGAATCAATTTTCAAACGATAACGCAAAAAAAGATTTAGCTGTTTTCGGTTTGAAAGATGATTTTGATTATTCGAAACCCGTGGAGTTGATAAAGCGCCTTATCAAGAATCACTACAATAAGAATGCTATTGTTCTTGATTTCTTTGCCGGTAGCGGTACTACAGCACAAGCCGTATTAGAGCTCAATATTGAAGACGGTGGGCATCGACGCTTTATCCTCTGTACAAATAATCAGAACAACATTTGTGAAGAGGTTACATACAAGCGCTGCCACGATACTTTAACCACTTATGAATATGAAAACAGCAGCAAAACCACTTTGTTGGAGCGAAAAATAAAAATTTCCGATTTTAAAGACTCCACAATCCCCGAAGAAATTGCTGCGGTGAAGTTGGAGTATAGAGGACAATACCCTAAATTTGCCACAGAAATTAAAGACACATATTTATATGTTTATGGTGTGACTGTATATGAAAAATATACGGGCATTCCTGCTAACCTCAAATACTACCGGACAGATTTTGTTTCCAAGGACGAGGAATATCTCTCCGATGCCCTTTTGAAGCATATTGCGGAGATGGTGCAGTTGGAACACGGTGTGAAAATTGATGGCAGCAAATATCTTATGATTTTGGATGATGACCAAGCAGATGAGATTTTGTCGCATTGGCAGGATTACGCAGATGTCCGAGCATTGTATGTGTCCCGAAATGTGCTGTTCACAACGGAGCAAAATGCTCTGCTGGCGGATACGGAAATCCACATTATCCCGGACTACTACTTTAATTTTGAACTGAAGGAGGTGGGTGAAACATGGTAAACGGAATTGCTATTAATCTTTTTGAATTCCAAGAAAAGGCTGTTCTCAAGTTGCTCGACATCGTTTCCGACAGCCGTAGCAAACAAACTGTGACGGTGAAATCACCCACTGGCTCCGGCAAGACAATCATGCTAATTGATTTTATCGAGGAATACCTCACCAAAATCAACAGCCGTACTGTGTTTATCTGGCTATGCCCCGGCAAAGGTGATCTGGAAGAACAGAGTCGCCAGAAGATGCGCAAATTTGCACCACACCGCCGTACGCAGAATTTGTTTGATGCCCTCACAGCCGGATTTAATGCCGAAAGCACCACTTTTATCAATTGGGAGTTGGTGACCAAGAAAGGCAACACCGCTATTCGTGACAATGAGCGTAAAAATCTATTCGACCGCATTGCCGATGCCCATCGTGCCGGTATCGAATTTATTGTAATCATCGATGAGGAGCATTCCAATAATACGGCAAAGGCTAAAACCATCATTGATGCGTTTTTTGCTCGTAATATCATCCGTGTCAGTGCCACCGCCGTTGAAAATAAGCGGTATGAGTATTATGAAATTGATGAAGTAGATGTTATTGGTGCCGGTCTTATTACCAAGGCACTCTATGTCAATGAGGGTGTTGTGGACGGCATGGAGATTGCCGATGACTACGATTCATTGCTCACACTGGCAGATAATAAGCGTAAGGATATTGCTGCTCGGTATCGTGAACTCGGCAAAGGTATCCGTCCTCTCGTTCTCATTCAGTTCCCAAATGGGCAGCCGGAAACCATCCGTGCTGTTGAGCGCAAACTGGAAAGCATGGGCTATACCTATGATAATGGTATGGTCAGTATTTGGATGAGCGAGGACAAGCGTGACCTCCCGGATAACCTTACCGAAAACGAGGCTACACCGGTATTCTTGCTTATGAAACAGGCTATCAGCACCGGCTGGGACTGTCCTCGTGCAAAAATTCTCGTTAAGCTGCGTGAAGGCATGAGTGAAAGTTTTGAAATCCAGACCATAGGCCGTATTCGCCGTATGCCGGAGGCTAAACACTATGAGGATGACCTTTTGGATTTCTGCTATGTTTACACATTCGATGAAAAATATAAAGCCGGTCTGCTTTCCGAAGTAGACAAGGCATATGAGACCCGCAGACTCTTCCTCAAGGATAAATGTAAGACCTTCACTCTGGAAAAGCAAATCCGTGATATGGACTTTGATGGTCTGGGAGAGCGTGAGGTACTGGTTAAAATTCATGAGGCTATGGTCAAGAAGTATGGTCTCAGCAGCGATAAGAAAATGAACAAGATGCTTCTTGCCGATGCAGGGTATGTTTTTGGTGACAGCATCCACGGACAGGCTCTGCAAGGTCAGTTTGTCCGCACCTCTTCTATCGCAAACAGTGAAAATTACATTACCACGCACAAGCGTGTGGATACCCACAAGCACGGCATTTACCTCATGCACAGTGTAGATGCGATAAAATCCTCCATCGGCATGGCACAGAATAAGGTTAAGACCATTTTGGAACGTCTTTTCCGCAAGGGTGGAAATCCGACCAAAAAATTGATTGCATTGGAAACAGCAGAATTCTATGCCTTTGTCATCAACAATCAGCACAAGCTGAAAGAGGAATTCCGGGATGTTACGGCACAGATGGCGCAGCAGATGAGTTTGATGCTTCATCCGAAAACCAGTACATTCCACATTCCAGAGCAGGATTTTTTCAAATACGATCCGGGCGTTAAAAGTGAGGTGGAATACCTCTCCAACGCCTATCACGAATATACTTCCGGCTTTGCTACCAGTCTTGTCCGTAGTACCTGTGAAATGCTGTTTGAGCAGTATTGCGAAAAGCGTGATGATATTGAGTGGGTATACAAGAATGGTGATACGGGTCAGCAGTACTTCTCCATTGTATATGTAGATGGCATCCAAAAACAGTGGCTGTTCTATGCCGACTACATCGTAATGAAGAAGGATGGCACTGTTTGGGTCATCGAAACCAAAGGTGGCGAAAGCAAGGGCCAAGACAAAAATATAGACCGCCAGATAGAAAACAAATTCAATGCATTCAAAGCCTACGCAGCGCAGCACGGCTTGCATTGGGGATTTGTGCGAGATAAGGATAACAGCCTGTACATTAACAATACCGAATTTGCTATCGATATGGCAGACGAGCATTGGCAGGATATAGCCACAGTATTCTAATTTCTATCAGCGCACAAGACCACACTGGGGATTCCCCTCGGTGTGGTCTATTTTTTTGCCCGGAAACCGGAAAGGAGGTGATGCCCGATGTTTTCAAATTTAAGCGGAAGGAGGTGTGGAAAAATCGTAGATGGCGAAGAAATTAGATGCAGAGCGTATCGAACAGGCCCGGCAAAAAGGCGAAAAAACAAATAGCCGCCGTGAGGAGCAGAAACGAGAAATTCAAAACACCATAGAGAAAAATCGCAGCGGTCAACGCAAGGGCCGTGTCATTATGCCGGAAAAGAAAATATACGCATATCAAGATGCCCCCAAAGTGCGTGTGGCGGCATACTGCCGTGTCAGCACTGCTGAAGAGGCACAGGTGGGCAGTTTTGAAATGCAAGTGCAGCATTTTCAGTCTGTTATAGATAATAATCCGAACTATGAACTGGTCAAAATCTATACGGACGAAGGCATAAGTGGCACTTCTGTCGGTAAGCGGAAAGGCTTTCAAGAGATGATCGAGGATGCCTGTGCCGGTAAAATCGACCTCATTCTCACAAAGAGTATCAGCCGTTTTGGTCGTAACATTGTGGATATTCTGACCACGCTGCGTACACTGAGTGACCTAAATCCCCCGGTGGCGGTAAACTTTGAATCCGAGGGCATTAACACCAGTGATGGCAAAAACAAACTGGTCATTTCCATTTTGTCGGCTTTGGCTGAATTGGAGAGTCAGCAAAAAAGCATTGCAATCAAGGAAGGCATACGCTACCGAATGCAGGAGGGTCTGTACAAATTCTCTGTAAAGAATACTATCGGCTACTACCGAGATTATTCCGGCAGGGTCAAAATCGAGCCTGCAGAGGCTGAAATTGTGCGGTATATTTTCGATAGTTTTACAGAGGGTGCTTCTCCAAGAGAAATTGCTGACTCTCTTAAGGAGCAAGGGATACGCTCTCCGAAAGGTATGGACTATTGGCGGCAGGCTACCATTCGTAATATTTTACGGAACGAGAAATACTGCGGCGATGTGCTATACCAAAAATCCTATTCCAAGGACTACCTAACGCATAAATCGGTAAAAAACCGAGATGTGCTGCCACAGTGGTATTGGGAGAATGACCACCCCGCCATCATCAAACGTGAGCAATGGAACAGAGCGCAGGAACTGCTTGATGCCGGAAACTGGCGTAAAAGCAGCAAGCCACTGGAGGCTATGAAGAAAAAGTTCACGGTGGCAAAAGTCAAATCTGGCGTTCTGCGAGGGTATTTTCTCTTGGATATGATGTGGTCAAAAGAAGAACGAGACCAGTTCATACAAATTATCAACAGTATAAACGAGCTTGACGAGGGTCAAGAAGAAAGGAACGAATAATTATGGCTATCAATTTTTCTACTATCAACCTTGAGGTTATCGACATCAACACCAACGCCGCTCCTGACATTTTCATCAACCAGAACGGCATCACTTTCAGCAAGCGTGTGCTTGAGGACTTGAACTATCCACAGAATGTCCAGTATTGCGTGGATGCTGCCAACAAGGTATTTGCTATCCGTGTGTGTAAGGGCAACGAGGCGAAAGCCACTCCGTTCTCCAAGCCGAAGGCCGAGCAGACCACCACGCTGAGCTGCGGAAACAAGAATCTGCGTGATGTCATCGTTGCGATGATTCCCGGTTTCGATGCAAAGAAGCGTTACAAGGTGACCGGCGAGTACGATGCCGAAAATCGTGTGATGTACTACGATATGGCCACAGCCGAGGAGTCCTATTTCCGCAACAATGTCGGAAAGGCTGAATAATCAGTGAGGGTATCGCTGGGAAGGTGGTGATATAGGAAAAGACCACACAGCAGACTATCAAAGGCCTGTTGTGTGGTCTTTCTGTTGGCGCCGCTTGAGGACGTCACTCAAAAATTACTGTTGTTTTCAATAATCCCTAAGTGAACGCTCCAAAAGGATGTCTCTTTTTTTATATATTTTTATGTTATAGCGCACAATTTACCCATATTCAGCGTCTATATAATTGAAAAGGCTTTTCAAACAAGTGAGGTATTCAATGGAAGACGAAAAGATTGTGAAGTTATTCTGGCAGCGGGATGAGGCTGCCATCCAGGAGACAAGCGCAAAATATGGTGCGTACTGTCACAGTATCGCGCTGCGCATTTTGGATAGCCGCGAAAAAAGTGAAGAATGCGTCAATGATACCTGGCTGAAGGCCTGGCACACCATACCTCCGCAGCAGCCCATGGTTCTTCGAGCCTTTTTGGGCACAATTACGCGGCATCTGGCGCTTACCGCGCTGCGTGATGCTTGTCGGGAAAAACGCGGTGGTGGGCAAACACTGTTTGCCATCAGCGAATTGGAAAATTGCCTTCCTGATGATGAAACGCCGGAAAAAGCGCTGGAGAATAAGGAACTTACCAGAGCAATCAATCAATGGCTTGGTATGCTTCCGAAAGAACAGCGAGTGGCCTTTTTGCGCCGTTACTGGTATTTTGATGATCTCCAAACGATTTCACGTCGCATGGCATGGTCTCAAGGCAAGACAAATTCACTTCTCAGGCGTCTGCGGATAAAACTCAAAGAATATCTGGAATCGGAGGGATTTGAACGATGACAAAAGATCGCATGGCTTTTTGTATAGGAAATATAGAGGAAAAATATGTGGAAGAAGCGGCAGAATACAAGGGAAAAAGTCGCCGTATCTGGATACGGTGGTCAGCGGCCGCAGCTTGCCTGTGTCTGCTGCTGACGGGTTTATATTTGAGCCGCCTTCCGTCAAAAAATAGTACCGCGAAGCAGCCGACCTATGATGACGGATACGCGATTCACATTCCGGCCGTAAAACTGCCAAATGATACCGCTGGCACATCCATGGACATGGTAGGCCTGGTGGTGTACCAAGGGCGTGTTTACACGCAGGCGGAGCAGTATAGCGGTGAGCAGGCGGAGGCTGTGGCAGGTCTTATAGGAGAGTATGTAGGCTACGCCAAAGGAACCATTGATGAATGGTCCGCTCAGGATGCGTACGCCACCGAATTTGCCTCTACCTATGAGGGCGATGTATATTCGGTAAAAGGTTACAGCCCTGATTTTCGCCTTTGCATTAGTTTTGGCGCGATAGATTCAGAACAAAACAACGTGAAAAATATTGTGTTTCTGGAAAATCTCAATGGGATTGGCGTGACCAACGGCGGGGATCTGTTTGAAAAGCGTCTGCACTTGCAGCAGAGATGGCAAGCGGTGCGGTATCAAGAGCACGAGAACTGGGATAACGGCTGGCCTGATTATGTCTATCGGCCACTTGATCGGATCAGCGAAGAGCAAATCAATACTTTTTTGGAGACGTTGTGCGCCAGTCCTTTTTCCTATGTATATGAGACAAATCCCAATTTTTACGACGAGGGAGAACAGGCCCATCTGTTTTTTCAGATGGATGATGGCACAACTGTGGAGCTGCGCCTCTTTGCGGGCGGGTACGTGGGTTATCAGAGTATGGGCTGGTATTTTGTGAAAATGCCGGGAGAAATATTTGATACAATATTCAATGCCTGCTAATAAAACGATGAACGGGAGTTGTCTGACCACAACTCCCGTTCATCGTTTTATTGAGAAAACCAACACATGTAATGAAGAGTAAGAAAAGCACGCTTAATAGTGTGAATGCTTACAGGTTCATGGCACCTGAAATAAAATGCCGATCCTGCATATCCAGATTCTGATATTGCCTTTTCCAGCTCCGTGCATCCTCGGCGGAATAGGCGCCGGTGAACTGCGCCAGATCAATCCGGCTCTGCATGGAAGCTTCCATTGCTTGGGACATATCAGCACCGCAGGCGCGGCAGTGATAAACCGGCGTCTTACACGAATTGCATACGACGTCCAGATTTTTGCTGCCGCAGACAGCACAGCGGTTTGTAGTCATATAAAGTGCCATAATAAACAACCTCCTTGATTTCTTTCATTGTTATTATTATAATGGACACAGAGTAACAAGTAAAGAGAATGCTATTCATCCAAAACATGACAAAACGTACTGAAGAGGAAAAGATTATGAGCATTATACGCTATCAAGCTTTTATCAAAACCGTAGAGTGCGGCAGTTTTACAAAAGCGGCCCTGCAGTTGGGCTATACGCAGTCGGGCATCAGCCATATGATTAACGCCTTGGAGGAGGAAGTGGGGATTCCGCTGCTGACACGGGATCGGGGGGGTCTGCATCTCACGGCTGACGGGGAGCGGCTACTGCCCTATTTCTCTCAGATATGCAATTTGCAGCACCAAATGGAGGAAACGGTAAAGGATCTGAAGGGACTGGATACGGGTCTTGTCCGGATCGGTTCCTTTACCAGCGTCTCGGTGCAGTGGATTCCTGCTCTGCTTAAATCCTTTGGAGAGATCTATCCGAATATTGAGTTTGAAATTCTGCACGGCGATTACGACGAAATTGAAAGCTGGATTGCCTCCGGTCGCGTGGACTGCGGTTTCCTGCGGCTTCCCGCCAAGCGCCCGCTGGATACATATCCCATTTATAAGGATCAGTGGATGGTGATTCTGCCACCGGGGCATCCGCTGGAGAGTATAGATCCTATTCCAAAAGGGGAGTTGACAAAGTGGCCGTTTATCCAGATGGATGAGGGCACCGATTATGAAATTGAAGCGGTCTTTGACGCCTTGCGGATCAGACCCCGCATTCAATACACCACAAAGGAGGATCAGACCATTCTGGCGATGGTATCCAACGGGCTGGGTATCAGCATGATGCCGGAGCTAATGCTGCACAATACACCCTATCCGGTGGTGCGGAGAAAGCTGGAATATACGTTTGAGAGAAATATCGGAATCGCTGTCAAAAATAAAAAAACTCTGTCTGTTTCCACAAGACGTTTTTTAGAGCATGTGTGCCAATGGGTCAGCGCCTATGATTGAATCTGTGTATAACCTTTTTGATTTGGGGGGAGAATAGCCGCGTAAAGGAAGCGCAAGTGCTTGTAACAAAGAATAAACAAATTATCAATAATATCAATTTTTTAAGCGATAATG
>JAAXZS010000075.1 GCA_012719745.1 Clostridiales bacterium | reverse complement strand
GCATTCTCGTAATAAGAAGCGTATGTAGGATAAACTTCCAAGACCAAAACGGCAGAAAAAAACCGGCAGTTCAGTGAACTGCCGGTTTTCGTTAAGATTAACCCATACCCATCCAATAATCGCTGGGTGTGATACGACCAGGTATGATACCGAATCTGGCGCATACAGATCTGAACTCGTCCGAATTGCAGAAGCCATCCAGAACCTCGGGTCGCGTCCAGGAGCCGCTCCTAAGTTTGCCGGTCCAGTCGGCAAAACCGTCGGCATCGGGCTCCCGTCCCAGCATTGTCCAATAGAGAGCTGTAACAAACTGATCATCCGTGGTGGAGATTTTTGTACGGTATTCACTGCTGGAGAAAAATCCAGCCACAACCTCTGCACCCGACATATCACGGCTGGCAAGGTGGTTTGTCCAGAAAACCAAGCCCTCCGCATCCGGTTCTCGATTCAGACATTTAGTATAGACCTGACTTAAAAACGCGTGAATACGGGTCAAGTCGCGGCCCATATCATATGCCTCAATATCCACCTGACCGGTAGAAATTCCAAATTCGGAACAGATACTGCGGAACTCACTGGAATTACAGAATCCATTAAATACTTCTGCACGCAGCCAGGTGCCTTTAAGCAGCTTGCCGGTCCAGTCGGCATAGCCGTCAGCGTCCGGATCTCTTCCTAAAAGTGCCCGATACAAATCGGTTACAAAGTCAGAGTCACTGGGCTGGACTTTGGTCAAATATTCGCTGCTGGAGAAAAAGCCGCCGGCGACTTCCGCCGCATTCATATCCCGACGAACAAGATGGTTTGTCCAATTCGTCATACCATCTGCATCCGGCTCACGATTGAGGCATTCGTTATAAAGACGGGTAATAAAGGTCTGATAGCGGCTGACGTCGCGCCCCATGTCATAGTTGCCGGGATTGATCTGCCCGGGCGTAACTCCGTAGGAGGCGCACAATTCTGCAAATTCACTGGAATTACAAAAACCGTTTAAGATTTCGGGACGCGTCCAAGTTTCGGCCTTGAGTTTTCCGGTCCAGTCGGCAAAGCCGTTGGCGTCTGGTTCTCTGCCCAGCAGAACCTGATACAGCGCCGTAATAAACTGATCGTTTGTGGATAGATTGGAACGGCTGTCACGGCTACCGAAGAATTCGGCGGCAACCTGGGCGGCAGTAAGTTCACCGCGGGTCATGCGACCCATCCAAGTGGCCACGCCGTCATCAGTGGGCTGTTGACCAAGACAGATTTGATAAAGCCTTTGGACAAATGCCTTCAAGTTTAGCTGACCGTCGAGTGTATAGTGGGCATACACCATCTGGTTGCGGGAGGAAGAGGCTGTAGTGGAAGAGGCCACAGGTGTGCCGCCGACAGGGGCGGTAAACCATCCGTCAAAGGTGTAATTTGCCAGAGACGCGGAGGGAAGGGAACCATACGCGCTGCCCGGTGTGACGGTGCGGTACACGGTATTACAGCTGCCGCCAAGTGCGTTAAAGGTCAGCACATAGTTCTTTGGCTCGTCCTCGCCATCAGGTACGACGTAAAATACGGTCTTCATGGTCCAGCTCTCAGCGCTGTTGACGGCGTTCAAAGTAAACGTATATGTACCCACGGGGAGTGAACCGAAAGCAATAGAGTTGTCCAGATTCCGCAGATCATAGGACTGGGCATTTACCGATGCGTTTTTTGAGATGACAGTGTTCCCTGTACTGTTGTTAGAAATAGTAATATTAACACTGCTGATGGGGAAGGTGCTGGACAAGGTGCCGCGAATGGGATAACCATAGCCGTGCGGCAAGTAGTTGGAGGCTGTCGGGAAGCAGGCTCCCATCAGGCTCCAGTCTGAACCGGAACCCGTTACGCTCCATTGAGAGGCGGTGGAACTGCCAAAGAGAGTGGATCCGGAAGGAGTTAGATATAAATTGTTGGAAAGGTTCTGGATCCGATAGCCGCCGTTAGACGCGATCAGCCGCCAGAACTGCTCGTTGCTGCTGGTTGTGGCGGTAAGGCATACGCCGCCGTCACTTCCGCCGGTCAGGCGAAGTCCTGCCTCGCCGCCGCTGACGCCTGTCAGCGTGTAGCAGCCGTTGGCATAGTAACGCAGCTGAAATTGTCTGCTCTGTCCGCCCTGGGTCAAAGTGTATATACCCTGTGAAACAGGTGCGCCGCTGCTGCCGTAAGTTGCCAGCATCTGCTGTGCGTCAGATAACTCATTGATTTGCAGACGCTGAAAAACGCCGACCTGAACGCCGGAAGAATTACCGTAATAGTAAGCGAGAGAACAGCCGCTGATACCAAATTTATTGGCGGTTTCACCTTGCATAACATTGCCGACAGGCGACACAACGGCACCGCTTTCCTGATAGATAGCTTCAATCAGCGTGGCCTCGTCCTGGTTGGAAAAACCGCCCAGTGAGGAAAAAGCGGCCATAATGACACCCTTGGCGCCACCGGTTCCGTGTTGAACGGCACGGGACCAGAACACGTTGCGAAGCGCAATGCTGTAATTGGACATGGAGAAGCCGGGTACACTGCTTTCAATAGCGGAGACAATCGGATCGTAATAACTCAGACGGACATAGTCACGCTGCGCCTGCCAGAAGATGCCGCGGCTGCCACCGTAACTGTTGCTCGCGGCAAGCGCTTTCCACACAGAATTGAACTGTGTGCCATATGTCTCTTTATCGGTCGTATAGGCATTCTTTAACTGTGTGCCAATGTCCACATAACCATTCGTCCCGGTTTGGGCAATGCACCAGTTAAAAAACAGCTTCGGAACATTATAACGGCTGCTGAACTGGAAGGCACCATAGGAGGCACCGCCCGAGTCGCCGACACCGGAGGAAATCGTGCCCGGGTTTCCGTTGGACTCATACCCCTCACTGAGTGTGCCGAGGAGCGTGGCTTCCTGACTGTCGGCAGTGGAGGCCTCCGCTTTCGTAAAGAGAATGCCGGGCAAAAGGGTCAGAAGAAGTCCGACACAAAGCAAAACAGCGCATATTTCGTAAAACTTATGGGTCATTCTCTTAACAGCTCTCATAGTACGCTCCTATTCTAAAAAATGTTTTCGACACACAATTGTATATTTCAGCATTTATATCCAAATTATAACACATCATACAATAAAGTGTCTACACTTTTTGCCTTAAAAATATTGCCTTAAATTGGATATGAAAAATTGCGCATCCCAGCAAATTTTTAGATGTCTTTTACCTGCCGATTAAAGTGCCGGCTACCGTTCCGAAGAAGGAGAACGGACAAAAATGCTTGGCTTACCTTTTTTTGTCAAAGTCGGAACATCGTGAAAAATGCAACAATTTATATTTTTCACTTTAAACAGTGAAAGAGACAATGAAAAATAAAAAAAGCCGGTTAACTCTGGGAAAATCAGAAAAAATTACGACATAATCAACAAAATTTTATCAAAAATATGAGCAATATAACTGAACTTTTGCGAGCGGTTCGGTTTTCATTGACGACAGGATTTTAGAACTTTATAATACAATTAAACCCAATAGGCTCACCCGCGAAAGCGGAAGCAATGACGAGAAAGTGGAAATAGGAGAAAACAGATGAAAGTTTTAATCATCAATCCGGGTGCAACCTCCACCAAAGTAGCTGTTTTTGACGAAGAAGAGCAGCTTTTTAAAAAGGGAATTGACCACTCCGCCGAGGAGCTGGATCAGTTTGAACATGTGATTGACCAGGCGGATTATCGCAAGAATACGATTTTACATACGATTGAAGAGGCCGGCTTTAAGCTGACGGACTTTGACGCCGTCTGCGGCAGAGGCGGCCTGTATCATGCCATTCCGTCGGGCACTTACCGCGTCAACGACAAGGTGATGCATGATGTGGAGACAGCTCCCAATGGAGAGCATCCCTCCAATCTGGGTGCCTATCTGGCCAAGCAGATCGGCGATATGGTGGGAATTCCCTCCTTTTTTGTGGACCCGGTCTGCGTGGATGAGATGACAGAGGTGGCTCATTACACCGGCTTTGCCGGTTTTCGGCGTCTGTGCATGTTCCACGCGCTCAACCAGAAGAGTATCGCCCGCAAGGCGGCCCGGCAGCTGGGCAAAGCCTATGAGGACGTTAATCTGATCGTACTGCATCTGGGCGGCGGCGTGTCCGTGGCCGCTCATGAGCACGGCCGTGTGGTGGACGTGTTCAATGTTAAGGACGAGGGTGCCATGGGTATGGACCGCGGCGGCGGACTGCCTGTCAATCAGCTGATTGACTACTGCTATTCAGGCCATAGCAAGGCGGAGGTCAAAAAAACACTGGGCCGCCGCTCCGGCATGTTTTCCTATCTGGGTACCACGGATTTCCGGGATGTGTGCGCCAAGGTGGTTGCTGGCGATCCCAAGGCAACAGAGGCTTATCAGGCGCTGGTGTACCAGCTGGCCAAAGATGTGGGGGCCATGGCTGCCGCGCTGAAATTTGATGTAGACGCCATTGTCTACACCGGCGGCATGGCTTATGAGCAGTTCTTCTGCGATGACATTTCGGCCTTTGTGGGCAAGATCGCACCGGTGATCCGCATGCCCGGTGAAGAGGAGATGCGCTCTTTGGCAGAGGGGGCCCTGCGGGTCATGCATGGCGAGAAAGCCTGCGAATATTAATAGATTTCAACGAGAAATTGAAATAAAAAATTTGGAAAGGTTGAGTTTTATTATGAAACATCTGATGTCCGGCAATGAAGCCACCGCG
>JAAXZS010000045.1 GCA_012719745.1 Clostridiales bacterium | reverse complement strand
CTTTAAAGGAATAAGGAGCAACGAACCATGGCCTTTGAGGGACTTTCCGAAAAACTGAATGCCACATTCAAACGTCTGCGGGGCAAGGGCCGTCTCTCAGAGGCGGATGTCCGGGCAGGTATGCGCGAGGTGCGTATGGCCCTGCTGGAGGCCGACGTTAGCTACAAGGTTGTCAAGGACTTTATCGGCAAGGTAACCGAGCGCTGCGTGGGCGCCGATGTATTGGACAGCCTCACGCCCGCTCAGCAGATTATCAAAATCGTTAATGAAGAACTGACCGCTCTTATGGGCGGCACAGACGCCAAACTGACCTTTGCCTCCAAGCCGCCCACAGTCATCATGATGGTGGGTTTGCAGGGCGCCGGCAAAACCACCAACGGTGCCAAGTTAGCAGGTCTTCTCCGCCGTCAGTACGGCAAACGGCCTCTGCTCACCGCCTGCGACGTCTACCGGCCCGCCGCCATCACCCAATTGCAGGTGGTGGGGCAGCAGCTGGACATCCCCGTCTTTGAAATGGGGCAGGGCGATCCGGTGACCATTGCGGAGGAGAGTATCAAGTATGCCCGCGACCACGGCAACGATGTGGTCTTTCTGGATACAGCCGGACGACTTCACATTGATGAATCGCTGATGGACGAACTCAAGCGCATCAAGGCCTCCGTTCACCCCACAGAGATTCTGCTGGTGGTGGACGCCATGACCGGTCAGGACGCCCTCGGCGCCGCTACCGCTTTTGACGAGGCGCTGGGTATTGATGGCGTGCTTTTGACCAAGCTGGATGGCGACGCCAGAGGCGGCGCGGCCCTTTCCATCAAAGCCTCCACCGGCAAACCCATTAAATTTGCGGGTACCGGCGAAAAGCTGGACATGATCGAGCCTTTCCATCCCGACCGGATGGCCTCCCGCATTCTGGGCATGGGTGATATGCTCACCTTTATCGAGAAGGCCGAGCAGCACTATGACGAGGAAAAGGCCAAAAAGCTGGAAGAAAAGCTGAAAAAGAACCGGCTGACCCTCTCCGATTATTATGACCAGCTGGAGCAGCTGCAAAATATGGGCGACCTGAGCCAGATCACCAGTATGCTGCCCGGCGGCATGGCCCGGCAGATGGAGGGTGCCCAGATTGACGAAAAGCAGATGGCTCACACCAAGGCCATTATTCAGTCCATGACCGTGCTGGAACGGGAGAACCCTCAGGTACTCAATGCCAGCCGCAAACGCCGTATTGCCGCCGGCTGCGGATTGCAGGTGGTGGACATCAACCGGCTGCTGAAAACCTTTGAGATGATGCAGCAGCTCACGAAATCCATGTCCAAGGGCAAGTTCCGGGGCGGTATGCCTGGCATGCCCGGCATGGGCGGTATGGGCGGTATGGGCGGTATGTCCCACGGCTTCGGACGTAAAAAGCGGTTCCGGTAATTTATATTTGTCTATAAGTGCTTCCGCATTTATGAAATAAAAATTTCTTTTTAAGTATTTTTGGAGGTAAACAAACATGGTTAAGATCAGACTCAGAAGAATGGGTGCCAAGAAGGCTCCTTATTACCGCGTGGTAGTGGCCGATTCCCGCTATCCCCGTGACGGTCGTTTCATCGAAGAAATCGGCACCTACAATCCCTGCGTTTCCCCCGCCGTTATCAGCATCGACGCTGAGCGCGCCAAGGAGTGGATCAAGACCGGTGCTCAGCCGACTGACACCGTTCGCGCGCTGCTGAAGAAAGCAGACGTCCTTTAATCCGGGGGGCAGAGCATGAAGGACTTGCTGCTCTACATCGCCAGAAACCTCGTTGACCACCCCGATCAGGTTTCCGTTACGGAAGTCCCGGGAGACGGCGAGCTGACGCTGGAGCTGCGCGTCGCACCCGACGATATGGGTAAAGTGATTGGTCGTCAGGGCCGAATTGCCAAGGAGATCCGTACAGTCGTACGCTCCTATGCCCAGCGCACCGGCGTCAAGGTTTCGGTTGACATTGTAGATTGATACAAAAAGAGTTCCGCCTTTTTGGGGGCGGAACTTTTTTTGTTGCCTGTGCATCTGATTTACGGTATACTATATTGATATGTGTACATTCTATCAGATGCTTTTGCATTAGTTTTATAATAAGGAGTAGTATCATGCGTCCTGAATTGATTGAAGTGGGGCAGATCGTGAACACCCACGGTGTCCGCGGCGAACTGAAAATAAATCCTGTTGGCGTTACCCCGGAATTCTTGTCAGATTTTTCCACATTTTATATTGATGGGCAGGCGGTGAAGCCTGCAAGCCGCCGCGTCCACAAAAGCACACTGCTGGTG
>JAAXZS010000041.1 GCA_012719745.1 Clostridiales bacterium | reverse complement strand
GATGAGGACGGGACAGTCCTGCTGAGCAACTATACCACCGACGACTATCAGTATTCCCGTTCCGGCTATTACACGATTTTACTCAACCCTCAGCAAACCCGAGAAACGCTCACCTTTGCCACCGAGACCGCCCGGGACAACTATATCACCACACTTTATCGCAACTACGAGGTCATGAATGTGGAGTATCTGGATACATCGAGTGACAGTTACTCTATCTATGTAGATTATATGGGCGGCGAGTTGCAGTCCGTGGAGATCACGGGCTACGTCAGTTCTCAGCTGACGGCTCCCGACACCTATTATCATACCATGCAGTGGACGCAGAAGCTGATCGACTGGCGCATGGCGCTGATTGCCATTTGCATTGTCTGTTTGCTGACCGCACTGGCCTCCTTCGGTTTTCTTCTCTGCGCCGCAGGACACAAGGAGGGCGTCGAGGGCATCCACCGCAACTGGATTGATCGGATTCCCTTTGATATATATCTGGTTATTGTGTTTTCGCTGGGGGCGATCTGCTGCATCCCCGTTGAATACGCGGACTCTCTTGGTGGGCGGGTTGTCGCTATTTCTATGGTTGCCGGCGGGTGGCTGTGTCTTTTCCTTTCTTTGTGTCTGACCTTTTCCACCCGCTGCAAATGCGGTACCTGGTGGAAACATACGGTTTTGTACTATGTGATCCGCTTTCTTCTGCGCATTTGCCGCCGGATAATCCGGGCTGTCAGCCGGTTCTTCACCCATCTGCCCCTTTACTGGAAAACACTGCTGATCTTCGGCAGTTTCGCGTTTTTTGAGTTGTTTTTCATCAACGACGGCGGCTGGTGGATCCTGCTCAAGCTGATGCAGGCCGCTATTCTCTGCCTTGTGGTCTATGGCATGCGAAAACTCCAGGCCGCCGGGCGGCAGCTGGCCAAGGGCGACATGGACTGCCGGGTAGATACCCGCCACTTATACCTTGACCTGAAGGAACACGGAGAAAATCTCAATAGCGTCACCGCCGGTATGCAGAAGGCTGTCAGTGAAAAAATGAAGTCGGAGCACCTAAAAACCGAATTGATTACCAACGTATCCCACGACATCAAGACACCTCTTACCTCCATTGTCAACTATGTGGACCTGCTGAAAAAGGAACCCATGGAGTCGGACAATGCCCGGGAGTACATCGCCGTACTGGATCGCCAGTCGGCACGGCTTAAAAAGCTGATTGAGGATCTGGTGGAGGCCTCCAAAGCGTCCACTGGCAACATCGCGGTGGCACTGGAGGATACCGACCTCAACGTGCTGCTAACCCAGGCCGGCGGCGAATATGAGACCCGGCTTGAGCAGTGCCAGTTAACGCCGATATGGGATCTCTCCCCTCTTACCCCTCATGTGATGGCCGACGGTAAGCTCCTGTGGCGCGTTTTTGACAATCTTTTCAACAATGTCTGCAAGTATGCCCTCCCCGGTACTCGGGTGTATCTTTCCACAGAGGTAACTGCCGGCAGGGCCACCGTCGCCATCAAGAATATTTCCCGCTGCGCCTTGAATATCTCCAGCGACGAGCTGATGGAGCGGTTTGTCCGGGGGGATTCCTCACGCAACACAGAGGGAAGCGGACTGGGGCTCTCCATCGCCAAAAGCCTGATAGAACTGCAAAAGGGGCGGTTCTCCATTGACATTGACGGAGATCTCTTTAAAGCCACGGTTTCTTTTGATACCGCCGGATAAGATTCTTTCACATCCACGGCAGCCGCCTTCCAGCGACTGCCGTATTTTTTCTTCTTTTTGAGCAAATACCATTGCAAACGGAGGGTAAATTCGTTACAATATTCTCACGAAAGAATCACGAAAAGAGGTTTCGTTTATGAATCACGTAGTAGATGCCCGGGGCGAACAGTGCCCCATTCCCGTGGTCAAGGCCAATCAGGTTCTGGCCTCCATGACCAGCGGCATACTGGAGGTACATGTGGACAACGAAATTGCCGTACAGAACCTGCAGCGGCTGGCCAGCCAGAAAAAGCTGCCCGTCACGACGGAGAAGAAGGCCGGCGATCATTTTGTGGTCTGCATGGCGGTCAGCGGGCCTGTGGCGGTCAGCGAGGAGATTCCCTCATGCTCCGTTCCCATTTCCGGCAGTTATGTGGTGGCTGTGGATACCGACTGTATGGGCCGGGGTGACGATACATTGGGAAAAACACTGATGAAGGGCTTTATCTATGCCCTTTCCCAGCTGGAAAAACTGCCCCGCAGCGTTCTTTTTTACAACGGCGGCGCGCGCCTGACCACCGAGGGTTCTGACTCTCTGGAGGATCTGAAGGCTATGGCGGAGCAGGGTGTGGAGATTCTTACCTGCGGTACCTGCCTTAACTTCTACAGCCTTACGGACAAGCTGGCTGTGGGAGAGGTCACCAATATGTATACCATTGTGGAAAAGCTGACGCAGGCGGATAAGGTGGTCAAGCCGTGATCTATCTGGACAACGCCGCCACTACGCTGAAAAAGCCGGACGCGGTAATCCATGCGGTGGTAAACGCCATGCAGACCATGGGTAACAGCGGCCGCAGCACCCATGACGAGGCCCTGGCCGCCTCCCGTACCATCTATGATACCCGGGAAAAGCTGGCCGCCTTCTTCGGCTGCCCTCGACCCGACCATGTGGTGTTTACCGCCAACTCCACCGAAGCGCTGAATATCGCCATTAACGGAACCATCGGCTCCGGCGATCATGTGATCTCCACGGACTGCGAGCATAATTCCGTGCTGCGCCCCCTGTACCGACTGGAAGAACAGGGCGCATCACTCAGTTTTACGGCCGCCGACCGGCAGGGGCGTATCAACTATGAGGACTTTGCACGCCTCATTACCCCCCGGCCACGGGCCATTGTCTGCACCCATGCCTCCAATTTAACCGGCAACAAGCTGGATCTGCGACGCATCGGCACCATAGCAAAAGCACATCAGCTCCTCTTTATTGTGGACGCTTCCCAGACGGCGGGTGTATTCCCCATCGACATGGAGAGTCTGGGCATCGACATTCTCTGCTTCACCGGCCACAAGAGCCTGATGGCCCCTCAGGGCACCGGCGGCCTCTGCCTGCGGGAGGGAGTGGAGGTACGTCCCTGGAAAGTGGGCGGCACCGGCGTCCAGACCTATCTGACGCAGCAGCCAGTTGAATATCCCACCCGTCTGGAAGCGGGTACTCTCAATGGCCACGGCATTGCGGGGCTTCACGCCTCCCTTTCTTATATTGAGTCTGTGGGCATGGACGCTATTCGTGCCCATGAGGAAGCACTGACCCGCCGCTTTTACGAGGGTGTCCGTGGCATTCCCGGTATCACCATTTACGGTGACTTTTCCACCTTTGACCGCGCTCCCATCGTCTCTCTGAACATCGGGGACCTGGATTCCTCCCTTGTCAGCGACGAGCTGTCCTGCACCTACGGCATTGCCACCCGCCCCGGCGCTCACTGCGCCCCCCGGCTTCACCGGGCATTGGGGACGGAGACACAGGGTGCGGTACGCTTCAGCTTCAACTGGTTCAACACGGAAGCGGAGGTCGACGCCGCTGTTCAGGCTGTAAAGGAGGTGGCAGCGGAATGAGAGAAAAGAGCCTCAAGTTGCTTGTCACCTTTCACACCACAGCCGGCGCTATGTCTATGGAAAAGCTCTGCAAGCGTCAGGAGATTCCCGGCCGCCTTATCCCGGTGCCCCGCAGCATTACCGCCGACTGCGGCATGGCCTGGTGTACGGTGCCGGAACAGCGTTCCATTATGGAAGCGCTGATTGCCCGGGAGGGACTAGACGCGGAGAATCTGCACGAATTGATGATTTAAAAAGGGAAAACATTGTTTTCACGTTAAACGAGGGGACTGCCAAGTGGCAGTTCCCTTTTTGTGATACCAATTCTCTCCCCGACGCATAGAATGCAGCGGAGGGGATTTATCATGATTCTATTTGCCCTTATTCTAAAAAGCGAAAGAGGCCAAATGCTTGTCAGGGACTGCCATACCGGGCAGACCATACTGGTTCATGTGCGTTGCGCCTGCGGTTTCAGAGCCGGAAACTGCGTACGCATCACCTACAGCGGCGCCATGACCATGAGCATTCCCCCGCAGATCACTGCCCATTCCATCCGGCGCGTCTGCCCCAGCCTGTGCCGAGGGTGCGGTGGCCGGTAAAAAGAGGAACTCTGCACCGAATTTTTTCTGCTGCTTTGGTAAAGCTATGGGTATCACAACAGTAGAAAGGTGCGATTATTATGAATACTCTTGGCTGCAGCGTCAGCTCCTGCGGTAATAACTGCAGCGGCCTTTGTTCCCTCAACTCCATTAATGTAGGGGGCGGCAACGCCACCTCCAGCAGTGAAACCACCTGCGCTTCCTATCGCCCCGGCGGCAGCGCCTCCAACAGCGCCTGCCATACCCAGGCCAGTCCCAAAACGGACATTGCCTGCAAGGCCTGCAACTGCACACATAATGACAACTGCAAGTGCACGGCGGGCACCGTGTCCATCGACACCTGCGGCTGCGGCAGCGGTGCCGGCTGCCGAACCTTCCAGGAATAATCAACGGCGGGCAAAGCCCGCCTCAGCTTGTCGAAAAAGCCTTTTCGACAAGCTGAGCAAGATTTTTTGAACTTTTAAAAGTTCAAAAAACTTATGATTCAAAACGAAAGACACCCTTCCTGGGTTTCTTTCGTAACTATCTTCCTTCCCGTGGTCCAAAATTTCAGGGTTTATCGACAGTCTACGGCGGGCAAAGCCCGCCTACATAGAATCAAAATCACAAAGAGCCTCCCCGAAACGGTGACGCTCTCCTGTGATTTATTTTTTTGTTTTTTATCGGCCGCAAAATTTCTCCACGTACCGGGCCGCCTTTGTATGCTTCAGATAAACAAAGTTGAATTCGTACACTGACACCTCGTCTCCCAGCGTAAAGAAGCCGAAGCGGTCGTCATGTTCGGCAACAGCTTCATAGGCGAAGGTGACACCCATTCCCCTCAGAATTAAATACTTAATGAGGGAAAAGCTACTGATGCTGATGACCTTTGAAAAGGCAGGCAGCGTATAACCCCGGTCAGCCAATTCTCTTTCAAAGATACGCCGTGTACCGGAGCCCGGCTCCCGCACCAGAAGCGTCTGGTCAAACAGCTCCTCCGGGCGAACCACATGGCCGGAAAAGGGGTGGTCTTTGGGGCAGATTCCCACAAATCTTTCTCGCTGAAATGGCTGCCAGTCATACCGGCTCCGGTCAAAAAATCCCTCTACCAGCGCAAAATCCAATTGATTTTCCCGCAGCTGCTCCAAAAGGCGGTCGGTGTTGTCCACGGTAAGGGACAGCCTGTTGCCGGGATGGGACAAATATCGCTCCACCAGCGGTGCCATCACATAGTCGCCAATGGTCTTGGTAGCACCCACCCGCAGATTCAAGCGCTCCGTTTCCTGCAGCGCATCTCTTAATTCCTGAAACTGACAGCGCTGGGAAACGGCGTAATCCTCCAGTATGTCACAGGCTTTTGTCCGCAGCAATCGCCGCCCGTCGTAGGAAAACAGTCTGACGCCCAGACTCTGCTCCAGAGCCTGGATCTGCCTTGTGACGGCGGGTTGTGTCAGATGGAGCTTTTCCGCCGGCCGGTGGTAATTCATGGTTTCGCACAGAGATAAAAACGTGTTGAGTCGTTGATCCATTTTCTTCTCCCAATAAATAAACTGCATCACTCCATACGGAGGCCGCATCCGATTTTATAGCATTCTTATGGTATAATCGGGAAAACCAAAAAGGAGTTCCATACTGTGAAACAAAAAAATGATAGACATTCTTTCAAAGAGCTGTTCCGCTCCTGGCTGAGCCTTGTGCCGGGTCTTCTTCTGGCGCTGGTCATTGCGGCCGCCGCCCGGGGCATCGAAGGGCTGTTGCCCATTCACCTCATCGGCGCATCGGTCATCGCCCTGTTCATCGGCATGATCGTAAACCGCTTCCGCAAACCCGACCGCCGCACTGCCCCCGGTATCCGCTTCACCTCAAAAAAGATGCTCAAACTGGCCATCATTCTTCTGGGCGCCAGTCTGAAT
>JAAXZS010000024.1 GCA_012719745.1 Clostridiales bacterium | reverse complement strand
GTATAATATAGAAACAGTTTCCGCGGAACGCCTTCCGCGTTTTGCAAGGATAGCTCGACAGCTGTGCCGGGCTGCCTATGGACTGATGGATAAAAGGACAGATGTATGAAGAATTCTCCTCAAAATGTTGCATACGAGTATATTAGAAACCAAATCGTGACCAAAATGATCTTTCCGGGCAACCGCATTTCCGATGAAGAGGTAATGCAGGAAACCGGGGTCAGCCGCACCTCTATCCGGGCGGCCCTGATGCGTCTGAATTATGAGGGGTTTGTGGACATGATCCCCAACCGGGGCGCTTTTGTGGCCAAACCCAATCCGGAGGATTTGCAGCAGATATTTGCCATCCGGAAGGTATTGGAAATCGGCGCTTTTCAGGAGGCTGTGGAAAAAAGATCCGGCGCACACCTGCAGCGGATGGAAAAAAACCTGCAAGATCAGGCAAAACTGCTGGAGAGTTATTCCCGCCTGGAATATGTCTGGCTGAACCGCGAGTTTCACTGGATCATTGTGGAGGCTTGCGGCAATACCTACTACGAGAAATATCTCAACGAAATTTACAATAAGATCAACACATATATGATCTTTTATGACAGCTCTGTGGACAACGATTCCATGGCGTCCCACCGCATGATATACGAGGGACTGAAAACGGGGGATGTGGAGTTAGGAATTCGCGGTATCCGGGAGGATAACCGGATTGCGCTGGTGGATATGCGTACCTCGGGGATGGATGTATAAAAAAAGCCGCCTGCCGGATGGGGCAGGCGACCTCTTCATTAACGGATAAAACATCAGGCGGGTTTTACCTCATGGGTTTTTGCATGCTTCTGGGGCAGCGGGCACTGGATGAAAACAATGGTGGCAAGCATGATGATGCAGCCGATCCATTCCCGTATGTTCAAAGATTCATGGAGGATAAGGACGCCGCCCACAGCGCTGAAAACAGACTCCATGCTCATTAAAAGCGCGGCAATGGCCGGCGAGGTAAAGCGCTGGGAGTAGATCTGAATGGTGTATGTCAGTCCCACGCCCAGTACACCTGCAAACAGAATGGGCCAGATGCACTGAACGATGGCGCTCCACTGAAAGGCTTCCGTGAAGGCGGCCACAATGGCTGCCAGCAGTGCCAAACAGGTAAACTCGGTCATGACAAAATGAAGGCCGTTGACATGGGGTGAAACATGACTCCACAGCAGAATGTGGATGGCAAAGCAGATGGTTGAACCCATCACGGCCACATCGCCCCGCTCAATGCCTGCCACATCGGAGATGCACAGCATGTAGAGGCCACAAATGGCCATGATGATGCCGATCCAGACGCGGTAGGAGGATTTTTTCTTTAAAAACAGCAGCTGGATCACCGGCACCAGTGCGATATAGGCCGAGGAGATGAAGCCGGCCTTGCTGGCGGAGGTAGAATGCAGACCGATCTGCACAAGAACACTGCCGCCCCAGTTGGCACAGCTGCAAAGGGCTGCCGCCGTTATAAAATGCTTGCCGTGCCACTGTTCATCGGATGCGCCGCTGTGGACAGCGGCGGCTTTTTGTTGCCGCCGGGACGAGGCAATCACGATCAGTGGCAACAGGGACAGCGCTCCCACCAGGTAGCGGGCGGCAATAAAGGAAAAAGCGCCCAGATATTGGGCCGCCTGCTTCTGAAAAATAAAATTTGCGCCCCAAATCATGGCGCAGAACAACAGTGCCGCGTTGGCAATCAATTCTTTTCGTCGCATGGCAATCACCATACCTTTCTCTTATATCACACAGCTTGTAAATATAGCATTTGCTGTCGATATTTGCAAGAGGAAGAAAAAATTTACTGTTTTGCGGGGCACCCGCTGAATAGATAGGCAAACTACTTTTGAAGTAAACGGGAGGCACTTATATGAAACCATCTTCACCGGCGGATATGGTCTATACATACATCAAGAATCAGATCATCGCAAAGGATCTTTACCCCGGCAATCGAATTGTGGAAGAGGACATTGCCCGAGAGACCGGTATCAGCCGCACGCCTATCCGCACGGCACTGATGCGTCTGAGCTATGAGGGGCTGGTCGTTCGCCAGCAGAACAAGGGCACCTTTGTGGCAAAGCCGTCGGCCACCGATCTGCGTCAGGCCTATGAGGTTCGCACGCTGTTGGAAATTGGCGCTTTTCGTGCCGCTCTTCAGCGCCGCAGCGATGAAAGCGTTCGCCAAATGAAGGAAAGTCTTGACAGACAGATTGAATTGAATAAGCATTTTAATATGGCCGAATATGCCTCTTTGAACCGGGAGTTCCACTGGATCATCACCATGGAATCCCACAACCCGTATTACGAAAAATATCTCAATGAGCTGCACAATAAGGTGGCAACGTATCTGCTGTTCTGGGATGGCTCCACGGATAACAGCATGTCTTTGGACATTCATACCCGTATTTACGAGGCATTCCGTGACCGGGATGCGGAAAAGGGCGTGGAGGCACTGCTGAAGGACATCGATCTGGGACAAAGAGACATATGCCATTATCAGCATATCTGATCGGTAAGAACAGAGAATGCTGCTTCCGATATGCGCGGGCAGGAAGCAGACCGGATTCCGGCGCTGCAAAAGACGCTGCATAAAAACAACGCTACATAATGAAAACCAGGCGGGATTCCGTACAGCCGCAGCTGTACGGAATCCCGCTATTGTCATATATGTGCAAATTTGAGGGGCAATATTGTAAAAAAACACCTGCAAAATGCCACTACGCATTAAGCAACCGTTAAGGTTTTTAATACAGCGCAGGAAATAATTGACTTTGCTCACAAACGGTATACAATTCAGGCAACGATAGATGTCGACAATCTAACATACAAAATCAAAATGCGGCATATGTATAAAGCATATGAAACAAAATGGAAAGTGAGGCAAAGCACAATGGTAATAGGCATTTTAAAGGAGATCAAGGAAAACGAGTTTCGGGTGTCGGCGACACCGGCCACGGTGAACGAAATGGTACGGCATGGCCACACGGTGTATGTGGAGACCGGCGCCGGCGTGGGCAGCGGTTTTTCGGATGAGGCTTACCAGGCGGTAGGGGCCGTTATCGCGGACACGGAAACCGTCTGGAAGAAGGCGGATCTCTATTACAAG
>JAAXZS010000098.1 GCA_012719745.1 Clostridiales bacterium | reverse complement strand
GGTTGATAGGCAGGAGGTGAAAGCACGGTAACGTGTGGAGCTGACCTGTACTAATAGCCCGAGGGCTTGACCTACAATTTATGCAGGCAATTAGCCTTCCTTTCTCCACTCATACATTGTTCGGTTTTGAGGGTGCAATACCACGAAAGTGGTGTATAAGACATTCCGTATGCACCATTAGCTCAGTTGGTAGAGCACCTGACTCTTAATCAGGGTGTCCAGGGTTCGAGTCCCTGATGGTGTACCAAGCTTATTTCATGGACACCAGGTTCATGCTTTAAGATAGATACAGCGCGAATACGGCCCGTTGGTCAAGTGGTTAAGACAGAGGCCTCTCACGCCTTTAACATCGGTTCGAATCCGGTACGGGTCACCATTTTTCCCTTAGAATTGTTTCTGAGGCATGGAAGGCCTTGACAAATGCGATACAAGTGCATATGATAGTGTTTGCAACCGTTACTGCGGTTCAAATAGTTGGTGCTGATTAGGACGAGGGTCCACCCGTTCCCATCCCGAACACGGAAGTTAAGCTCGTTTCTGCCCACAATACTTGGCTGGCAACGGCCCGGGAAGATAGGTAGCGCCAACACAAAAAAGAGACATCCAAAAGGATGTCTCTTTTTTATTATAGAATAAATGCGGTATCAGCTACTCTTCCCTATTTTTTCAACAGTTTCCACCCGCATAGCGGCGCGCAGCTCTTTCAAATAGGGGGAGTGGGCCACTTGCTCATCAGCATAGGTAAGGTTTAGGTCATATTCCAGCGGGATCCAGGTAGAAAGATCCGCCCGGTTATGCTGGTCGATGACCTCCAGCTTATCAAGTGCTTTATACAGTTTGGCTTCTCCGGTGGAAAGCACCTCCATTTCCTGAAACAAATCTTCTGTCTCCTGTCGATAGGGAGCAGGGAGGGAAGCAATCCAGTTTTGAAGCAAAGTGGATTCTTTTTCCTCATCCCCTTTGGTTTTGGTGAAGGAGGGAATGTCGCCGGTAAACACCTCGCCCATATCATGAAGCAGGCACATGTGTAGCACCTTATCCATATTCAGCTCCGGAAATTCGTCCCGGAGGAAATAGGCCATTAGGCAAAGCCGCCAGCTATGCTCGGCCACACTCTCGTGACGGCCGCCTGAGGTATAGGAATGCCGTGTGGTATCCTTCAGGCGCTCAGCTGTTTCCAATATATTCAGATACTTTGCTATTTCCATTGTCTCAACCTGCCTTTCGCGCTCATCATACCATGAAACGGCAGGTGCGGCAAGAGAATTGCTTGCGATTTCCATTAAAATAATGTATAGTAAACACGATTGGAAGGAGAGACGCCTATGGCATTTTTATATTTCCTGGAGCAAATTCGTATTCCTGCCGCAGACACATTTTTTTCGCTTATTACCCATTTGGGCGAGGAAACCATCTTTATTGTGCTTGCGGTGATTGTATTCTGGTGTATCAATAAACGGAATGGATATTATCTGCTGGCTGTAGGTTATATGGGAACGGTACTCAGTCAGTTTCTGAAGCTGGTATTTTGTATTCCCCGGCCCTGGGTGATTGACCCGAACTTTACCATCGTGGAGAGCGCCCGGACGCAGGCAACCGGCTATTCTTTTCCCAGCGGCCATACTCAGTCTGCCGTGGGTACCTTTGGCGGAATTGCCCGGTTCACCGATAGAAAGTGGCTAAGGGTGGTCTGCATTGTGCTACTGATTCTTGTGCCTTTTTCCCGGATGTATCTGGGGGTTCATACGCCGCTGGATGTGGGGGTAGCCTTCATAACCGAGGCGGTTCTGGTGCTGCTGTTTTATCCGATTATGCAGCGCTCCGACAGCGATCCACGCATACTCTACCGTTTAATTTTTGCCATGCTTGTGTTCAGCATGGCCTATCTCTTGTATGTGGAACTCTATCCCTTCCCGGCGACCATTGACATGGATAATCTGACCAACGGCACGGAAAATGCCTATAAGCTGCTGGGGTCGACAATTGGATTGCTTTTGGCTGTATGGGTGGATCACCGGTATATTCATTTTGATACGAAGGCAGTCTGGTGGGCACAGATTTTAAAGGTAGTGCTGGGACTGGGGCTGTTGCTGACCATAAAATCCGGCCTGAAGGCACCTCTTAATGTCCTTTTTGCCGGCAGCAACTGGGCACATGCCATTCGGTATATGATTGTGGTATTTTTTGCCGGTGCCATCTGGCCTATGACATTTTTCTGGTTTGGACGACAAGGCAAAACAAAATAAAAAATAACAGAAAAAAGGTGTGTACTGACAGGTACACACCTTTTTTACATCTTATCCTGTAAAAGGCCGGTTATTTGTCACGCCAGCTTTGCACTCAGCCGCTCCCGGATGGCTCCAATAAACACCTCGCTGGTCACGGCCCGGGGAGTGATGGTACCGTCCTCCACAAGAGAGGCCAGATCCTTTGTCATAATACCGGCGGAAAGTGTCTCCACGCAGGCAGCCTCCAGCTTGTCGGCAAAGGCGGCCAGATCGGAAAGACCGTCCATCTGTGCCCGCCGCCGCAGCGCACCGCTCCATGCATAGATGGTGGCCATGGGGTTGGTGGAGGTAGCTTCTCCCTTAAGGTGCTTATAGTAGTGGCGTGTGACGGTGCCGTGGGCGGCCTCATATTCGGTGGTACCGTCAGGTGCCACCAGCACGGAGGTCATCATGGCAAGACTGCCGGAAGCAGAAGCAATCATATCGCTCATCACATCACCGTCGTAATTCTTCAGCGCCCAGATAAAGCCACCCTTAGAGCGAATCACGCGGGCCACAGCGTCGTCAATAAGGGTGTAGAAGTAGGTAATGCCCAACTTTTCAAACTGCGCCTGATAGTCCTTGTATTCATGCTCAAAAATGCGCTTGAAGTCGCCGTCGTAGATCTTGGAAATGGTGTCCTTGGTGGAAAACCATAGATCCTGCCGGGTGTCCACCGCATACTGGAAGCAGGAGCGGGCGAAGGCCCGAATGCTATTTTCCTTGTTGTGCTGAGCCTGCCAGACAGCGGGGCCGTCCACCTTTTGGACAGAAAGTGTCTTTTCCGTGCCGCTGACACCCCGAAAGGTCAGCATAGCTTCACCCGGTTCCTCCGTCTGCATGTCCACGGCCTTGTACATATCGCCGTAGGCGTGGCGTGCCACAGTAATGGGCGCCTCCCAGGTCTTGACCACCGGCTTGATAAAGGGCAGAACGATGGGGGCGCGGAAGGCAGTGCCGTCCAGAATGGCCCGAATGGTGCCGTTGGGGCTTCTCCACATTTCCGTCAGCTGGGGGTATTCTTCCATTCGCTGACGGTTGGGGGTAATAGTCGCGCACTTGACGCCCACGCCCAACCGCTTGGTGGCGTTGGCGGCGTTCACGGTGACCTGATCCCGGGTCTCGTTTCGGTGCAGCAGACCCAGATCGTAGTATTCGGTTTTCAAGTCCACAAAGGGCAGCAACAGCTGCTCTTTAATCATTTGCCAGAGGATGCGGGTCATTTCGTCGCCGTCCATCTCGACCAGCGGCGTTTTCATCTGTATTTTACTCATGGATGCCTCCCGTTTATTGATTTTTTTTGGCATAGTAGTTCATCAGACAGCCGTCTAAGATAATTTCTTTTTCATCTTCCGTCAGGCCCCGGATGTGCAGTGTCAGATCATGGCAGGAACCATCTTCGCAGAGTACCTGAGCGGGAATATTCTCCAGTCCCTGTTCCACGGCCTCCCGAATATGGGGAACAAAGACACAGTCGCCGGGGGCGTAATCAAAGGGGGTACCCTCGTCCAGCGTAAAGGGCAGAATGCCCCAGTTGATACAGTTGCTGCGGTAGCGCTTGGTGGCAAATTCGTAGCAGATGTTGCCGAAGCCCCCCAACACCTTCTGGCAGGAGGCCGCCTGCTCCCGGGCAGAGCCGTCGCCGGGCTTGGTGGCAAAGACGCAGGAGCCGAACTGGGTGTCATCCAGAAGCGATTCGACATTACCCACACGGTGCAGCAGTGTTTTAAGCCGGTCGGAGGCATCGCCTGCGCGGCGTTGGACTTCCTGTGCGGCCACTGCTTTGGCCCGGGGCACATAGTCGGGCACCCGGCGGGAGAGGGTAAATTCGGCCAGCCGCAGGGGATTGCTGCGGTAGGAGGAGGTCTCCCCCGAGGGAATCAGTTCGTCGGTGGTGGTCACCGGATCATGAATGACGGCGGCCAGCTCCAGCAGGAGATTCTTGGAAAGAGCGTACATGGCGGGCCAGTCGGTAATATTGGGCCCCATAATCAGCTCAACAGAGGGATCGGCCTTGCCGAAACCGTTGTAGACCCGGTTTTGATAGACCTGCCCGTCAAAGTGATAGGTGTGATGCTCCGGCACATAGGCAACATCGGTGGCCGCGGTAATGCGGCCGCCGTTTTTGGCTGTTGCGGCAATGGAGCGGGCGTCCATCAGAAAGACGCCGGCAAACTGGCCCTCGCCGGGCTTGGAACCCTCCCGGTTGGGGAAGTTGCGGGTGGTGTGCCGCAGGGACAGACCGTTGTTGGCCGGCACATCCCCGGCGCCGAAGCAGGGGCCGCAGAAGCTGGGTTTCATGACGGCACCGGTGGCAAGCAGGTCATTGGTGACGCCAATTTTGGTCAGCTCCATGGAAACCGGTACGGAGGTGGGATAGACATCCAGCGTGAAATAGCCGCTGCCGGTGCTGCCGCCCCGCAGAATATCGGCGGCTTCCGTGATGTTGTCGAAAAGGCCGCCGGCACAGCCGGCAATAACGCCCTGATTGGCCCAGACGCCGCCGTCATGGATCTTGTCGGTTAGGTGGGGGGCTGTCTTGGGAAAGCGGCGTTTGGCCTCGTCCTCTACGCCTCGCAACAGCTCCGGCGCGTTCTGGAGAAATTCGTGGATGGTATAGGCGTTGGAGGGATGGAAGGGCAGTGCGATCATGGATTCCACCTTGTCCAGCTCCAAATGGATCATCCGGTCATAGTAAGCTGTTTTGCCCGGATGCAGCGGCGCGTAATCCGCCGGCCGTGCGTGGGTCTCGTAAAAGCCTCGGGTCATCTCGTCCGTCTCCCAGATAGAGGACAGGCAGGTAGTTTCCGTCGTCATCACGTCGATACCGTTGCGGAAGTCGATAGGCAGATCCGTAATGCCGGGGCCTGCAAATTCCAATACCCGGTTATTCACAAACCCGTTTTTAAAGGTGGCCTTAATCAGCGCCAGAGCCACATCGTGGGGGCCGATGCCTACACGGGGCTTGCCGGTAAGATACACCAGCACCACCTGAGGCATAGGAGCATCCCAGGTGTTTTTCAAAAGCTGCTTGGCAAGCTCCGGCCCGCCCTCGCCCACTGCCATGGTGCCTAGCGCGCCGTAACGGGTGTGGGAGTCGGAGCCTAAGATCATGGAGCCGCACCGGCTTAGCGCCTCCCGGGCGTAGGAGTGGATAACGCTCTGGTTGGCGGGCACATAAATGCCGCCGTATTTTTTGGCGGCGGAGAGACCGAACACATGGTCGTCCTCATTGATGGTGCCGCCCACGGCGCAAAGGCTGTTGTGACAGTTGGTCAGGGCATAGGGCAGGGGGAATTCCTTCATGCCGGAGGCCCGGGCCTGTTGAATAATGCCCACATAGGTAATGTCATGGGACACCATGGCGTCAAACCGAATCCGAAGGCTCTCCGGATTGCCGGAAGTATTGTGGGCTTGCAGAATGCGGTAAGCCATGGTCTCTTTTTTGGCCTCCGTGGCGGAAACGGCGGAGGTCTCGCAGGGAACGCCGTTTACCAGATACATGCCTTTGTCGATCAATTGTATCATGTTCGTAATCCTTTCTGAGATTGAAAAGGGTGGTAAAAATCCACCGGCTTATTATATCCGTTTAAATAGAATCCCGGCAGCAATGAGAAACTGCCCGTAGAAGTATAGAAACCAGTTCAGATCTGCCAGCAGTATGTGGGAGTTCTGATAATTCCAGATACCCAGTACCATGTCGGAGAGATAAAAGAGAATGCCGCCCAGTGCCGTCAGCACCAGCGCCGGGGAAGAGGGCATCGCAAGGAGAAGGGAGGCCGCCTTTGCGCCAGTCAACGTGACCAGTCCCGTATACACAGACAACCTTGGGTCAGCGGCGGAGGTGTTCCATTTAAAATGGAGTTTGATAAAAAGTGACAGTGCTGCAAACGGCAGGAGGCAGAGCAACTCGGTTCCCGTGAAGGGTACCACCAGATAAAAGGCGGCCAGATAAAAAAGCTGCGTGATGCTAAAGGCGAGAATTCCCCGAATGAATTTTTGATTGTTCCGCTGAATGTACTGCAAATAATAGTCACCGACCACGGCACAGCACATGCCGCCCAGCACCAGCAGGCGTACAGGGGTGAATGTCCGGAAGAGTCCCCAAAGAAGACACAGACACAGCGTCACTGTCAGTGTCACTTTTAAAGCGGTGGCGGCCTGAAAACGATAGCGGTTTTCCTGATGCAGATACAGGGCAAACAGTGCGGAGAAAGGCAGCAGCACATAGATCACAGACGTTCTCTCCTCATAATTTATATAGTTGCTATTATAAGCCACTCCTCATAAAAAGGCAAGGCTGCATCCCACAGGGATGCAGCCTCAGCATGCTGTTAATCAAACGTATTTTTGCGTCTCCACATCAAAGACGCCTCGGGTGGTCAGCCGCAGCGTGGGAATGACAGGCAGGCTCATGAAGCTCAGCGTCATAAAGGGATCGATGCCTCGAGAGACTCCCAGAGAGAAGGCCTGGTCCTTGGCGAACTCCAAAGAGCTGTTGACCATTACCAGAGAATCCTCGCTCATGAGGCCGGCAATGGGCAGGGCCACCTCGCCCAGAACCTTTCCCTTCGCCATGACGACGATACCGCCCTTGTCGTCCAGAATGCGGTTGGCGGCATCGGCCATTTCCTCTTCACTGGTGCCCACCACAATAATGTTGTGGGAATCGTGGGAGATGCTGGTGGCCACGGCGCCGCGCTTGAGGCCGTAACCCTTGATATACCCGATGCCGATGTGGTGGGTATTTTTGTGGCGCTCGATGACGGCAATTTTCAAAATGTCATTGGCAATGTCGATTTTATCAGAATAGCCGGCATCTTCGGAAACGATTTCGCCGGGGATCAGACCGATGACGCCCCGGGGTCGTTTATCCGTAAAGTCGTCGGTGGTCAGGCGATCCACGTGGAAGGTATTGTGGGCTCGCTGTACCAGATAGGGATCGATCTCCGGCGCGTCAAAGTCCTTCACCTCACCGTCATACATCAGCTTGCCCCGCTTATAGACCATCTCAATGTTAAAATCATGGAAATTGTCGATAATGACAAAGTCGGCCAGATAGCCGGGGGCGATGGCGCCCCGGTTGTTCAGCAGGAAGTACCGTGCGGCATTGTGACAGGCGGCCCGGATGGCGATGATGGGGTCGACGCCGTAGCGGATGGCCTCCTTGACGATGTAGTCCATGTGCCCCTTTTCCAACAGGTCATTGGGGTGCTTGTCGTCGGTGCAGAACATGCACCGCTCGATGTACTTGTCACACAAAAGGGGAGCCAGGGCCTCCAGATTGCGGGCGGCGGTACCCTCTCGAATCATGATGAACTGTCCGCGTTGCAGCTTGGCAATGGCGTCGGAGAGATCGTAGCACTCGTGGTCGGAATAGACGCCGGCAGCCACATAGGCGTTGAGGTCGTTGCCCATGAGGCAGGGGGCGTGACCGTCTATTTTCTTGTGGTGCGCCTGGGAGGCCACAATTTTGGCCACCACCTCCGAATCGTTGTGGATCACGCCGTAGGAGTTCATCATCTCCGCCAGCCCCTGCACACGGGGGTGTTCATAGAAGGAATCAATGGCACGGTAATCCAGATTGGCGCCGGACTCATCCATAGGGGTGGCCGGTACGCAGGAGGGCAGCATGAAGCGCACATCCACCGGCAGATTTTCCGTGGCCTGCAGCATATAGTCGATACCGTCGGTGCCCATCACGTTGGTAATCTCATGGGGATCGGTGATAACGGTAGTGGTGCCGTGAGGCAGTACCGCCCGGGCAAATTCCTTGGGAGTGACAAGGGCGCTTTCCAGGTGGATGTGTGCGTCCAGGAAGCCGGGGCAGACAATTTTGCCGGACACATCTACCTCCACCGCGCCGCTGTAGGAGCCCATGCCTACGATCAATCCTTCTGCCACGGCGATATCTCCCTGGCAGAGTTCATTGGAAAACACATTGACATAGACGGCATTTTTTAAAACAAGATCCGCGTTTTCACGTCCCGCGGCCACATCAATGATCCGCATTTTCTTCAACAGCTTGCGATTGATTTTACCCGCATAACTTTCATTAACAGACAATGGTGATCCCTCCTTATTAAATCCGACAGCATCTGATTTATTAATATCACATATTAACACAACTAATGCCAAATGTCCATGCAAATATAGGTAAATAAATAAAAAAAGCCGGGGCTGCTTTCACAGCCTCAGCTTTTTACGAGCAAACATTATTTGACAGTGCCGTCCGGGTTAAAAACGGGCAGGGGCTCCAGAAATTGAATATCTGAACGCTTCTGGGCGTCGCCTTCGGCCAGAACAGCCATGCGGCCTGTGACGATGCCACCTGCCTGGGCCACGAGAGCCTCCATGGCCTGCAGGGACTCGCCTGTGGAGATCACATCGTCCACAATAAGAATCCGCTTGCCGCGGATCTTGGCGGCATCTGCCCCGCTGAGGTATAGCTCTTGATCGTGCTGAGTGGTGATGGAGCGGACCGTCACATGAATGGCGTCGGTCAGATAAACCTTCATTCCTTTGCGGGCAATGAAATAAGTTTCGGCGCCGCTCTGACGGGCCATTTCATGAATCAGGGGAATGCTCTTGGCCTCGGCGGTAAGCATGTAGTCATAGCTGCCGGGCTTAGCCAGCTTCAGCAGCTCCCGGGCGCAGGCCACGGTAATTTCGGCGTCACCGAACATGACGAAAGCACCAATATAAAGAGAATCTGACACTTTGCAGATGGGCAGATCGCGTTTTAAACCGGCAATGGTAATGGGATAGTAGTGCATAAGCAGCCTCCTAAAAATTACTCCATAGATATTATAAAGACTATTTATGAAAAGTCAATAAGCGGAAGGGCGGGAAGTGTCGAAAATGCAGATGGTAATTTCACTAAATAAACACTTTAAATTGAAAAAGTACCAATCAAAAGAATAAAGACGGACAAATGCACGGAAAAGTTAAGTGGAAAGTAAAAAACGGACTCAACAATATGCACAAAAAAGACGGACTATTTTGTACAAAGACAGGAGGGGGAATTCCTGGTAAACCCCTTGAGAAAAGGACAGATTGGTGTTATCATCAGAATTGATGGAAAGAGATACAAATCGAAATCCGTCAGACAATGTCCAAACAGGACAAATTTTGAGGAGGCAAAAATCTATGAATGCTTATCTGGCCAGCGTAATTGAAAACGTCAAGACCAAGCATGGCAATGAGCCGGAGTTTGTTCAGACCGTTGAGGAAGTCCTCAGTTCCCTGGAACCCGTTATCGAGGCTCATCCTGAATATGAGAAGGTCGACCTGCTCAACCGCATGGTAGAGCCGGAGCGCATGTTTACTTTCCGCGTGGTGTGGTGCGACGATGCCGGCAAATGGCATACCAACCGCGGCTGGCGCTGCCAGTTCAACGGTGCCATCGGGCCCTACAAGGGCGGTCTTCGTTTCCAGAAGAACGTGTATGAAGGCATCATCAAGTTCCTGGGCTTTGAGCAGACCTTCAAAAACAGCCTGACCGGCCTGCCCATTGGCGGCGCCAAGGGTGGTTCCGACTTTGATCCCGCCGGCAAGTCCGACGCCGAGGTCATGCGTTTCTGCCAGAGCTTTATGACGGCTCTCTATCGTTACATCGGGCCCGATGTGGACGTTCCCGCCGGTGATATGGGTGTGGGCGGCCGCGAGATCGGCTATCTGTACGGCCAGTATCGTCGTCTGAAGGGCGTCTGGGAGAACGGCGTTCTCACCGGTAAGGGCTTCTCTTACGGCGGCAGCCTGATTCGTCCCGAAGCCACCGGTTACGGCGCGGTGTATTATCTGCAGGAAGTCCTGAAGCACGAGAATGACAGCATTGAAGGCAAGCGCATTGCCATTTCCGGTTACGGCAACGTGGGCTGGGGCATCATGAAGAAGGCCTCTCAGCTGGGTGCCAAGGTGACTTACTTTGCCGGCCCTGACGGTTATGTTCACGATCCCGACGGCGTTATCACCGACGAGAAGCTGAACTTCATCCTGAAGATGCGTGCGGAAGATCCCATGCACTGCAAGCCCTATGCAGATCACTTCAAGTGCGAGTTTGTTCCCGGTGCCAAGTGCTGGGGTGTCAAGGATGTGGACATCTATATGCCCGCTGCCATGCAGAACGACGTCAAGATGGAGTCTGCTGAAAAGATTGCTGCTTCCGGCGTGAAGTACTACATCGAAGTGGCCAATATGCCCACTACCAACGATGCTCTGAACTATCTGCGTCAGCAGAAGCACATCCTCGTTGCTCCTTCCAAGGCTGTCAACGCCGGCGGCGTGGGCGTTTCCGCTCTGGAAATGGCTCAGAACTCCGAGCGTCTGGTCTGGACCGCGGATGAAGTGGATGCACAGCTGCATAAGATGATGGAGACCATCCACAGAGTATCTGCCGAGGCTGCTGCCGAGTATGGCCTGGGTTACGATCTGGTGGCTGGCGCCAACATCGCTGGCTTCAAGAAGGTTGCTGAGGCTATGATGGAGCAGGGCTGCTTCTAATTCTTATACAAAAAAGCAGCGCTCATAAGAGCGCTGCTTTTTATATATTTGGCAGGTATAAAACCCCGGTAAAAACGAAAATCGGACAGGTGAGGCAGCATGAAACTATTATTCGAAAAGGCGACAATAGAGGATCTTGACTTTTTAACGGAAACACGAATAGAAGTGTTGAGGGCAGCTAACAAACTGTCGGCTGGTGCCGATATGGGTGATATAAAGGAAAGAACGCACAGCTATTACAGCAAGGCGCTTTGCGACGGCACACATATTGCGTATCTGGCCTTTGACGACAATCAGTTTGCCGGATGCGGCGGCGTAAGTTTTTTTCAAGTCATGCCGACCTACTGCAATCCCAGCGGGCATAAAGCATATATCATGAATATGTATACGTCCCCTGCGTACCGAAGACGGGGAATCGGCTATCAAATATTAGATCTGCTGGTAAAAGAGTCCAAAGGCAGAGGCGTTACCGCTATTTCTCTGGAAGCAACAGACCTGGGTCGACTCTTGTATAAAAAATATGGATTCATAAAGATGGATGAGGAAATGAAGTTTCCAAAATGACAAATCTTTTTTTCGGCATTGAAAAAAGTCGGGGCTGAACAGATAGAATCTGTT
>JAAXZS010000088.1 GCA_012719745.1 Clostridiales bacterium | reverse complement strand
TGCAGTGCTGCAGGGACTGGAAAAAAGCAATACCATCCTCGTTCCGGGCGTGGGCGTTGTGTGCCGCGCCAAGACGGAGGCGGATTGCCGGGCCCAGTGTCTGTTGGCGGAAAAGGCCTGTGTCGCTTGGCTCCACACACAGGCGCTGGGTATCAAATGCCGTCTGCCGCTGGCGGATGTGTACCTGATGCGTGCGGTGTATCTTACCAAGTATGCCAAAAAAATAGGAGAGAAATAATATGGAGAGAGATAAGCATAAGGAACTTTGGCGCACGGTGAAATTCGTGCTGTTTTCCATCAGCGCCGGTGCCATCGAGATGGGCACCTTTGCCCTCATGTATAACGCCCTGCACATCACTTACTGGATTAGCTATCTGGTGGCGCTGATCCTGTCGGTGCTGTGGAACTTCACCATCAACCGCCGCTTTACCTTCAAGTCCACCGCCAATGTGCCCACGGCTATGCTGAAGGTGTTCGGGTATTACTGCGTGTTCACCCCCATCAGCACCATCGGCGGCAATTTTCTGGAAAGTGCCCTGGGTTGGAACGGTAACTGGGTGACGGTCATCAACATGGTGCTGAATCTGGTCACAGAGTACCTCTTTGACCGGTATGTGGTCTACCGCAATTCTATGGACACAAATGATCTGGCTGAGAACACAGATTCTGTAAAGGAATAATGCATTACACAAATGCTATAAGGAACGCCTGCCAAAATTTTTTCGGCAGGCGTTTTTCGTGGGACACAGAGGAAAAATGAGACTGTTTTTTCTTCCTTTTCGCCCAAAAGAAAAAAAGCCCCGGCGGCGGCCGGTAGCACATAGGGTCGGCGGCAGCGATACGACCTGCCCGGCGGTAGGATATCAGTCCCTGTCCGTGTGCGTCCCCGTGACGGTGACGCCCTTTGCCAAGACGCTGGGCACATCCACCACCTGCTGCGGCGATCCCGTTGTCAAGGCGGGCGATACACCCTGTCCCGGCAAAAAAGCGGGCACCTGCACCTTTACCATTTCTCAGAAGCTCTGCGTGGCGGTACCTGTGGAGTTCGGCGCGACGGCGACCCCGGGCGACACCTATGTGGACTGCCTGGGCGCCTCCGAGGAGGACATCTGCAAGAACTGCGATAAGGAAGACGCCTGATGATGCATGACGTCTTCCATCCTGTGCTTGGTGAGACAGGCGCCCCCTGCGCGCAAGGCTGCTATAAGGTGGGCTACGAATATGCCGATGTCAGCATCCCCATTGAGCTGCGGCCCAGCACCATCATCGGCAGGATTGAGACGGCGTGCTGCGGCGAGCCCATGGTAACCTGTGCGGCAGACCCCTGCGGTGAATACTGCAACATCATCATTACCCAGCGGATCCGTATCAAGATCCCGGTTCGATACGGCTTGGAGGCCATCCCCGGCAGCAGCTATGTGGAGTGCGGCGACCCGCCGGACTGCTGTAACTGCCGCGGCAAGTAGCACAGCACTTTTCTCCCTATACAAAAAAATACCCGTCGTTTTTACGACGGGTATTTTTTGCCGTATCAGGCGTTTTCTTTTGCGGCGGAGCAGGTGGAGGCAAAATCCGCCTGCATTTCCGGGGTCGGTTCCTTTCCGCCCAGGGAGACAATTACAATCACAAGACTGGAGATGATGAAGGCGGGCAGCAGTTCGTACACGCCGAAGATGCCCCCCAGCTTGCTGACAAAGAAGTTCCAGATAAAGACGGATACGCCGCCGGAGATCATGCCGGCCACGGCCGCAGGGTAGGTGGTGCGCTTCCAGAACAGGGAGAAAAGCATCAGGGGGCCAAAGGAGGCGCCAAGGCCGGCCCAAGCGAAGTCAACGATGCTAAAAATTACTTGATTTTGTCCTGTGGCCACAAAGATGGCAAAAACGGTGATGAGGATCAGCACAATGCGGGAAACCCACATGACCTGCTTTTCGGTGGCGTTCTTTTTCAGCAGGCCCTGATAAACGTTTTTGGCAATGGCGGAGGCGGAGAGCAGTAGGTAGGAATCGGAGGAGCTGATAGCCGCCGCCAGAATACCGGCGCAGATCAATCCCGCGAGAATAGCGGGCAGCAGCGTGGTGGCGGTGAGAATGAAGATGTTTTCCGTGCTGCCGGCGCCGTAGGCCATGTAGGCGGTGGGGAAGAGCACCCGCCCGATGACGCCGATGGAGATGGCGGCAAAAAGGGAGATGACGCACCAGGTGATGGCCACCCGGCGGGAGCGTGTCAGCTCGGATTCGGAGCGGATGGCCATAAACCGCAGCAGCACCTGGGGCATACCGAAATAGCCCAGCCCCCAGGCAAGACCGGAGAGAATGGCGGTAAAGCCGATAGGTACCGCCGCGCCAAACACCGCCGCGCCGCCGCTGACTTCACCGGTGGGGGAGGCGGAGGTGAGAAAGCTCAAAAAGCCGGGAATATCCTGGGCGTTGGCGATGACGGCAGATAGACCGCCGGCATGGGAGATGCCCAGAAACAAGACGGTAATCAGGGCGATGATCATGACGATGGCCTGCATGAAGTCCGAAGCGCTTTCGGCCAGAAAGCCTCCCAAAAACGTATAGACCAGCACAAAAACCGCCGCGATAATGACCATGGTGTTATAGGACGCGCCGAAGAGCTGGGAGAACAGCTTCCCGCAGGCCATGAGGCAGCTGCCGGCATAGGGCGTGAAAAACACGATAATCAGCAGCGAGGAGATAATAAGCAGCACATGGTTTTTCTCATGGAATCGCTTGGAGAAAAACTCGGGAATGGTAATGGCCTCCACCCGGATGCTATAGCGCCGCAGGCGTTTGGAGACGATGAGCCAGTTGAGATATGTACCTACGGCCAGACCGATGGCCGTCCATCCGGCGCTGGCAAGGCCGCTCCAGTAGGCAAGGCCCGGCAGGCCCATCAAAAGCCAGCCGCTCATATCGCTGGCCTCGGCACTCATAGCGGAGACCCATGGCCCCAAGGAACGGCCACCCAAAAAATAGGCCTCCGTATTCTTGTTGGCCCGCTTGGCGCAGACAAGGCCGATGCAAATGACCGACGCCATATAGACGGCGATGGAGATGAGATATTCGTAGTTCATGATTATTTCGTTCCTTTCCGTTGCGTGGCGAAAGAAAGGGCGAAGGCTCCCCATTTTGGTTTCCGGATAAAAAAAGAGGACAGAACAAAAGTGTTCTGTCCTCTGCAATCAACCGGCAGCAAATTCGCGTCCCGCCGTGATTCCTACCCCACGGTAAAACACACCAAAATAAATAAGACGCCTCGACGTCCTATGACAGACTCCACCACTCATTTCGGTAGAACCATTGTAATATGCGGCTGTGTCTTTGTCAATCCATAAAGAAAAACTTGCAAAGAAGAAAGCATTGTGTCAACAACTGCTGCCCGCGCATAGTCTGTAGAAGTGTAAAGCTTATGTTTACACGAATTACCCGGAAAGGTTGGCATTATTCAATGGAACGCAATGCAGAGATCCTGATACAGTGTCTGGCGCCTCAGACAGGCTGCCTACCCTTCTGTATACAGATCACAACAGTTTGCGGTTGTCTTGTTTTTAAAGATTTTGCCGACGCGAAGCAGACAGTTTCCGTTGCTCTGCCGGCAGGCCGCTATACCGTGGCTGTGCGAAATATATGTGGGCTTAATCCCGGCGGTATAAAGAAGTGGTTATATCTGCCGCCCGGTGAATGCCGCCGCCTAAATTTTGTGTTCTCCCGTCCCCTACGTTTACCCCCGGCGGTACTGGTGTGCTTTACTGCTTCCGATGCCAGCTATCCGGGCTTGACTGATATTAATGGAGGAATTACCCTATGGCGGCAACCAATTACAGCATCAACTTTCTCAATGGCAGCTCTACCGGACCCGTCACATTGCCGGTAGGTAGTTATACCTTTGTTTCCACCGATATTCCCGGCTATGAATCCGGTACAATTGTGCCCTTTACCATCACCCCTACCACCACTGCGGTGGCGATCAGCATTGCAGCCAACGGTACCATGCAGGTGACCGTTAAGGACGATCTGGGGGTCAACATTACCTCTGGCGTTTTGCAGTTAAGTAATCAAACCGGCGCTGCGCGGTACGGTGACACCGTAAGCATCACCGACGGTATCGCTTCCTTTCCCAATGTTCCTTATACCGCGGGAGGCATCAGTTTTTATGTAGCGCAAAACAGCTCAGACGCCAACCATGATCCCATCAGCGTACCGCAGCCTGTTACACTGACCCAGCAAACGTCGACTGTGGCCGTAGTAAACGATCGGAAGAGCGTAACCCCCACCTTCACAATGGCCGATAGCAACTATAGCGGTATTACGCCTGTCACTGGCGACCTGACCGTCTTTGGTTAAATTACGGCAGTTCCAACGCAAAAAAAGCCCGGCTTCGGCCGGGCTTTTTTTTGCTTGTCCTATTTACTGATTCGTTTGCACAAGCTCCGCCACCAGTTGCTGCATCTCTTCCTTGGATTGTACCCCGTGGGACTGATGGATCAACTCCTGCCGCTGCTGCGGCGAGAGCGCGGCAAAGCGCGTCAGCGCCGCCGTATTTTCCGCCAACGCCATACCCAGTCCCAGAGGAACCTCGCCGTTTGTCATATTTCCGTTCATCGTTATCCCTCAGCAGGCCATGCCGGCCTTGCTCATATACGCATAAAAAAATTCGCCGTGGGCCTGTTCTTCACTCTGCATCTTATTGAGTGCCTTTCGCAGCTCCGGCTGTGCAAATTCAAATACGCTGGTTTCGTACATGCCGGAAATCTGCTTTTCACTGCTCAGCGCGTCCTGACACAAATACTGATCTGCTTTTTTCTCCTGCTCATCGCTGTAGGCAACGGAGGCGGGCACCTGCGGCTGCGGCGCATTGCCGGAGCCGGTGGGGGACTGCCCGGCCTGTATGGCCTGCAACGTCTCCAGGTGAGCCTGCTCCACCGCGCGCACCTCCGAAAAAAGGTTCTTTAAGCCGCCGCCTTTGGCTTCCGAACTGCCAATGGCATATTTTTCAATGGAAAGCTTTTCCGCGGCAATCAAATCCTTGACAAGCAGGGTTTCTTTTTCGGTCAATTGCATATTAGGTTCTCCTTTCAATATATATTTCTTTTTATAGTCTTTGCACGATTCAAAAAAACATGTAAAAAAGCATGGATAAAGGAATGACGCATTTTTCTGCAATAAAAATAATTTGCACAAAATATGGAAAAATCCATAAAAAATAACCCTGTACAAAGAATGAACGTTGTGTATACAAACAAAATATTCAACAAGCTACCAAATTAGTGCATTAGCGCATTGACTAAGTAAAGTATTTGCGGTAAGATAAGCCACATAAAAAAGAGCCGCTTTCGGTTCGACAAATGAGAGAAAAAAGTACAGGAGGAACCAATTATGAAAAGATGGATCACACTGATGCTGGCGGCGGTCATGGCGTTGTCCCTGGTGGCCTGCGGCACATCCGGCAAGCAGAGTACATACGCTAATCGCCTGGAGAAGATTAAGGCACAGGGGTATATCGAGGTGACGACGGAGCCGTATTTTGCCCCCTACGAGTTCATTGACTCCTCCAAATCCGGAGACGAGCAGTATGTGGGCATGGACATGGAGCTGGCCAAGGCCATTGCCGCGGATCTGGGTGTGGAACTGCGGATCGTGCCCCTTGAATTTTCCGCCGTACAGGCAGGTGTCGCGGAGGGAAAATATGATCTGGCCATTTCAGCCATGGCCTATTCCCCCGAGCGGGCGGAGACCATCGGCATGTCGGAGGGCTACTATTTTGATGAAACAGGTTACGGTCTGCTGGTACGCACGGCGGATCTTGCCAAATACACCGGCATTGACTCGCTGGCAGACGCAGTGGTGGTGACCCAAAGCGGTTCCGTTCAGGAATCTCTTGTGAATAATCAGGTAAGCAAGTACAAGGAGTTCAAGCGTGTGTCCGCCATGACGGACGGTATGCTGATGGTGGGGGAGAACAAGGCGGATGTCTGCGTGGTGGACACGGCCAACGGCCAGCTCTATGCCGACGCCAACCCCGGCTATAACCTGAGCATCGTGCCGGGCTTCACTTTTACCGTGGATAAATCCATGGAGGGTGTCCGCGTAGGCGCCCCCAAGGGGGAGCAGGAGCTGCTGGACGCAGTGAACGGCACCATCGAACGGCTGCTGGCCGACGATCAGTTCACCCAGTGGTACAGCGAGTATACCGCCTACGCCAAGACACTGGGCATCGAATAAGCGGCGGGAGATACATTCGTGGAAACAATCATTAAGCTGTGGAGCAAATATTCCTCCACCTTTTTGCAGGGTCTCGGCGGTACACTGTGGCTGGCGGCCATCACGGTGGTGGCGGGCAGTATACTGGGATTGCTGGTGGCGCTGCTGCGGATGAGCCGGTGCAAGCCCCTTCACGGGCTGGCCTCCGTTTACATCGAGGTGCTGCGGGGCACCCCCATTCTGCTTCAACTCTATTTTTTCTGGCTGGTTCTGCCCAAAATCATACCCTTTGAGCTTTCGGACACGGCCTGCATCGTGGTGGCACTGGTTATCAACAGTTCCTCCTACGTCTCGGAGATCATCCGCGCCGGCATTGACGCGGTGGACAGGGGGCAGTGGGAGGCCGCCCGCAGTCTGGGTCTTTCCCACAGCCACATGATGCAGCGGGTGATCCTGCCCCAGGCCGTCCGCAACATTCTGCCCGCCCTTGTCAATGAGTTCATTGTGATGATCAAGGAGACCTCCCTTGCCTCCGTGTTTTTCGTGGGGGAGCTGATGACGGCCTACCGGACGGTATCGGCCAGTACCTTTATTCAAATCCCCACCCTGACCATCGTGGGACTGATCTATCTGGTGGTAACCTTTGCTCTGTCCCGTGTGGCGAAGCTCTTTGAAAGGAGACTGAAGGCAAGTGACTGACGTAATCATTAAAACGGAAAATCTGTGCAAAAATTTTGGCATGCTGCAGGTGCTGCGGGGCATTTCCACCTCTGTCCGCCGAGGCGAGGTGGTGTCCGTCATCGGCCCCTCCGGCAGTGGCAAAAGCACATTTCTGCGCTGTCTCAATCTCCTGGAGGAGCCCACCGGCGGCAGCGTATACTTTGACGGCGAAGATATCACGGCGCAAAAAAAGAAGATCAATATCATCCGACAGCGTATGGGCATGGTGTTCCAGAATTTCAACGTATTTCCCAACATGACGGTGCTGGACAATATCACTTTGACCCCTATACTGGAAAAAAAGACGCCCCGCGACCAGGCGGAGGCAGAGGCGGAAAAGCTTCTCACCCGGGTGGGACTGTTGGATAAAAAGGACGAGTATCCCCGGAAACTCTCCGGCGGACAGAAGCAGCGTCTGGCCATCGTCCGGGCCCTTGCCATGGAGCCGGAGGTCATGCTCTTTGACGAGCCCACCTCGGCGCTGGACCCGGAGATGGTGAAAGAGGTGTTGGCGGTAATCGGGGATCTGGCCCGCAGCGGTATGACTATTCTCAACGTGACCCACGAAATGGCCTTTGCCCGGCAGGTGTCGGACCGGGTGCTGTTCATCGACGACGGCGTCATTCAGGAGGATGCCCCGCCGGAGGAAATCTTCACCTGTCCCCACAATCCCCGCACCAGTCAATTTTTAAGTAAGGTGCTCTGAGAGGAGAAAAGATATGACACAACTTGCCTTTGTCAATGAAGCCGTGGAGGCCAAGGCTTCCAAGGCCGTAGACCTTGCGAAAAACATCTGGTCTTACGCGGAACTGGCCTACTGCGAAACGAAGTCGGCCGCCGCCCTGTGTGAAGCGCTGAAAGCCGAGGGCTTCACGGTAGAAACCGGCCTTGCCGATATGCCCACCGCCATTCTGGCTACCTTTAAAAGCGGTGGCGGCAAACCGGTGATGGGTTTTTTAGGGGAGTATGACGCCCTGGACGGCCTGAGCCAGCAGGCGGGTGCCACGGAGAAATGCCCGGTGGAGCCGGATGGCCCCGGCCACGGCTGCGGCCATAACCTGCTGGGGGCGGGCAGCTTTGCCGCGGCGGTGGCCGTGAAGGAATATCTCCAAAAGGAGAATCGGGACGGCACTGTTCTCTATTTCGGCTGCCCCGCCGAGGAGGGAGCCGGCTCCAAGCAGTTCATCGCCCGGGCAGGGTATTTTGATGATGTGGACTTTGTTTATACCTGGCATCCCGCCACGGTAAACGAGGTACCCTCCAAGGGTGAGGTGGCCATCATGGGCGCCAACTTCACCTTTGACGGCGTGGCGGCTCATGCGGGTTCGTCGCCCCATCTGGGCCGCAGCGCGCTGGATGCGGCGGAGCTGATGAACGTGGGTGTCAACTACCTGCGGGAGCATATGCTGCCTCAGGCCCGGGTACACTACGCCTATTCCGATGCCGGCGGCACCGCTCCCAACGTGGTGCAGAGCCATTCTGTCATTAAATATGAGGTGCGCGCCCCCAAGGTCTCCCAGATGCAGGAGCTTTTCGCCCGGGTGGTGAATATCGCAAAAGGCGCGGCGCTGATGACGGAGACGGAGATGAAGTACGAGGTCACCATGGCCTTTTCCGATTATCTGCCTAATAAAACGCTGGCGGCGGTGGCGCAGCAGGCCTTTGAGGAGGTGGGCGCGCCCCAGTGGACGGAGGAGGAGTTTGCCCTGGCGAGCCGTTTTCTCCGCACCTATTCCAAGGAGACCCGCCGTTCCATCCGGGAGGAACTGAGTGACTATTTCCCGGCGGAAACGCTGGATGAGGTGCTGCAAAAGCCGCTGCATACCACGGTGCATCCCTTTAATTACAGTGATAAAAGCTACGAATCCGGCTCCACGGATGTGGGGGATGTAGGGTACGCCGTACCAACTCTCAGCATCAACGTGGCTACGGCCTGTCTTGGAAACGTGGGTCACAGCTGGCAGAATACAGCCTTTTCCGCCAGCTCCATCGGCTATAGGGGGATGCTGACGGCCGCCAAGGTGATGGCGCTTGCGGCCATCCGCACCATGGACAGCCCGGAGGTTATGAAAAAAGCCAAGGCAGAGCTGTTGGT
>JAAXZS010000187.1 GCA_012719745.1 Clostridiales bacterium | reverse complement strand
TCATCACATCCACCACTGCCAGATCAATCTGTTGGTGTTCCATGACTTCCAGCGCATCCTGACCGTCTCCTGCCGGACAGGGCTCATAGCCGGCTCCCCGCAGCACCTCGCACATCAAAAGCCGGGTACTTTCATCGTCTTCAACCACCAGAATCCGGAACACCCGCATTCCCCCCTTTAGCTGTTTCTTTACTCTATCATAGCATGGTTTTAATCATAAATCGAGATTCTTTCTCTTTTTTTGAGGTCTGTTTGAGGTTTATTGGCTATACTGCTGATAGTCAATTATTTTTTTACGGATCAAAGGAGGAATTTGTATTGTCGCGTCCAGTCTGCATCACCTATGACAGTACCTGCGACCTGTCACCGGCACTTTTAAAGCGTTTTGAAATACGAACCGTTCCGCTGACCATTTTAGACGGGGAAAGTTGCTTCCCCGATGACGGTAGCTATACATCGGCCCGTCTTTACGAAGCCTTCCGGCAAAAAGGAACATTGCCCAAGACAACGGCCGTCAGCCCCCAGGAATTTCTGCATTTTTTCCGTCCCATTTTGGCGGACGGCTTTGATATTGTCCACATCGATATCAGCTCCGATCTCTCCAGCACCTATCAGAACGCCCGTCTGGCCGCCGCCGAGATTGAGGACGGCCAGCAGCGAATCCATGTGGTAGACAGCCGTCATCTCAGCACAGGCGGCGGCCTGCTGGCTCTGCAGGGCGCACTCCTCCGGGATCAGGGCATGGACGCAGAAACCATTGCCCGAGAACTGCGGCGTCTGGCTCCCCTGTCCGATACCAGCTTTGTGCTGGACACGCTGGAATACATGTGGAAGGGCGGCCGCTGCTCCGGCGTGACAGCTCTGGGCGCCAACATGCTGCGGCTGAAGCCCTGCCTCGAGATGAGAAATGGCAAGCTGGTGGTCTGCAAAAAATACCGCGGTTCCATGGAGAAGGTCTATCCCCAGTACATTCAGGAGCGACTGGCCGGCAAAGAGGTGCTGCCCGATTTTGCCTTCATCACCCACTCCGGTGAGGTAGCGGAGGACACGCTGCAAGAGCTGACGGAGCTGGTTAAAAACACAGCGCCCTTCCGGGAGGTTTTTGTCACCCAGGCCGGATGCACAGTTTCCTCTCACTGCGGCCCGAAAACACTGGGTGTCCTCTTTTTACGAAAAGCATAAGCTGTTAATTAAAAAACACACAGGAGAAATTTCTCCTGTGTGTTTTTATTTGCATGTTCCTTCCCCCTGGCTATCAGCCCGGAGGCCAGGTCATATCCCGGCCGGACAGTACATGAAAGTGTAAATGCTTTACGCTCTGTCCCGCCTGATCGCCGCAGTTGTTCACGATGCGGTAATCGGTGATCCCCTGTTCCTTGCAGATCTTCACGATCACCTCAAAGCAGTGTGCCACGATGGCGGAGTTGGCCGCTGTCAGCTCGTTGGCTGATGCGATGTGCTCTTTCGGCACCACCAGGAAATGGATCGGTGCCTGAGGTGCCACATCATAAAAGGCCACCGTCACCTCATCCTCATACAGTTTCTTGCTGGGGATCTCACCGCTGACGATCTTGCAAAACAGGCAGTTTTCGTCTTTTTTCACATCTATTCTCCTTTCATATCAATTATTGTAAATGAGTTTATCTTTACAGCTTAGCCGACACAAAATCGTCCACAGCTGCCAGCGCGTCGTCGATCTTCAAAAGGTCGGTGCCGCCACCCATGGCGCTGTCCGGCTTGCCGCCGCCCCGGCCGCCCACAATGGGCGCAATGGTCTTAATGACATCGCCGGCCTTGATGCCTCTGGCAATGGCCTCCTTGCCGCAGACAGCCAACAGCGTGATCTTCCCTTCATTGACGGAGGCCAGCACACCCACCACAGCAGGCTCCTTGTCCCGCAGGAAATCGCCCATCTGGCGCATGGTATTGGCGTCAAGCCCCGAACGGTTGCAGGTCACCACCTGCAGACCCTTCACATCCTTTGCCGCCGTAAGGAACTGCCTGGCTTCGCCCAGAGATGCCTCGGCCTGAAATTTTTCCAGACAATGGCGCATCTCCTTGATCTCATTGACCTGCTGCTCCGCCTTGGCGGCCAGCTCGCCGGGATTGGTTTTAAGAATCTGAGCGGCGTGGAACAGCATTTCCTGATTTTTATTCATCACGTCCAGCGACAGCTTACCCACAGCGGCCTCGATCCGGCGGACGCCGGAGGCAATAGAGCTTTCGGATTTGATGCGGAAGGGGCCTGCCTTGGCGGTGTTGTCCAGATGGGTGCCGCCGCAAAATTCCACGGAGAAGTCGCCCATTTCCACCACACGCACTACATCGCCGTACTTTTCTCCAAACATGGCCACAGCGCCCTTCTTCCGTGCCTCCTCAATGGGCAACACCTCGGTCACCACCGGTGTGCCGTTGAGAATCTCGTCGTTGACGATGCGATCAATTTCTGCCATCTCCTCCGGGGTAATGGCCTCAAAGTGGGTGAAGTCGAAGCGCAGACGGTCGGGCTCCACCAGAGAACCGGCCTGATGCACATGATCGCCCAGCACCTTACGCAGCGCCGCATCCAGCAGATGGGTAGCGCTGTGGGCCCGGCGGATGGCCCGGCGACGCTCGGTATCAATGGCGGCAGTAACGGTGTCGCCTACCTTAATCTCGCCCTTTTTCACCACACCGTAGTGCATATATTTGCCGCCCTTGTTCTTCTGCACATCGGTGACGGTAAACTCCACGCCCGGGGCGGTGATAATGCCGTGGTCGGCCACCTGGCCGCCCATCTCCGCGTAGAAGGGCGTTTGATCCAGCACCACGATGGCCTCTACGCCGGCGCCCACGCTCTCACGCAGCTCCTCTTCAGCTACCAGCGCTACTATCTTCCCCTCAGCCGTGTCACAATCGTAACCCACGAACTCGGTGGAAGGGACCTCCTTCCCGAACTCAACGCCGGCCCAGCCCAGATCGCCCAGTGCCTTCCGTGCTTCCCGGGCGCGCTCCTTCTGTTCCTGCATCAGCTTCTGGAAACCCTTTTCGTCCACGGTCATATTCTCCTCGGCCACCATCTCAGCGGTGAGGTCGATGGGGAAACCGAAGGTGTCATACAGCTTGAACGCATCCGCGCCGGAGAAAACCGTCTCGTTTTTCTCCTTGTGAGCAGTCAGCATCTCGTCGAAAATCTTCATACCGCCGTCAATGGTACGGGCAAAGTTTTCCTCTTCGGTCTTGATGACCTTGGTGATATAGCTCTGCTTTTCCCGGAGGTCGGGATACTCGCACTCATTTTCATGGATTACCGTGTCCACCACCTGATAGAGGAAGGGGTGGTTGACGCCCAGCAGCTTTCCATGACGGGCAGCCCGGCGCAGCAGACGGCGCAGCACATAGCCCCGTCCTTCGTTGGAGGGCAGCACGCCGTCGCAGATCATGAAGGTGGCGGAGCGGATATGGTCGGTAATAACCCGCAGGGACACGTCCTTCTTATGGCTCTGGCCATAGTAGGCGCCGGTGATCTCGGACACCTTGCGGGTAATATTCATGACGGTATCCACATCAAAGAGGGAATCCACATTCTGGCAGGCCACGGCCAGACGCTCCAGTCCCATGCCGGTATCGATATTCTTCTGCTTCAGCTCGGTATAATTGCCGTTGCCGTCGTTGTCGAACTGGGAAAAGACATTGTTCCAGATCTCCATATATCGGTCGCATTCGCAGCCCACAGTGCACCCGGGCTTGCCGCAGCCGTACTTCTCTCCCCGGTCATAATAGACCTCGGAGCAGGGGCCGCAGGGGCCGGAGCCGTGTTCCCAGAAGTTGTCCTCCTTGCCGAAGCGGAAGATGCGCTCGGCAGGAATTCCGATCTCCTTGTTCCAGATCTCAAAGGCTTCGTCATCATTTTCATAGATGGAGGGATACAGGCGATCTGCCTCCAGACCCACCACCTCGGTAAGAAACTCCCAGCACCATTTCAGCGCCTCATGCTTGAAATAGTCGCCGAAGGAGAAGTTGCCCAGCATCTCAAAATAGGTGCCATGGCGGGCCGTCTTGCCCACATTGTCGATGTCGCCGGTCCGGATACACTTCTGGCAGGTACAGACCCGGTGTCGGGGCGGCTCCTCCTCCCCCTTGAACCAGGGCTTCATGGGGGTCATACCGGCGTTGATCAGCAGAATGGATTTGTCGTTTTGAGGCACCAGCGAAAAGCTGGGCAGGCGCAGATGATCCTTGCTTTCAAAGTAGCTCAGAAACATCTCCCGCAGTTCATTTAGTCCGTGATAGGGATGTGCCATATTGATTACTCCTTTATCTCTCAATTTTTCAGTATACAGACAGATGGGACGGATAAAAAAATAAACCCCCGCCACCACATAGGGGCGAAGGTTTCCTTCACGGTACCACCCTAATTTGGCAGAAGCTTCTGCCATCTCAGTCATCCAGTATCGCGGATGAGACGAACCGTTCCTCGCGGTTGGCTCAGAAGTGGCTGCCGATTGTGCCGCGCCGACGGACTCGCACCAAATATCCGTCTCTCTGAAAGGCCGCCGCAGCCGGCTCATTTCCTCATTGCCTGTTTTCTTTCTTGTATTTTAGCACAATTTATTACTTTGTCAACAAGCCTGTCCCTATCTCCCCTTATTTTCAAGCAATTTTCTGCCCAGCAGGGGTTGAAACCCTCTGTCAATCTGCTATACTATTCAAAGCGTTTTCTTCTTGGCAATATTTTTACAAAGCCTTCAAATCCACAGAAAAGATGGTAGTTCCATGATTCTAAGCAAGAAAATAGATTTTTACCGGCATCTTTCCTTTGCCGCGGTGGGCGGTTTTTTCGGTGCCTACGCTCTTTTATGCCGCAGCGGCATTCTGGCTAACGCCCAGACCATGAACCTGCTGGAGTTGGTGGCTGATGCGCTGCGCGGCAGCGGTTTAAAGGTACTGCTGCGTATCGGCATATTGCTCATGTATGTGCTGGGCACTATGCTGACAGTGCTTCTGCCTCACTTTCTCCATGCGGACAATCACCGTCTGGCAGCGCTCATTGACGCTCTGGCTCTTATTATGTTGGGTTTTTTCCCGGCGGATATGAATATACTGCTGTCCCTTTACCCCATTTTTTTCGCCATGTCCTTTCAGTGGAGCTCCTTTAGCGGCGCACAGGATTTTGTCAGCTCCACCATTTTCTCCACCAACAACACCAAGCAGGCATCCCTCGCCTTTGCCGAGTTTCTATGCGATCATGATACCGCCCATTTCCGCAAGGTGATTTTCTATGTCTGCACCCTTCTTTCTTTCCATGCGGGCGCGGTCGTCTGCTTTTACGCCGTTCGTTTCTTCGCTATGCGGGGCGCCTGGGTGGGGCTGCTGCCGGTAGCCTTATCTTATTACATGGTGCTGTGTGAAGAGAAATACGAAAAAGCAAAACTGCTGGATGACGACCTCCCTCTGGACACGGTCACGGAATAAAAAAATCTTCGGTTCCAAAAGAACCGAAGATTTTTTTATTTCTCAGGCAGGCGATAACTCTACTGCGTGCCGGACAAAGCTGTAGGCCGGTACAGGCCGGGGCAGCTTCATTTTAAAAAGCATCTGAGGCGTCCGGGGACAGTCCAGCGCCTCTCCCTCCGCATTCGTCATAGGCGGCACCGTCATGGTAAAGGGCTTGCAGTCCGGTCCCACCACCTCCACCGTGTCTCCCACGGTGAACTTATTGCGCAGGGACAAAACCGCGTTTCCCGCCTCGTCGCAGGACTGCACCACGGCGCAGATCTGCCAATCACGGATATAGCGGGAATTTTCATAATACTGCCCCGGCTGTCCATAGAAAAAGCCGGTACCGTAGTGGCGGTGGCTCACATGCTCCACCTCATCCCGCCAGACCGGGTCAATAGGCCGGCCGGCAAACACATCATCCAACGTGTGGCGGTAAGCCCCCGCGATGATGGCGGCGTAGTAGCCGGATTTGGCGCGTCCCTCAATTTTCAGGCAATCCACACCGGCATCCGTCAGGTCATGCAGATGGTCGATCATGCACATATCCCGGGAATTCATGATGTAGGTGCCCTTTTCGTCCTCGAACACGGGGAAATACTCTCCGGGTCGTTTTTCCTCCATCAGCGCGTACTGATAGCGGCAGGGCTGGGCGCAGGCGCCCCGGTTGCTGTCCCGCCCCGTCATGTAGTTGGAAAGCAGGCACCGTCCCGAGTAGGACACACACATGGCGCCGTGGGCAAATACCTCCAGTTCCAATTCTCTTGGCACTTTTTCGCGTATTTCCCGGATCTCCGGCAGGGAAAGTTCCCTTGCCAGCACAACCCGTTTGGCCCCCAGGTCGTACCAGGCGGCGGCACAGGCGTAATTGGCAATACTCTGCTGGGTGCTGATGTGTCTTTCACACCGGGGTGCATACTTCCCCGCCATGGTAAAAGCACCCAAATCGGCTAATATCAGTGCGTCCACGCCGGCGCCATCCAGCTGTTCCAGATAGGCCGGCAGCGCAGCTGCCTCTTCATTGCGGGGCATGGTGTTCACGGTTACATGAACCCGCGCCCCGTGGTCATGGGCAAAGCGTACGGCCTGCGGCAGCTCCTCCGGGGTAAAATTTCCGGCAAAAGCACGCATACCAAAGGAGGTACCCGCCAGATACACGGCGTCCGCCCCATACAGCACCGCCATTTTCAGTTTTTCCATGTCCCCCGCGGGACAGAGCAGTTCCGGCTTTTTCCGCATCATTTCTGCAATTCCGCGGCGGTGGCATACATGGAGCTGTTGACAAAGTTCAAATGCTCGTCATAGGTACGGAAGAAGTGGCTGACGCCGTCCTTGCCGTAGGCAAAGTAATAGTAATCCGTAGAGCTGGGACTGATAGCCGCCTGAATGGCGGCAAGACCCGGGTTGCAGATGGGGCCCTTGGGCAGTCCCTGATAGAGATAGGTGTTATAGGGGCTGTCCAGCTCGGTGGAGAAGTCCTCATCGGGTATGTTTAGCAGATCCATAGCATAGTTGATGGTGGAGTCAAGCTGCAAATAGCCCACCGTCTCATGGTTGTCGGTCTGAAGCCGGTTATACAAAACAGAGGCTATATTGGCATTTTCCGTTTCATCGCCGATGGACTCCTTTTGAATGATGGAAGCCATGGTAATGATCTGATCCATGGTATAGCCGGAAGAGTTGACGGCGTTGGTCAGCTCGCCTTCCATCTTTGTCTGGAAGTTATCCAGCATTCGCTCCAGCGCGCTGGTGGACTGTTCGCCGATGTAGAATTCGTAGGTATCGGGGAACAGGTAACCCTCCAGCCGGGAAATATCGTTCAGATTCTCATTGTCGATAAAAGGATAATCAGAGAAAACATAGTTCTTAGCCGCCTCGGTGAGGCTGTCCACAGACGCTACTTCCTTTTCTGCCAGCAGGTTGATGGTGTCCATCACCGTATAGCCCTCGGGAACGGTCACCTGCACCGTGCCGCTGTCGGGTGTGTAGGTCTGCATCTTGCTGATAAGAGCCCGGTAGTCCATATCGGTATTCAGATCATAGATACCGGGGTCAATTTTAGCGCTGGCATGGGCGATGGTGCCAAAAAGCACAAAAAAGCCCTTGTATTCAATAATCCCGGCCTTTTTCAGTTTTTTGGCAATCTTTCCCAGTGAATCTCCCTCATCCACCGTAATGGTGGCCGTGAGGGGCTTTTTATTCAGGGCGCAGAGGTCGTTTGCCAAAAGCCAGCCCACGCCGGCCAAAATGGCGGAAACGATCAGGACAAATGCCGTATAGGTAAGCCAATTGAACTTTCTTTTTTTACGGGGGTGCTGCCGCTCCGACGGTGCCTCGCTTTGAAGGCGTACCTCATCGGCATTCCAGCTGGTCGTCTCAAATTGATTGGGATCTGACATGAATCAAACATTCCTTTCGGAGAAATTTCGGTATTTATTTATTTTTTCAATTATTTTTGAAGGACAAGATGCAAAATATCCGTCCGCCTCATAAGATAAGGCAGAGAATAACAAGTGAGGTGACAACAATGTGCTTCGACACCAATAGCAACTGCTCCTGCATCTGGCTCATTATCATCGTCGTCCTGGTTTTGCTGTGCTGCTGCGGCAACGGTAACGGCAACCACTGCACGGGCAATGGTGACAACTGCTCTTGCTCCTGCTGCTAAAAGTCCATAACGGATGGGACGCTGCGGCGTCCCTTTTCCGTTCTTTTTCAGCGGACAAGCAGATCCTTCACCCGCTCCATCACTTTTGCGTGAATTTCATCGATAGACAGAATCTTTCCGTTCCGGGCACAGTCAATTTTCTCCCATGAGCAGAATTTCACCACCGCCTCCGCATTTTCCCGGCAGCGGCGGAGATACGCTTCGTCCTGCTCATGAATATCGGCTTTCGTGCCTGTCCGGTCCTCCCGGGCACGCATCATCTGCTCCGTCAGTTCCGTAGGCATATCCAGATACAAAACTCTGGTGGGCTTTGGTAAACCCAGCAGATGGTATTCAAAATCAAAGAGCCAGTTGAGAAACTTCACCCGCTCGGCCGCAGGCAGCTTGGAGGTCTGATGCACCGCGTTGGAGGTGGTATAGCGATCGGCGATCAGCAGTCCTCCCCCTTCGTAAAAGGAGCCCCAGTCCTGCTTGTAGGAGTCGTAGCGGTACACCGCGTAAAAGGTGGCGGCCGCATAAGCGTTCACATCATCGGGATGTGTGCCGAAAGCGCCGCCTAAGTAGAGCTTCACCAGCGCCGACGATTCCTCGTCATAGCGGGGAAAATCCAGTTTTTTAAAAGGAATTCCGTTTTTCTCCAGTTCCCGGCACAATAGTTTTGACTGTGTGGCTTTGCCGGAGCCATCGGTTCCTTCAAATACGATCAGTGTTCCGCTCATATATCCGTCCCTTTTTCGCAAAGATTAATTTATTTTAGCACAGAAGTCCCCTTTTGTCCACGCAAAACCGGGATTTCACAATTTCGCAACAAATTATATTCTTATTCGTTGGATTTTCTTCCTGCCAATACTCTCTTTTTCCGCTCCTCCAGAATCATATTCACCGTGTAGATCACAACGCCGACCCAGATAAATAAGAAGCTGTTGAGTTTTCCTCTTGTGAGAAACTCCCCCATTACCATACCGCTGAATATGGCCAGTGTGGGGCTGAGATACTGGCAGATTCCCGCCGTCATCAGCGGCAGATTCCGCACGCCCAGCGCATACAGCAGCATGGGTACCGCCGTCACCACACCGGCACCCACCAGCAGCAGCTGCCGTGTGACGGTAATAGCCGCCATACCGTTTGCCCCCATTCGGAAAAAGAGGATGTACAAGACGGCAAAGGGTGCCAGCATCAGTATTTCCGCCGTTGTGCTGACAATGGAGTCGATGGTCAGGCTTTTCTTAATGGCCGCGTATACCGCGAACATCAGTGACAGCGCAATGGTGACATAGGGGAAAGAGCCAAAGCCGGAGACGGACAGGACGATACCCACGATCACAAAGGCCAGCGCCAAAAAATGCCGCCAGCTTACCTTTTCCTTAAAAATCAGCGCACCGAAGGCAAACACCACCAGGGGCTGAATATAGTAGCCAAGACTGCATTCCAATACATGACCATTCTGCACAGCCCACAGATAAACAAACCAATCTCCAAATAAAAAGAGGGAGGCCGGAATCTCCCGCTTCAAAACCGCCTTCTCCCGGAACACCGCCCACAGCAAAGGCAGCTTCCCCTGTAGTTTCAAAATGACAAGAGCCACCACCGCCGCCCAGATAATACGGCAGGCCATGAGAAAAAATGTATCCACATCCCCCAGTATGTACCAGTACAGCGGTTGAAAGCCCCAGATGAGAAAGCATCCCAGCATATATAAAAGGCCCTTGCGAACATTTGTGCTTTGCATGAGTATTCCCCTTAATCCCGGTGGAATATCCAGCATTCCGCCGTTTACACAATTTTAAATCAATGGTATGATACTACCATTGAGGTGATAAAATGGCAAGACTTTCACGGCAATTTTATGAAGGCGACACGGTGGAAATTGCCCGGCAGCGGCTGGGGCGGTATCTGGTGCGTGTTTATAAGGGACAGCCCCTTGTATGCCGCATCGTGGAGACGGAGGCCTATGTAGGGCGTATGGACAAGGCCTGTCACGCCTATAACTACCGCCGGACGCCCCGCACCGAGCCTCTTTTCGGCCCGCCGGGTCACGCCTATATCTATCTCATCTACGGTATGTACGCCTGCCTCAATTTTGTCACGGAGCCGAAGGGAGAACCTTCTGCCGTTTTGCTGCGGGGGCTGGAACCCCTATACGGGACGGAGCAGATGGCTCAGCTCCGTTTTGGACGTTCCCTTGCCGAACTGAACACCTACCAACGCAAGAATTTTCTCAACGGCCCCGGCAAGTGCTGTAAAGCTCTATCTCTTGACAGGAATTTTAATCAGGAGGATCTGCTGGGTGACAGGCTCTATCTCTGTACATCTCCCACGGATGCGGGGCTGCCGGAGATCTTCACTCCATCCTATGCGATAGGCACAGGACGGCGCATCGGCATTGACTATGCCGAGGAGGCGGTGGATTTTCCCTGGCGTTTTTGGCTGGAAAAGAAAGGATAATATTTATATATGTACATTTTTGATATGGACGGTACCATGCTGGATTCCAACGGTATCTGGCGGGAGGTGGACGAAGCGTTTCTGGCCAAGCGGGGTCTTTCCTACACCCAGGCCTATTACGAGGGCGTGGCTCACACCATTTTCCCTCTGGCCGCTGTATTCACAAAGGAATACTGTCACCTGCCGGAATCCACAGAGGAAATCATGGCCGAGTGGATGGAGATGGCAGGGAACGCCTATGCGGAAAAGGTACCCCTCAAGCCCTTTGTCCGGGAATTTTTGCAACAGTGCCGTGGAGAAGACTGTATCGTGCTGACCTCCAGCGTCCCCGCTCACTGCCGGGCGGCGCTGCGCCACCACGGGCTTACCTCCTTTTTCCGGCGCGTTGTATTTGCCCAGGAGCTGGGCATGGACAAGAAGAACCCGGAGGTCTTCCGCACCGCCGCCCGTCTTTGCGGCGTCGCGCCGGAAAGCTGCACTGTGTTTGACGATTCTGTGGAAGCCTGCCGGGGAGCCAAGGCGGCGGGGATGAGGGTAATTGGGGTTTATGATTCCTATTTTGCCGCCTCAGAATCGGAGATGCGTCAGGTCTGCGACCGCTATATCAGCAGCTTCGAGGAACTTCTAAACGGGTAACAACCACAGAAAACGGCGAAACTTTTTGCAAAAATGTGCAAAAAGTTTCGCCGTTTTTTCATGAATGGGGCGGTCCCTGATGACCACTGAAGGCGCGAAAAGCATCCGTCAGATGGGGCAGTTTTCGATAAATCTCCGCAAGCTCCTCCGCTTCATACGCGGTGCCATACTTGCTATTGACCATGAAGGCAATCTCTTTCCACGAGCGTTCCGCCCGGATACCCTTTTGGATCAAAAGCCTCATACCAAGCGTCATTCCGGTCGCTCCTTCCGTTCAAAGCGCACAAGCCGCATCTCCTGAAATGTCAAAATGCCGTAATCCCCCGGGGCCGTGGCGACAAAAAGACTGTTCTCCGCCCGCAGATCTTTCTCTTCACCGGTGGAAAGACAAAATGTCAGGTAAAAAAGACCTCCCTCCTGCCGTTTGGATGTGATCTCGCCCTCAGCGCATTCAATGGGTTCCTGCCCCTGCATCCGTCTGGCATTCCGGACAGTTTGCCAGATAATCATGGCCACAATGGCCACAAAGAAAACTGAGCCCACAATTGCCAGTATTAAAATACCACTCATTCCGTTTCCTCCTGCCTTTTCTTACAGTTTTGTGATATGTACGCCGGCAGTTTTCAGCATCAGCTTCTTGGTGCCCACCTGGTCGAAGGCTACCTCCACCAGCGCGTCGCCCCCCATGGGGCGCACGCTGAGCACCATGCCTTTGCCAAAAGCGGTGTGTTCGATGCTCTCTCCCGGCCGCAGTTCCAGCAGCGGCGCGGCTACCGGTTTCCGATTAGCCGCAGCCGGACGGCTGATGGGACGTTCCACCGGCTCATAAAAGCTTCTGCTGCCGCCATCATCCTCCCAGGGAAGCGTTTCACCTCTGGGCTCGGGACGGCTGAGCCACTCCATATTGCCCTCGGGGATCTCCTTTAAAAAACGGGAGGGCAGGTTGGGCGTGGTGCGCCCGAAAAGCATCCGCTGCCGGGCATTGGTCAGCGTCAGCTTTTCCTTGGCCCGGGTCATGGCCACATAACACAGCCGCCGCTCCTCTTCCATTTCCTCCGGCTCGCCCATGGCGCGGTTCCCCGGGAAAATCCCGTCCTCCATGCCCACCACATACACATAGGGAAATTCCAGTCCCTTGGCGCTGTGCATGGTCATCATGGTGACGCAGTTGTCCGCGTCGCTCTGATCGTCCAGATCGGTGTAGAGGGCAATTTCATCCAGAAAGCCTGCCAGCGTGGGGTTTTCCGGCTGGTTTTCCAAAAAGCCCATCATACTGGATTTCAGTTCCTCCACGTTCTCCAGACGGCCCCGGCTCTCCATGTCGTTCTTTTCCTCCAGCATTCGCACATAGCCGCTTCTATCGCAGACAAAGCTGTAAAACTCCGTCAACTCCATTGTCTCCCGTTTGGCCCGCATTTCCTCTATTAGGGCAGCAAACTGCTCCAGACGGGCGGCGGCACTTTTCAGCTCTGTATACCGGGAAGCTTCCCTCACAACGTCAAAAAGGCAGACACCGTTCTCCATCGCCAGCAGTTGCGCCTTGTCGATGGTGGCCGCGCCGATCTTCCGGGAAGGCACGTTGATAATGCGCCGCAGACGCAGATCATCAGTGGGATTATTGATGACACAGAGATAGGCCAGCATGTCCTTCACTTCGGCACGGTCGAAGAACTTGGTACCGCCGATGACCTTATAGGGGATACCGTTGCGCTTGAAGGCATATTCCAGTGCGTTGGACTGGGCATTCATTCGGTAGAGGATGGCGTGATCCCGCCAGTTGCCTCCCCGGTTGCAGTGCATCATGATGTCCCCCGCCACGAAATTGGCCTCGTCGCTCTCGTTGAACACGGTCTTGACAGTGACCTTCTCCCCGGCGCCATTCTCCGTCCAAAGGGTCTTTCCCTTCCGCTCCGTATTATGGCAGATGACGGCGTTGGCCGCATCCAGAATATTCTGGGTGGAGCGGTAGTTCTGCTCCAGCCGGATCACTCGGCAATGGTCATACTGCTTTTCAAAGCTGAGGATGTTTTCAATGTTGGCACCCCGGAAGCGGTAAATGCTCTGGTCATCGTCGCCCACCACACAGATGTTTTTCCGTCCGCCCGCCAGCAGTCCCGCCAGCAGGTACTGAAGATGGTTGGTGTCCTGATACTCATCTATAAGGACATAGCGGAATTTCTTCTGATAATACTCCTGTGTCTCCTTATCCGTCTGCAAAAGCTTCACGGTGTGCAGAATAATGTCGTCAAAATCCAGGGCGTTGGCATCCCGCAAGCGGCGGTTATAGCCCGCATAGAGCTTGCCGATGCGCACCTTCCGCCAGTCACCGTTCTTCTCCCACAGGGCGGCATATTCCTCCGGCGACTGCATGGCATCCTTGGCATTTGAAATAATAGAGAGAATTTCCCGGGGAGGAAAAGCCTTTTCCTCCAGCCCCAGCTCCTTAATCATATCCTTGATGACCCGCTTGCTGTCGTCCGTATCATAAATGGTAAAGTCCCGGCTAAAACCAATCCTGTCAATATCCCGGCGCAGAATTCGCACGCAGGCCGAGTGGAAGGTGGAGGCCCACACATCCTTGGCTGCCTCTTCCCCCAGCATTCGTTCCAATCGCTCCCGCAGCTCCCCCGCCGCCTTATTGGTGAAGGTGATGGCCAGCACCTCCCAAGGGCGGGCCGGCTCCACGGCGCACAGATACCGGGCCAGCGGCTTTTGCTCCTGTGTGGGATGGTCGGCATACTGCTCCAGAAAATCCGCCTCGTCATTTGTGATGGGCATGGGGATTTCCGTCGAGTCGCTGCCCCGACCGTATTGCAGCAGGTTGGCCACCCGGTGGATCAGCACTGTGGTCTTACCGGAACCGGCGCCCGCCAACAGCAACAGCGGCCCTTCCGTGCAGAGCACCGCCTCCCGCTGGGGCGGATTCAACTTGGCGTACTCCTGGTCGATGACACGCCGGCGTGCTTTGATAAATCTTGCTTCCAGTTCTCCCATAGTACATCTCCCGCTCAAATATCTTGTCCTTATTCTATTACAGATTCTCGGTGGGGTCAACCGGTCTTTCCTTTCCAATAGAAATTTTGTTCGATTTTTCTTGACAAGTACATTTGTTCGATTTATAATGCTTATAGAACATAAGTTTCATTTGGAGGTATTTATTATGACTACGTTTGGTTTGTTTGTTGTGATCCTGGGGGCCGCTTCCGTCTCCGTCAATCTGATGCGGCTCATTGACCATCTGGATCACCCCCGGCGCAAAGAGCGCATGGCACACTGACATGGACCTGCTGGAGAAGCTGGCGATCCTCTCCGATGCGGCCAAATACGATGCGGCCTGCACCTCCAGCGGTGCGCGGCGGGGATATGAACCGGGTAAAATCGGGAATACCTCATCCTCTATTGCCGGCTGCTGTCACAGCTTTTCCGCCGACGGCCGGTGCATCACGCTGCTGAAGGTTTTGATGACCAACTGCTGCGCCTTCGACTGTCAATACTGTATTAACCGCCGTTCCAACGATGTGCGCCGCACCGCCTTCACGCCCAAAGAACTGGCAGAGCTGACCATCGGCTTTTACCGACGGAATTATATTGAGGGACTCTTTCTCTCCTCCGGCGTGCTGCGTAATCCAGACTACACCACAGAGCTGATGATCCGATCCCTGCGAATTTTGCGGGAGGAGTACCGCTTCAACGGCTATATACACGCCAAGGCCATTCCCGGTACGTCGCCTGAACTGACGTATCAGCTGGGACTGCTGGCCGACCGCATGAGCGTGAACATCGAACTGCCCTCGGAGGCAGGACTGCAAAAGCTGGCACCTGACAAGACAAAGTCCGCCATCCTGCGGCCCATGGGCTTGATTCGTGACAAGGTGCAGGAAAACAAGGCAGAACTGGTGAAATACAAGCATACACCCCGTTTTGCGCCCGCGGGGCAGAGTACCCAGCTGATCGTGGGTGCCACCCGGGATTCGGACAGGCATATTCTGAACCTGACCCAGTCTCTTTATGATAAATACCGGCTCAAGCGGGTATTCTACTCTGCCTATGTGCCGGTGGTAGAAAGCTCTCTGCTGCCCGCTCTTGACACAAAGCCGCCCCTGCTGCGGGAACACCGCCTTTATCAGGCGGACTGGCTGCTGCGATTTTACGGCTTTCGCGCGGAGGAACTGCTGACGAAACAGCAGCCTGATTTTAACACGGCTCTTGACCCCAAATGCAACTGGGCCATCTCCCATCTGGAGCAGTTTCCCGTGGAGATCATGCGAGCCGACTATGAAATGCTGCTGCGTGTGCCGGGCATTGGGCCGGTAGGCGCCAAACGGATTCTCTCCGCCCGGCGCACCGATACGCTAACCTATGAAAATCTGAAACGGCTGGGCGTCGTCCTCAAGCGGGCTCAGTATTTTATTACCTGCGGCGGCAAAATGCGGGAGGGTCTGCGTTTTACGCCCGAAACCATGCTGGCGCAGCTGGAAGCGATGGAGCGGGGATTGCTGCCCCCTCATGAGGCACAGCAGCTTTCTCTTTTTGACGCAGTGGGGTAAACATATGGTTTGGACAGATACCATTTATCAGTACGACGGCACCTTTGACGGTTTTTTATGCTGCGTGTATGAGAGCTATGTGAATAAAGAATTCCCCATCGCCTTTGACGGCGACGGGGAATGGATTTTCTCTCTTTGTCCTGTGCGGACAGTCAATACCGTATCGGAGCACGCCCGGCGTATTTACCTCAGCCTGACAAAACGCTCCCCCCTGGCTCCTCAGATCATACGCAAAGGCTTTCTCACCTGTCTTGCGGACAAGGAACAGCATCTTTACGCGCTGATTCGAAAGCTCTATGAAGAGGGGGCCTCCGTTCTGCGAAACCGTGGTGATCCCGTCTTCTATCCGGTGGCTAAAGCCATCCGCCATCTGGATGGGGAGCTGGAAAAGCTGCGGGGCTTTATCCGCTTCTCAGATCTCAACGGTATACTGGGAGCGGAGATCGAGCCTAAAAACAGAGTACTGCCCCTGCTGCGGGGACACTTTTGTTCCCGTTATGCCAATGAGAGCTTTTTTATCTACGACCGCACCCACCGTGAGCTGCTGCTGTATGCCAAAGGCAAGTCTCGTCTCATCCCGGTGGACTCCTTTGAGATGGCAAATCCCTGTAAGGAGGAATACCTTTACAGAAATCTCTGGAAAAAATTTTACGATACCATTGCCATTCGGGAGCGAAACAATTCCCGCTGTCAGAACACCCAGATGCCCAAGCGGTACCGGGGCACCATGACAGAATTTCAGCCGGAAAGCTATTTCACTCCGCCAGAATCTCCCGCAGCTTTGCAAGGCCCTTCCGCTCCAGGCGGGATACCTGCACCTGGGAAACCTTCAGAATCTTTGCCGTCTGCTCCTGGGTAAGGCCTTTGAAAAAGCGAAGCAATATGGTCATTTTTTCGCGCTGTGGAAGTGAATCAATCGCTTCCCTCAGCGCGATTTTTTCCACCATATTTTCTTCGGGGCCGTCGGTGCCGATGGTGGATTCCAGCGTCATGCCGTCCGCCGTCTCTTGCTGCAAGGATTCCGGTGTTCCGGTGGCAATTTCGATGCTGGCGATCTCCTCCACGGAGATGCCTGTCTCCTCCGCCAATTCCGACAACCGTGGGTCACGCCCCAGATGATTGCGCAGCCGCTCTCGGGCGCTCCACAGGCTCTGCGCCTTTTCCCGGATACTGCGCCCTACCTTGATGCTGCCGTCATCCCGGAGAAACCGGCGGATCTCCCCTGAAATTTTAGGCACCGCATAGGTGGAAAACTGCGTCCCGTATGTAAGGTCAAATCCCTTTACAGCTTTGATAAAGCCGATACAGCCCAGCTGATACAGATCATCCACTTCCACACCGCAGCCATAATATCGTTTGACGATGCTCCAGATCAGGCCCGCATTCTCCGAAAGCACCTGCTGGCAGGCCCCCTCGTCCCCGTTCTGGGCTCGGTCCAGCAAAGCGAATAATTCATTGCTGCTCATAGCCGGTCTGACAGCCGCACCGAAATCTTTTTCCGCATGGTGACGGTAGTGCCGCGCTCCGGCGTGGAGCGCACCGTCAGCTTGTCCATGAAGCTCTCCATGATGGTAAAGCCCATGCCGCTGCGCTCCTCGCCGCCGGTGGTAAAGAGAGGCTGGCGAGCCTGCTCGATATTTTCAATGCCCCGACCCCAGTCACGCACCACGATTTCCAACACTTTCCCCTCATAAATTTTTGTTTTAATTGAAATTTTTCCCAGCCGGTCGGGATAAGCATGGACAATGGCATTGGTAACGGCTTCGCTGACCGCTGTCTTAATGTCGCCTATTTCATCCAGCGTAGGGTCCAGCTGTGCGGCAAAGCCCGCAACAGCCACACGGGCAAAGCTCTCGTTGCTGCTTTTGCTCAAAAATTCCAGATTCATGTAGTTTTCGGCTTTCATATGTATATTCCCCCTTTATTCAATGGTAAGCATCTGTGAAATTCCCGCCGCGTCAAACACCTTTTTAGCCTGGGGCGGCACCTTTGTCAGCTTTAGCGTTCCCCCCAACTCCCGCATCCGACGCAGAACACGCAGCACCACCGCAATGCCGGAGCTGTCCATAAAGGTAACGCCGGAAAAATCCAGTGTAGCGCTTAGCGGCAGTGCGCTCTCCACCGCTCGCTCCAGCTCCCGCATACTCTTTTTCGCACCGTGGTGATCCAGTTCCCCTTCCAGCCGGATGGTCAGGTTCCGGTCAGAGCTCTTTGTCAGCACTTCCATGTTTTTTCCCCCTGTATACACGCGCCGCTTTGCACATTGGCGCAAAAAAATAATCACCGCAGATGATGAATCTACGGTGATTATAGCTTGTACACCCCTTTATTTTCTGTCGAAAGAGGGGTGGTTTTTCAGATATTTCAGGCTTTCATTGCCTGGGCGGATTCCTCCAGCTTGGCAATAAGGGTACGCATCTTTTCCGCTTTCTCGCGCTCGGCATTGACGACCGTCTCCGGCGCCTTGGCTACAAATCCGGCATTGGACAGCTTCTTTTCGATCCGGGCCAGATTCTCCTCCGCCTTTTCCTTTTCCTTAGCAATACGCTCCAGTTCTTTTTCAAAGTCCACCAGTTCCGCCAAAGGCATATAGACATTGGCGTTGTGGGTGACCACGCTGACCATGCCGGTGAGGTCGGCCGGTGCTTTCGTATCCACCGTCACTTCGCTGGCGTAGGCCAGACGGGTGACAAAATGGCAACCCTGCTCGTAAACGGTGGGATTTTCCGTGACGATCAGCATTTTGGCTTTCTTGGAGGGGGGCACATTCATTTCGGCGCGCCGGGCACGGACGCTGGAAATGGCGTCTTTCACAGCCTCCATGGTCTCCTCCTCCGCTGTGAAGTTCAGCTCTTCCCGATAGACGGGCCACTGGGCAGAAATCAGGAAATTGCCCTCATGGGGCAGTGCCTGCCAGATCTCTTCCGTGATGAAGGGCATGAAGGGGTGCAGCAGCTTCAATGTCTCCAACAGCACATAGCACAGCACCTGCTGAGCCGCCGTCTTCCCCGCCTCGTCCTCGCCGTAAAGGCGGGTCTTGGTCAGTTCGATATACCAGTCGCAGTAAGTGTCCCAGATGAAGTCATAGATCTTGGCGGAGGCCACGCCCAGCTCAAAGGTCTCCATATTGTCGGTGACCTCTTTGATGAGGGTGTTGAGCTTGGTGAGAATCCATTTGTCCTCCAGCTCCAGCTGCTCCGGCAACTCCACCTTGTCGATGGTCAGGTTCATCATCACATAGCGGGAGGCGTTCCAGATCTTGTTGGCAAAGTTTCGCATGGCCTCGCACTTTTCCACATAGAAGCGCATGTCGTTACCGGGGCTGTTGCCGGTGATGAGGTTAAACCGCAGCGCGGCGGCGCCGTAATTTTCTGCCATCTCCAGCGGGTCAATGCCGTTGCCCAGGGATTTGGACATCTTGCGCCCCTGGTCATCCCGCACCAGGCCGTGAATCAGCACGGTCTGGAAGGGCTCCTTTTTCATCTGCTCCATGCCGGAAAAGATCATCCGGGCCACCCAGAAAAAGATAATGTCATAGCCTGTGACCAGCACGGAGGTGGGATACCAGTAATTCAGATCCTCCGCCTTGAGGTTTGGCCAGCCCATGGTGGAAAACGGCCACAGAGCGGAGGAAAACCATGTGTCCAGCACATCCTCTTCTCGGGTCAGATGGGTGCAGCCGCATTTTTCGCATTTGGTGGGATCGGTACGGCTTACGTTGATATGGCCGCACTCTTCGCAGTACCAGGCGGGAATCTGATGACCCCACCACAGCTGACGGGAGATGCACCAGTCGTGGACATTTTCCATCCAGTTGGTGTAGGTCTTGGTGAAACGTTCGGGCACGAATTTGATGGTGCCGTCCTTCACCACACGGATGGCCTCCTCGGCAAGAGGCTGCATCTTCACAAACAACTGTGCGGAAATCAGCGGCTCCACATCGTTGTGGCAGCGATAGCAGGGGCCCACATTGTGGGAATATTCCTCGGTCTTTTCCAAAAGGCCCATGGCATCCAGATCCGCAATGATCTGCTTGCGGCATTCATAGCGATCCATACCGGCGTATTTTCCGCCGTTTTCGTTGATGGTACCATTGTCGGCAATGACGCGGATGGTGTCCAGATTGTGGCGCAGACCCACTTCAAAGTCGTTGGGGTCATGGGCGGGCGTCATTTTCACGCAGCCGGTGCCGAAGCCCAGCTCCACATAGTCGTCCGCCACGATGGGGATTTCCCTGTTCATGATGGGCAGGATACAGGTCTTGCCCACAATATTTTTGTAGCGCTCGTCCTCCGGATTGACGGCCACACCCGTATCGCCCATCATGGTCTCAGGCCGGGTGGTGGCAACGATCAGATAGCCGCTGCCGTCCGTCATGGGATAGCGAATGTGCCACAGGTGGCCGGGCTTATCCACATACTCCACCTCGGCGTCGGAAAGCGCTGTCAGGCAGTGGGGGCACCAGTTGATGATGCGGCTTCCCTTGTAAATAAGGCCCTTTTCATAAAGCTCGCAGAAGGCTTCCCGGACGGCCTGAGAACAGCCCTCATCCATGGTGAAACGAGAGCGGTCCCAGTCACAGGAGGCGCCCATTTTCTTTTGCTGTTCCACAATACGGTTGCCGTATTTTTCTTTCCATTGCCACACGCGCTCCAGGAATTTCTCACGCCCCAGGTCATAGCGGGTGAGACCCTCCTCCTTACGCAGGTTCTCTTCCACCTTGATCTGGGTGGCAATGCCCGCATGGTCGGTGCCGGGCAGCCACAGCGCGGAATATACCTGCATCCGCTTGAAACGGATAAGTATATCCTGCAAGGTGGAGTCCATGGCGTGACCCATGTGCAGCTGGCCTGTCACATTGGGAGGCGGCATGACGATGGAAAAGGGTTTTTTCTTGGAATCGGGCGACGCCTTAAAGCAGCCATTGTCCATCCACATTTGATAGATGCGTGTTTCCACATCCTTGGGATCATACACTTTCGGCAATTCTTTCAGCATGATATTTCTCCTTTTGAGTATTTGGCAAAACAAAAAGTCCGCTCCGTTTTGCCATTGCAAAACAGGGCGAACTGAAAAGTCCGTGGTACCACCTGTATTCGGGAAAATCCCGCACTCTGCCGGTACAAACATACCGTTTCCCGATAACGGGGGAAAGCCGTCGGTGCTTACTCTTGTTTCAGCCCAAAGCTCCGGGACGACTTGGGCGCCGCGTCACGGGAGCTTACACCAAACGCTCCCTCTCTTCGCATCTGCGGCTGCTTACTGCTTCCCATCCTTGCTCTTTACAATATGTGCGTAGTATAAACGATTTTCGGCTTGTTGTCAAGATTTCATGCTTTGCCTTTTTATTCTGCCGTTTTTCTTGATTTGTTCACAGTAATCTGTTATATAATAGGGTAATCTCTTGGTTTGGCATAAGGACTATTATATGAAAAAGCTGAAAAATTATGTACCGATTTTGCTGATGGTATTATGCGCCGTGGTATTCGGAACGCTGCTGGCCACCGGCGTGATTGATCTTGATACAATTCCCGATATGGTACAAAACCGGCCTGTGGCAGCCGTCCTGCTGGTGTTGCTGCTCTATGCGGTGAAGGGCTGCTCGGCGGTGATTATCCACAACGCGCTGGTGATCGTGGTATCGCTGATCTTTGATCTGCCTGCTGCTATCATCCTCAACAGCGTGGGCACCGCTGTGTGTCTTTCCGTCTCCTACTGGGTCGGCCGCTTTACCAAAACGGACTCGCTGGACGCGCAGCTGGGAAAGCATCCCAAGCTCAAGCGCTATTTTGACGCGACCCGTTCCTACGGTTTTGTCTCCTGCTTCGCCATTCATATGCTGGGTCTCAATCTGGAGGTGCTGGGCGTTCTGCTGGGCATGATGCACATCCCCTATCTCACCTATCTCTCCAGTTCCCTCATTGCCATTCTGCCGGGTATGATCTGCCTGACCATCATGGGCGGAGAATTGAGTCTGTCCTCCCCCGCCTTCTGGATCATCCTGGCCATTGATATACCCATGATCCTGTTTGGATTCATCTATACCAAGCGCAAAATAACAGGCTATCCCGCCGGGGAGAAAAAACCGCCTACCCCGCGGGAAAACCCCTCTCACAGTTAAAAAAAGGACGCTTTCGCGTCCTTTTTTTATCAGCTCATTTTAATGATTTCCCGTTTTAAGCGGGAGATGATCCGCTTTTCCAGCCGGGAGATATAGGATTGGGAAATACCCAGCCGGTCGGCCACCTCCTTTTGTGTCAGTTCCTTTTGCCCCCGCAGGCCAAAGCGCATACTAATGATGTCCTGTTCCCGGTCGGACAACTTTGCCACGGCGTCGGAGAGCAGCTTTCGATCCACATCCGCCTCAATGGGGCGCATGACTACATCGCTGTCCGTCCCCAGCACATCGGAGAGCAGTAGTTCCTTTCCGTCCCAGTCGGTGTTCAGCGGCTCATCAAAGCTGACCTCCACCCGCTGCGCCGAATTTTTTCGCAAATACATGAGAATCTCATTTTCGATGCAGCGGGAGGCGTAGGTGGCCAGCTTGATATTCTTATCGGCACGAAAGGTGTTGATGGCCTTGATGAGGCCAATGGTGCCAATGGAGATCAGATCCTCAATGTTGATGCCCGTATTTTCAAATCGTCTCGCTATGTAGACCACCAGCCGCAGATTCCGCTCGATTAGCGTCTGCCTTGCGCTCGGTTCCTCCAGGCGCTCCAGCAGCGCCGCCTCCTCCTCCCGGGACAGGGGCGGCGGCAGTGTATCGCTGCCGCCGATATACAGTACCTGATCCGGCCGGAACAGGCGCATCAGCCACCGGTACACCATGCGAAACAGATTTTTCATTTTTCTCCTCCGATTCTCCCCACAATGCCTGATACCCGCCGCCGGTGCTCACCGGATACTCGGAAAGGGCGATCAAGGCATGGGAATATTTTTTATCTTTTACCCAGATAGCGTCGCTCTGCACACTCAGCAGCAGTCCGCCGCCGATGCCTACGCTCTGATAGGGCAGCAGACAGAAACGGCTTGATTTTTCCCGCAGCAGCAAAAGCCGGTCCTCCGGCGGACTTCTTAAACCGACAATATGCTGTATTTCCAACGGCCACAGTCCATACAGAGCCCTCTTTTCCGCCACCAGCACAGCACATCCGCTGACAGGGCTTCGCAGTGTGTTGCCCGTATCGTGGAGGGCGGTAATGGAAATCTTTCTGCCATCTATCTCTATGGTAACCGGCAGAAGACCGCCGCCCCTGACAGCACTGCGAGCCGCCTGATGGAATAGAAGACGCAACACCAGTGAAAAGCCCACCACCGCACCCAAGAATATTTTCCAGTTGATGCGCGCGTAGTAAACCTGCTTCCACAGCGCTCCCGGGGAGCCCAGCAGCAGCCCCACCGCCAGCAAGACGCCTGCCAGTCCGCCGGAGAGCAGGAAAAAAAGAGCCATCAGTCGCCACCGGTGTGCCTCCCGGCCATAGGCGGCAAAAGCCATGAGAACTCCGGCGGCTATTTTACAGATGGGCAAACGCAGCAGTGTCAGCCCCGGCAAAAAGACAGCCACAGCATAGAGGCCGCCGCCCACCGCACACAGCAGCAACCGCCGCCGGCGCAGCGTGATGCCGGAGAGCGCCGCCGCGGAGAGCAGCAGCAGATAGTCCACAATCCCGTTGAGCAGAAAGACTCTGTCCAGATAGATGACTGTCATGGGCCGCCCCCTCTTTTGTGATGGTTTGATTATAGGGGATGTCTCCGGAAAAAAAGGTCAAAAAAACAATGCACAGCCATGGGCTGTGCATTGTTTTTATATTCAGTTGTTCCCTTACAGGTTCAGATAGGGCACGACCAGCGTCAGAATCAGGACCAGCGCCATGACAAAAGCAATGCCCATGGCGATGTATCTTGTAAATTTCCGATTCATACGGTATCCTCCTTTTTCAAAATGCGTTTAATGCTTTTTTCCACCTTGCTGCGGGGCAGCATCAATTCATGGCCGCAGCCGCAACAGCGCAGCTTAATATCCATACCCACCCGCAGAATCTCCCATTCCCGGCTTCCGCAGGGGTGTGTTTTTTTCAGTTCCACCTTGTCATGCAGCTTCAAATCCATGTGGCAACCCTCTTTTCTATCAATTCCTCCCACTGCGTCGCATATAGTGTATTATCTTAATGAAAAGCAGATGGGATGGTACGATGAGTAACTTAAAACTATATCCGCCGGAAGGGCTCATCTCGGATACGCGGCATCCTTACACGCTCTCCTGCATCAAAGACGCCATGGAGCAATCGGAAATTTTGGAAGGGCGGGTGATCCGCTGCGACACCCAGCGTAATCTGATCGTTGATCTGGACGGATGGATGGGCACGATCCCGGAAAGTGAGAGTGTGGCGCCCTTTGTATCCGGGGCAGGCAAGGAAATATCGCTTCTCTCCTGTGTAGGCCGTACGGTATGTTTTATGGTGACCAATATGGTAATCTCCCCCAAAGGAGACACCTATTTTTTGCTCTCGCGCCGGCGGGCACAGGAAAAGATCATGGATCGGCTGCTCCGTGACTGTGTACCCGGCCAAGTGCTGCCCGCCCGGGTCACCCATCTGGACAGCTTCGGTGCCTTCGTGGACATCGGCGGGGGCATTATCTCCATGATTCCCATCGCCGCCATCTCCGTGGCCCGTATCCGTCACCCGTCGGAGCGGTTCATCCGCGGTCAGCGAATCTGCTGTGTGGCGGAACGGATCGATCCGTCAGAAAAGCGCATCTATCTCAGCCATAAGGAGCTGCTGGGCACCTGGCTGGAAAACGCCAGTCTCTTTGAGGCCGGGGAAACGGTATCCGGCATCGTCCGAGGAAACAAGGATTACGGCATTTTTGTGGAGCTGACGCCCAATCTGTCCGGCCTTGCCGATTACCGGGAACAGCTGCCCCCCGGTATGCGGGTCACCGTCTACATCAAGTCCATTCAACCCCAGCGCATGAAAATCAAGCTGCAGATCATCCAGTCTCTGGGAGAAATCGCCACACCCCCGCCGCTTACCTATCAGATCACCGACGGCGTTATCAAGCGTTGGTGCTACTCGCCCCCCGACTACGACAAAGAGCCGGTCTGCTCTGTGTTTACTGCCCCTTGATCTCCTCCCAGTAGTGTCTGGCCGCCTGCTCGGTCTTATTTTCTCCGTAGTCATAATAGTGGGCGTCCCGAAGAGCGTTTGGCAGATACTGCTGCTTCACATAGTGATGGGGAAAATCATGAGGGTATTGATATAAGGGGATTTTGTCTTCTCCCGCACTGTCTGCATGTACGTTTTGCAGATGGCGCGGGATTTCCCCTGTCCGGCCCTTTTCAATGTCCGTCATCGCCGCGATAATGGCGTTGTGAGCGGAATTGGATTTGGGGGCAGTGGCCAGCAAAACAGCAGCCTCTGCCAACGGCAGCCGCGCCTCCGGCAGACCCAGCTGCACAGCGGCGTCCACGCAGGCCTTTGTCACCGCAATGGCCTGGGGATAAGCAAGGCCGATGTCCTCGGCGGCGATGACCAGCAGACGGCGGCAGGGGGACAGCAGATCTCCTGCCGCCAGCAGCCGCGCCAGATAGTGAATGGCGGCGTCCGGATCGGATCCGCGGATGGATTTTTGCAGGGCAGATAAAAGGTCGTAGTGGGCATCTCCCTCCCGGTCGTAGCGCATGGCACTGCGCTGGGAGAGCTGTGCGGCGTCCGCACTTCTCACATGCAGTTTTCCTTTTTCCACTGCCGCCGACTGATACAGCAGTTCCACGGCGTTGATGGCCTTGCGTACATCGCCGCCGCAGGAGCGGGCGATGGTCTCGGGCACCGTCGCCTCCCAGGAAAAGGGCAGCTCACTGCGCTCTTTCTCCATTGTAAGGGCCCGCTCTACCGCACCACGTATCTCCTCGGGCGGCACAGGCTTAAATTCAAACACCGTGCTGCGGGAGAGGAGCGCGTTGTAAATATAGAAATAGGGATTTTCCGTAGTGGAGGCGATCAACGTGATCTTACCGTTTTCCATAAATTCCAGCAGACTTTGCTGCTGCTTCTTATTGAAATACTGAATCTCGTCCAGATACAGCAGCACCCCGTTGGGCGCCAGCATGGTGCCCACATCGCCGATCACATCCTTCACATCCTGTAAGGAGGCGGTAGTAGCGTTGAGGTGGTAAAGTGTCTTGCTGGTGCGCTTGGCGATGATGTTGGCAACAGTGGTCTTCCCTGTGCCGGAAGGGCCGTAGAAAATCAGGTTGGCAGCCGTCCCGCTTTCGATCAATCGGCGCAGCAGGGCACCGGACCCCAGAAGGTGCTTTTGTCCCACCACCTCATCAAGGGTCTGGGGTCTTATTTCGTCTGCCAGCGGCTGCATGGGGCCACCTCCTTCTACTGATCATTGAAAATCGCATTATACCACAGTTTTTGCGGTATATGACATGGCCGCCTGTTGCCCCGCAAAGGGGTGAGACGTGCACGTCATAAAATTCGGTATCATAATCACTTGGTGGTTATTATACCATATCCCCGCTTTTTTTCCACCCTGTTTTCTCAATTTTCTGGTGCTTTCCCTATTGTTGTGTTATAATGATCCAGAGGTGAATCTACATGAAAAAGCCCCGGGAAATAGAACAAATCATTGCTATTTTAAAAAATCTTTACCCCGACGCCGCCTGTTCGCTGGATTACGGAAAGGCTTACGAGCTGCTTTTTTCTGTTCGGCTGGCCGCCCAATGCACCGACGCTCGGGTCAATCTGGTAACGCCGGCTCTTTTTGCCAAATACCCCACCCTCGCCTCTTTTGCCGAAGCAAACGTGGATGAGGTAGGTGAATATGTCCACTCCTGCGGCTTCTGGCGCTCCAAGGCTCGGGATATTGTAGCCAGCGCCCAGATGTTGCTGTCTCGCTTTGATGGCAGGGTGCCAGACAATATGGACGATCTCCTGACGCTGCCCGGCGTGGGACGCAAGACAGCCAACCTTATTTTGGGAGATGTTTACCACCAGGCCAGCTATGTCTGCGATACCCACTGTATCCGCATCACCGGACGGCTGGGCATTACAGACGGCAGCAAAGATCCCCTGTCGGTGGAAAAGCAACTGCGTACCGCCGTCTCGCCGGAGGAATCCAGCAATTTCTGCCACCGCATGGTACTCCACGGCCGGCACCTCTGCATGGCGCGGAATCCTCAGTGTGAAAGCTGTCCCCTTGCTCCGCTGTGCAATTACGCCAAAGAGAAAAAATAAGCAGAAAATCAAAGTGCCTGTCGCCTGACAGGCACTTTTTTTATTTTCTTCTCATATAGTAATGGTACAAACGGATTTTTAGGCAGGAGGTACCTATGGATATTAACAACACCATTCAAATGCTGAAGGGTAATCCCGGCGCTGTGCAATCCATCATGCAATCCCGCGACGGCATGAATCTCATCGCAATGCTCACGGCGGCCGATGGCGGGGCGGCGCTGAACAAAGCAGCTCAGCAGGCGGCCGCCGGCGATACGGCGGCCATCACCCGTCTTCTGCAAAACGCCCTCAGCACCAAGGAGGGCGCAGAGTTGGCCCAACGCATCAACCAAAGTCTCACCAAGTAGGCGGAGAGGAGGGCAGCGGTGTGTCCGAATTTGAAGATAAACTGAGCGCACTGCTGTCCAACCCCGACAGCATGGCCCAGGTCATGAAACTGGCGCAGTCACTTTCCGCCGGGCAAGCCGGCGATGGGAAAAGCCCGGAGCCAACCAGGGCGGAGGAATCCCCAAGCGAGGGCAGTCCCCGGGCAGAAAATCCGACGCCGGCAGGCAATCTGTTTTCGGCCTTCGGCGATTTGGATCCCAAGCTATTGGTCAAATATCTGCCGCTGCTGCAGGAATTCAACCAGAGCAACAGCAATACCATGCAGCTTCTCATGGCGCTCAAGCCGTTTCTCAAAGAAGAAAAGCAGGAAAAGGTGGAGCGGGCGGCTCGCCTTGCCAAGCTGATTCACATCGGAAAAAAGTTTTTTTCCCAGTGGGAGGGATAGTATGTATAATCGGTATGTCCGCAATGACGGCGGCAGCTACAGTCGTGTGGCACAGCAAGATGCCGCCGATACCCCGCCTCACGACTATGCCCGGCCCCGGGAAAACCCCCCGCCTCCACCGCCGCCTAAACACAATGCGCCGCCTGAACCGCCGCCGGAAGAAGCGGAGCATCGGGCGCCGGAGACCAAGTTTTTAGATCGCATCCTCTCCAAAC
>JAAXZS010000079.1 GCA_012719745.1 Clostridiales bacterium | reverse complement strand
GGTGCTAGCGAATATTAGAGCCACTTTTGCTAACGAATACTTGAGCCACCTGACCAATTTGTGCTACTCAACACTTGAGCCACTTTGCGTTTCCAACAGCCGGTAAGACGGGCCGTTCATATCAAGAACATGGGAGCGGTATGTAAGGCGATCAACCAAAGCTGCCACCATCGTAGTGTTTTCAAACAGCTCTGTCCATTTTGAAAATGGAAGGTTGGTTGTCACAATCGTACTTGTACGTTCGCTCCTATCTGAGAGCACTTTAAACAACAAATCCGACTCGTATTTGTTAAAACTGAGATAGCTCAGCTCATCCAGAATCAGCAAATCAGTTTTGTCGAGTTGCCGTTCCAGTTTTCCAAGTTGGTAATTGTCTCTGGCCTCAGTCAATTCTGTGGATAGCGTTGAGGCGTTTTTGAACAGAACACGGTATCCCTGCAAGCATGCTTTAATGCCAAGCGCAATGGCTATATGCGTTTTACCGCGTCCGGGATTCCCAATCATTACAATATTCTGCCGTTCCTGAAGAAACTTACAGGAAGCCAGTTCTTGTAGGAATATCGGCGATACAGATTCATTTAGTTGGCTCATGTCGAATTCGTGCAATGTTTTCTGGAACGGAAAGCCAGCTGCTTTCAACCGCCGCTTCGTCTGGTTTTCCTGACGAGAGGCAGTCTCAGAAAGCATTAAATCCAGCAGCAAATCGGAAAACCCGGCATTGGGTTTGCTTTGGCGAAGGACATCTTGGTAATTTGCAAAGGTCGGAATTTTGAGCTGGCGAGCAAGCAGCCGGATTTGCTCTTCTCTTGTATCAATCACGAGACCGACACCTCCCTGCTGCAAAGACGGTCATACTGCCCCAGGTCGACAAATTGAACATTAACTTCATTGGAAAAGTCCAGCTCAGAGGGTTCCGAAATTTTTCGCTGCATAACGGTCTGGTACCCGTCACTCAGACATTGCTCTAGCAGTTCAACCATTTCTTTCGGCTTTAAATGTTGGCTGTCCATCCAACCAATGAATTCTAGGGGAACGGCATTTCTGACTGGACGGGCATAGCGAATTGCACGGCCTTTCTGCGCCAGAATCGGCAGATAGTGTTGGAGATCCAGTGATTCCTGTTTTTTACCTTGGCAGCGATTGTGGAAAGCAACCAATTCTCCGTTTACCCAAACCTCAATCGTGTTGGGGTAAGCTTTCAGCAGGGTGCTTTTGCCGCGGTATTTGCAAGGTACTGAGTATTGGTTGGTTTCGAATAATACGGTAGAGTAGCGTCCCACCGTTGGATATGCTTTTTTTGAAACATCCAGGGGGTATTTGGGAAGCGGATATAAGGCTTGCTGGTCTTCCTCCAGCATAGTTGCAACTTTTTGCGGGCGGCCTTCAACCTTGTGCTCGAGATATTTAACGCACTGCTCCAAAAGTTTGCCATTCAGTTCTTCCAAAGAAGCCACCCGAGGAAGCGGGACACAAACATTTCTGCGAATATAGCCGACCAGATTCTCAACAAGACCTTTTTCATTTCCAGAAGCGGGATTGCAAAATACCGGTTCAAAACCGTAATGAGCAGCCAGCTGAGAATAATCGTCCTGTGCTGCAGCGTGAGCACCAAAGCCGCTTTTAACTGCAACACGGGCATTGTCGAAGACAATACGCCGAGGAACCCCGCCAAAATATTTGAAAGTTCGAATAATAGCATCCAGAAAACTTTCAAGATTTTGCCGCCAATACGCAGTCACAAAAGGCGCGCAGCTATGGCACATTCGCGCACAGAACAGATTGACTGTGACTTTTTTGCCATTCAGATAGACCGTGGCTTCACCCCAGTCAACCTGAACAGAATCCCCGGGCTGAAAGCGCAAAGGAATGAATACTTCACTGGCTTTTCGCTCCAAATGCATTTCGTGTACTGCATTTCGCACAGCAGATTCGCTGCCGGTGAAGCCACACTCGTCCACTAGACGGGTGTGAATTCGCCTGGCTGTATGTCGCTGCTTTTTGATGCCCTCAGCTTCGTCCTCATTCAGGCAACTGGCAATAAATTTTTGCACCTCTGACGTAAGCACCGTGGGAGAACGATTGTATTCTTTCTTTTTCCACGGTACTGAATCGCCATTCCAGTACTTTTTCACTGTGTTTCTGGAAATGCCAAGTGTTTTGGTCACCTGCCGCTGGCTGGTCACTCCTTCCAATTGCAAGCGTCGGATCTCTTTGTAGACATCCACTGTTGTTACCACCTTTCACCACCTCCACATAACTGGTTCATCCCATTATATAGAGGCTTATTGGGTGGCTCAAATGTTCGCTAGCATTTTTATGAAAAGTGGCTCAAATACATATTAGCATTCACATACAGTATTTTTTCATCATAACACCTCACATGATATAAAAGCTTTTGGCTCACATATCTTTCAGCTTGTCCTTGAAGCGATCTACCATAGCATCGCTGAGTTCCTGTGACGGTACCTCATGATAACCACCGGTCGGGTCGTATTTCGGGTAGTTGTAACGCCACTGGTCTTACTGCTCTTTCGTGATCTCGCCGTTTTGAAACTTTTCTGCCTGCTCCGCCCAAGAGTTGAACATAGAAAGGTAATTTGACCCCATTCCTTTATCCAGACGAAGGCAGACTTCCCTGTCTATCTTATCAATCTTCAACCCATACAAATCTTCCGTTGCAAACAGGGTGTGCATCAGACCAATATAGCTCTCAATGTCCGGCACAGTCAAAGCCTGCGGAGAAACATCCAGAACCTTTGCCAGTTCGTTGGTTACATCTGTTTTCGGTGTTCTGGTGCCGCTTTCATACTGAGCCATACGGATGTCAGCTGTTTTCTGAGGAAAGCCGATAGAGATGCCGAGATACTTTTGTGTCATGCCTCTCAAATTGCGGATAAAGCGAATTCTTTCACCGATTGGCATAGCGCTATATGCTCCAATCTTGTTGATGTTTTCAGAATAACATATAAGTTTAGTGTATGCCAAGACAATAAAAGCAAAAAGGCTTAATATTTTTTTAAAAACCCCCCGACAAAAGCAAATATTTTTAGTATAATGAGCAACTCATTGAACTAATATGATTGATAAAACTAAACGATTGCCCGGTAAAACCAAACCGCCATGCTCGTGGCGTGCTCTGCGACCCGGACGCGGCCATGGCCTGGCTTACCCAATTCGAGGACAAACAGGCCGGCACACAAATGAGTTTATTCGGAGAGAATTGATTTTTTTCACCCGATTTTATTCGCCTGCCACGGCAATATCTGGAGATCCCTCACGGCTGAGTGCGTCATGAAAGATCCCGTTGTTTAAAAGGAAATGGAGGAAAATTTTTAATCAATTTTCCCGCCACCAGTATCTATGAAATCGGGCACCCGATCCACCGCGGCACCCGGCAAAAGCAGTGGGATTGCGAAAGCGGAATCTGTGATGGACATACTGCGAAAAACGAGAGGGGCACCGCCGCAAAATTAGTACTTGCGTAAATGGTATATGCTATGATATTCTTTGAGATGGTTAAAGTATTCACATATGGATAATTTAACCTGCCTGTCAAACCATCCATAAAGAAAAGAAAAGAAAGGAGCATACATCTTCCGGCTGGAAAGCGCTGGGAACCGTCTGAACCGGCCCCGCCGCATTCTTTCGCAAAGCAGCGCAAGATCTTAAAAAAGCAAATCGCTATTTTTATTTGAGGAAAATAAGTGAAAGGAGACTACCGCATGAACGCAACGGGCATTGATCTGCATCGCGTTGGTGAGATCATCGACTTTTACGACTGCCGTCGGGAAGCACTGATCACCATTATGCAGGACATTCAGGCAGAGTACAAATATCTCAGCGCCGATACCCTTGAACTGATTGCCCAGAAACTGGACATCAGCATTGCAAAAGTTTACAGCGTCGCCACTTTCTACGAAAATTTCTCTCTGGAGGCAAAGGGAAAGTACATCATCAAGGTCTGCAACGGCACTGCCTGCCATGTTCGCAAGAGCCAGCCCATCTATGATGCGCTGCGCGAGTATCTGGGTCTGACGGGGGAGCGCAAGACCTCCGCGGACCAGCTTTTTACTCTGGAAACGGTGGCCTGTCTGGGAGCCTGCTCTCTGGCACCGGCCATGACGGTCAATGATGAGGTCTACGCCAAGATGACCCCAGAACGGGCCATGGATCTTGTGGAGGAACTGCGGGCAAAGGAGGTGGCCGAAAATGGGTAAGCTGACGCGGGAGCAATTCGGCGCCTTGTGCGCCAAGGCCAAGACGCTTCTGGCTGCCGAGGGTAAGCAGGTGCTGGTGTGCGCCGACACGGGCTGCGTGGCCAGCGGCTCCATGAAGGTGTATGAGTATCTCAAGGAAGCCTGCCAAAAGCGAGGTATACCCGTCAGGGTGGCGTTGAAGGAAGAGGCGGGACAGGAGGGTATCCACCTGAAAAAAAGCGGCTGCCACGGCTTTTGCGAAATTGGGCCGCTGCTGGCCATCGAGCCGCTGGGTGTGCTGTATACCCATGTCCAAGTGGAGGACTGCGACGAGATCATCGAAAAGACCATTCTGGGTTCGGAGATCATTGATCGGTTGCTGTATCAGCAGAACCGGGCGTATATCCACCGGGACGACATTCCTTTCTACAAAGATCAGTACCGGCTGGTGTTGAAAAACAGCGGCAAGTCCGACGCCGAGGACCTGACGGAGTATCTGGCGCTAAACGGGTATGCCGCCTTTGAAAAGGCACTCTTTGAGATGGACGGCGCTGCCATTTGCAAGGAGATCACCGACTCTGGCCTCCGGGGCCGGGGCGGCGGCGGATTCCCCGCCGGGCGCAAGTGGGAAAGCGTCCGCAAAAATGTGGCGGATGTGAAGTACATCGTTTGCAACGGCGACGAGGGCGACCCCGGCGCCTTCATGGATCAGGGCGTGATGGAGGGCAATCCTCACTCCGTCATTGAAGGTATGCTCATTGCGGGGATCGCTACCGGCGCCACAGAAGGCTATATTTACGTCCGCGCCGAGTACCCCCTGGCGGTGAAGCGTCTGAAGATCGCCATGACCAAGGCTGAGGAAATGGGTTTGCTGGGCGACGACATTCTCTCCAGCGGCTTTTCTTTCCACCTGCATATCAACCGGGGCGCGGGCGCTTTCGTCTGCGGCGAGGGCAGCGCTCTCACCGCCTCCATCGAGGGCAAGCGCGGGATGCCCCGCGTGAAACCGCCCCGCACTGTGGATCAGGGCCTGTGGGCCAAACCCACCGTTTTGAACAATGTGGAGACCTTTGCCAATGTGCCTGGCATTATCCTCAACGGCGCCGCATGGTATCGCTCCATCGGCACGGAAAATTCTCCCGGCACCAAGACCTTTGCCCTCACCGGCAACGTGGTGAACACCGGCCTTGTGGAAGTGCCCATGGGCACCACGCTGCGAAAGATCATCTTTGATATCGGCGGTGGCATCAAGGATGGCAAGAAGTTCAAGTCTGTCCAGATCGGCGGCCCCTCCGGCGGCTGTCTGACAGAGGCGCATCTGGATGTGCCGCTGGATTTCGACAGCCTCAAAAAGCTGGGCGCCATCATCGGCTCCGGCGGTCTGGTGGTGATGGACGAGGACACCTGCATGGTGGAGGTGGCGCGGTTCTTCATGGCCTTTACACAGAACGAATCCTGCGGCAAGTGCGTTCCCTGCCGGGAGGGCACCAAGCGGATGTTGGAGATCCTGGAGCGTATCGTCCACAATGAAGGCTCGCTGGAGGATCTGGACCTGCTGGAAGAACTGGCCGCCACCATTACGGAAACGGCGCTGTGCGGTCTGGGGCAAAGCGCCTGCAAACCGGTGGTCAGCACGCTGAAATATTTCCGGGATGAGTATATGGCCCATGTGGTGGATAAGCACTGTCCCCACTGCAACGGACGCAGAAAAAAGGTGGTCATCGCCACAGAGTTGTGCCGCGGCTGCGGCAAGTGCAAAGGCACCTGCCCCATGGAGGCAATTTCCGGTGAGATACGGAAACCCCATGTCATTGACAGCGATAAGTGTATCACCTGCGGCGCCTGCTGGGGCAGCTGTCCCTTCGGCGCTATCAACGCCATTGAGGAGGGGTAAGCGATATGGCAAAGGGAATTATGACGATTGACGGCCAGCGTGTGGCCTTCGACGGGGAAAAGAATGTTTTGTCTGTGATCCGCAAGGCGGGCATCGATATGCCCACCTTCTGCTACTACTCCGACCTCTCGGTGTACGGTGCCTGTCGTATGTGTGTGGTGGAGGATGATCGGGGCAAGATTGACACATCCTGCTCCATGGAGCCACGGGACGGCATGGTCATCAAGACTCACTCCACCCGGCTTCTGAAGCACCGGCGTATGATTCTGGAACTGCTGCTGGCGTCCCACAACTGCGACTGCAAAACCTGCATGAAGTCCGGCAACTGCCGTTTGCAGCAGCTGGCCCAGCAGTTCAGCATCATCCGGGTGCGCTTCAACGATACACGGCCCCGGTTTGAAAAAGACGATTCCGGCTATGCTGTGGTGCGGGATCCCAACAAGTGCATCCTCTGCGGCGACTGCGTGCGGGTGTGCGAGGAGATGCAGGGTGTTGGCATCATCGATTGGGCCCACCGCGGTTCCAAGCTGCAGGTGATGCCCGCCTTCGACCGAAAGCTCTCGGAGACGAAATGCGTCAGCTGCGGCCAGTGCGCCGCCGTGTGTACCACCGGCGCCATCACTGTCCGCAACCAGATCGGCGAGGCGTGGCGCGCCATCCACAACCCCGACAAACGGGTGGTGGTGCAGATCGCCCCGGCTGTCCGTGTGGCGGTGGGGGAGGCTTTCGGTATCCCTGCCGGGGAAAGTGTCCTCGACAAGCTGGTGACAGCCTTAAAGCTGATGGGCGTCGATGAGGTATACGATACCAATTTTGCCGCCGATTTCACTACCATCAGCGAGGGCAACGAATTTTTGGAGCGCTTGAAGGCCGGCGGCCCCTTCCCTATGTTTACCTCCTGCTGCCCGGCCTGGGTAAAGTATTTGGAACTGAATGATCCTAAGTACCTTAAAAATATTTCCACCTGCAAATCGCCCATGCAGATGTTTGCCTCGATTTTGCGAGAAAAATATGGCGAGAAGGATGAGGCCGATGGCAAAAAGACATTTCATGTGGCCATCATGCCCTGCACGGCCAAGAAAATGGAGGCTGCCCGGGAAGAATTTATTCACAATGGACAGCGTGATGTGGATCTGGTGCTGACAACCCGCGAACTCATTGATATGATCCGGGAAACCGGTATTCATCTGCAGGAGCTGGATCTGGAATCACCCGATCTGCCTTTCGGCCTCGGTTCCGGCGCGGCGATGATTTACGGTGTGACCGGCGGCGTGGCGGAATCTGTGGTGCGCCACTGTATTCCCGACAAGAGCAAAAACGCGCTGCGGGAGATCGAACTGATGGGCCTGCGGGGTGACGCGCCCGTCCGGGAGGCCACCGTCCATGTGGGGGAACAGGAACTGCATTTGGCAGTGGTCAACGGCCTTGTCAACGCCAAAAAGCTTCTGCGGGACATCGATGAAGGAAAAGTTTTCTATCATCTGGTGGAGGTTATGACCTGCCAGGGCGGCTGCGTAGGCGGCGCCGGGCAGCCACACGCGCTGCGTCCCACCAAAAGGGCCAGAGGTGAAGGTCTCTATCAGCTGGATCGTCAGGCTATGTTCAAGCGGGCGGAGAAGAACCCCATCGTGGCACAGATGCTTCAGGACATGGGCGCACACCGCGCCCACGAGCTCCACCCAG
>JAAXZS010000049.1 GCA_012719745.1 Clostridiales bacterium | reverse complement strand
CAGTAAAGCCACAGCAGAAGGTGTATGACGCACCCTCTGCTGTTTTTTTACTGTCTGAAAGGAGCATTGACCCATGTATACGCAGATCCGTCTGGCTGAACGATGTCCCCGTTTCTGTTTCACTCATACCCATCCACATCATATGACAAACAGAAAGGAACATCTTTATGAATATCTATCAATCTTTATCACAGCTTGTGGGCAACACGCCGCTTCTGGAACTGACCCACTTTGAAGAACAAAACCATCTTGAAGCCCGGCTTCTTGCCAAACTGGAGTATCTGAACCCCGCCGGCTCCGCCAAAGACCGGATTGCCCGGCAGATGATTGAAAACGCCGAAAAAGAGGGGCGCCTGCAGCCCGGTGGTGTCATTATTGAGCCCACCTCCGGCAACACCGGTATCGGCCTTGCGGCCATGGGCGTCTCCCGGGGCTATCGGGTGGTGCTCACCATGCCGGAGACCATGTCCCAAGAGCGCCGAAGCCTCCTTAAGGCCTACGGTGCGGAGCTGATCCTCACTCCCGGCAGCCGGGGCATGGCCGGTGCCATGGAAAAGGCGGAGGAACTGGCCGCTTCCATTCCCGGCAGCATTCTGGCCGGGCAGTTTACCAATCCCGCCAACCCTCAGGCCCACCGCACCACCACCGGTCCCGAGATCTGGCGTGATACCGACGGCACCGTGGACATTTTTGTAGCCGGCGTGGGCAACGGCGGCACCCTCACCGGTGTGGGCGAATATCTGAAAGCTCAGAATCCCAAGGTGCGTCTGGTGGCTGTGGAACCCGCCACCTCCCCCCTGCTCTCCGGCGGCAAGGCCGGCCCTCACGGCCTGCAGGGCATCGGTGCCAACTTTATTCCCGACATTCTCAACCGCTCCATCATTGATGAGATCATTACCGTCACGGATAATGACGCCTTTGCCACCGGCCGGGCCATTGCCCACTCCGACGGCGTTCTCACCGGCATCACATCCGGTGCTGCCGTCTGGGCCGCCAAGGAGCTGGCACTGCGTCGGGAGAACAAGGGCAAAACCATTGTGGCCCTCCTGCCGGACACCGGCGACCGGTACCTCTCCACCGCTCTTTTTTCCGAGTGAGGATTTTATGTATAGTGAAGTAATACAGCAGGCTGCAGCCGGTCTGGCGGAAACCATTCAGTCCACTGCCATCCCCCTCTACGGTGACATCGTGCGTCTGCCGGATCGGAAAGAGGTCATCGGTATTCTGAAGGATCTGCGCAAGGTGCTTTTTCCCGCCTATTTCGGCAATAAAGCCCTGATGAACCAGCCGGCACAAGACTATGAGGCGCAACTGCTCTCCGAAATTCAGCTCCATCTGGAAGAGCAGATCGCGCTCTGCCTTCCTCTGACGGAGGAAAACACCCGCCGGGCGCAGGAGATCAGCCTGGATCTCATTTCCCGTCTGCCCGCCATTGGGCGGATGCTGCTCAAGGATCTGGAGGCCACCTTTGACGGTGACCCTGCCGCTGAAAGCAGCGAAGAAATTCTCTTTGCCTACCCCGGTCTTTACGCGATTTTTGTGTACCGGGTCGCTCATCCACTGTATGAGCATCATGTGCCGCTGATCCCCCGGATCATGAGTGAGTATGCCCACAGCCGCACCGGCATTGACATCAATCCCGGCGCCGTTATCGGCGAATACTTCTTCATTGACCACGGCACCGGCATCGTAGTAGGTGAAACCACCATTATCGGCAATCATGTGAAGCTCTATCAGGGTGTAACGCTGGGCGCCCTTTCCCCCCGTTTTGGGCACAATTCCATTCCCGGCAAGCGCCATCCCACAGTGGAGGACAATGTGACCATCTACTCCGGTGCCACCATTCTCGGCGGTAATACCGTCATCGGCGCCAATACGGTGGTGGGCGGCAACGCCTTTTTGACCCGTTCTGTCTCCGGCAACACCAAGGTGGTGATTAAAGCGCCGGAAACGATATATGAAAACGCGTAAGGATATTTGAGGAGGAAAGAAATGGAAAAGCCAAAGGCGAACGGATGGGCCCTACTCCCCATAGGGGTCTTTCTTGTCCTGTATCTGGGACTGGGTATTTTATTTGAGTACGTGCTGGGCATCGAAATGGGATTTTACAACATCCCCATTGTGGTGGCCTTTATGGCCGCCATTCTGGTGGCCTGCCTGCAAAACCGTGCCGTCAGCTTTGACGGAAAGCTGGAGTTGATGGCCCGGGGTGTGGGTGACAAAAACATCATGATCATGATTCTCATTTTCCTGGTGGCCGGCATCTTTGTGGGCGTGACGGGTCGGGGCAGCGCGGAAGCGGCCGCCTATTTCCTGTTGTCAGTAACGCCGCCCAAGTTCGCTGTGGCAATTCTGTTTGTGGTGTCCTGCCTCATTTCTCTGGCCATGGGCACCTCCGTGGGCACCATTACGCTGATTGCCCCCATTGCGGTGACGATTGCGCAGACGGCGGGCTTTTCCCTGCCGCTGTGCCTCGCCTCCGTCATGGGCGGTGCCATGTTCGGCGATAACCTGTCGTTTATCTCCGATACCACCATCGCCGCCTGCTCCACCCAAGGGTGCGCCATGCGGGATAAATTTCGGGCCAACTTCAAAATTGCCCTGCCTGCCGCCCTTGTCACGGTGGTGCTGATCTTGGTGATCTCCCTGCGCGGCCCTGCCGCGGTGATCGAGTACGGCAGCTACAATCTGATACTGCTGATCCCCTATATTCTCGTTCTGGTGGGCGGCATTGCGGGACTGAACGTATTTATCGTCTTACTGGCCGGTATCGTCTCCAGCACCATCATCACACTTATCAATGGCGATGTAACGGCCATTTCCCTGCTGGGCAGCATGGGCAACGGCGTTTCCGGCATGTTTGAGACCATTCTGGTCACCATTCTGGTGGCAGCTCTTTGCGGTATGATCCGCGCCCACGGCGGGTTTGAAGCGCTGCTGCAGCTCATCCGCCGAGTGTTTCACGGCCGCAAGGGCGGACAGCTGGGCATCGGCATTCTGGTGGGACTGATGGACATCGCCACCGCCAACAACACCGTGGCCATTGTTATGGCCGGTCCCATTGCCAAAGAGGTCAGCGGCGAATACGGCATCACACCTCAGAAATCCGCCTCCATGCTGGACACCTTCTCGTGCATCTTTCAGGGAATCCTGCCCTACGGCGCGCAGATGCTGGTGGCCATCTCCGCGGCGGCCACGTTGGGGGCGCAGGTCTCAGCTTTTGAGGTGATCCCGCTGCTGTTCTATCCCTTCCTGTTGGCGGTATCGTCCTTGCTGTTTATTGCCCTTGACAAAAAGTAACGCCCTATAAAACGCCTCCGGAAACGGTTTAAACCCGTCTCCGGAGGCGTTTTTTTGTTTACAACTTACTGATTGCATTGAAATACATCGGCCACTTCGCTGATGGTAATATAGGCCTTGGGATCAATTTCATGAATAATGGCCTTCATTTTTCCAATCTGAAACCGGTTCACCACAAAATAAATCACTGATTTTGGCATATTGGAAAAACCGCCCTGGGCTGCCAGCTTCGTCATACCGCTTTCAAAGGTTTCCGACAAGGCAGTACAGATGGGATCAGGGCGTTCCGTCACAATCATGGCCGCTTTAGCCCGATCAAAGCCCTCCACAATGTAGTCAATGGTTTTCAGAGCCGCTCCATAGGTGACAATAGAATAAAGAGGCAGAATCCAGCTGTGGAGAACGAAGCCACACACAATGTAGAGCAGCAGATTATAGCCCATCACAAATGTCCCCACCGTAAGACCCAGCCGCTTGGCAAAAATGATAGCCATCACCTCTATTCCGTCCATGGCGCCGCCAAAGCGAATGGCCAGGCCACTGCCAATACCGGAGAGCAGTCCACCGAACAGGGCACACAGGAGCAGATCCGTCCCGGCCATGGGAGATGCGATGCTCACATCGATGGGCAGGACATCCGTGATGAGCCATGCCCCGATGGAATAAATCGCCACCGTGTAAATGGCGTAGAGGGTAAAGTCCAACCCCTGTTTTTTCAGGCCGTACAAAAACAGCGGCACATTCAAAATGATCAGGAAAACAGACAGCGACAGATATGAAGGAGTCATCTGAGACAGCAGCATAGATGTACCCGATATGCCGCTGTCGTACAGCTTCACCGGTGTCAGAAACACCGTGATGCCAAATGCATTGATCATTCCCGCCACTGTTAGGAACAGCATGTTTTTCAATTGAAGATGAACTTTTCTTGTCTTTTTCGCCATAAGATCTCCTTTCGATGTATCAAATATTTCACAAACAGGGAGGCTGTCTATGACAGTCTCCCTGCAATGCTTTTTTAGCCGCGATAGAGGGGTTATTTCTCCCAGGGTCCGATAAGGGATTCGCTCAGCTCGATGCCCGGGTTTTCCTTGGTGAGGAAGTTAATGGCCCAGATACCGCCGAATACGATCAGGTAGTGTCCCTTGTAGTCCTCCAGCAGCGCCGCACCCGAGGGCAACACCAGATCCTTTGGATCCTCACAGGGGCACTTGGTGACAAAGCGCATGTGCTCGTAGGGCAGTGTGTTCATGAACAACTCCACGCCGTACTCATTTTTCATCCGGTACTGGAATACATCAAACTGCAGTGTGCCCACCACGCCTACAATGACCTCCTCCATACCGGCGCCCGGTATCTTAAAGATCTGGATGGCGCCCTCCTGCGCAATCTGCTCTGCCCCTTTGATAAACTGTTTACGCTTCATGGTGTCCTTGGGGCTTACCCGGGTAAAATGCTCCGGTTCAAAGGTGGGAATACCGGAAAAACGAAATTTTTTTCCCGGCATAGTAATGGTGTCGCCGATGGAAAAAATACCGGGATCGAAAACGCCGATAATGTCGCCTGCATAGGCCTCGTCCACAATTTCCCGTTCAGAGGCCATCATCTGTTGGGGTTGGGACAGGCGCATTTTCTTCCCGCTTTGGATGTGATAGACCTCTGTATCCCGCTCGAATTTTCCGGAACAGATCCGCATAAAGGCCAGGCGGTCCCGGTGGGCCTTATTCATGTTGGCCTGAATCTTAAAAACAAAAGCAGAAAAATCCGGTGCAAAGACGTCAATCTCACCGCAGTCCGCCGTGCGGGACAAAGGCGGCGTGGTCATGCGTAAAAAGGCCTTTAAGAAAGGTTCCACACCGAAATTGGTCAAAGCAGAACCAAAGAAAACGGGGCTCAGCGTGCCGTTGTGAACGGCCTCCATATCAAAATCACGACCCGCGCCTAAAAGCTCCACATCGTCCCGCAGCTGCTCCCAACGCTTTTCTCCGATCAGCTCCCCCACGGCCGCGTCCTCCAGATCAACGGTCTGGACCCGCGCCTTTTTGTCGTGGCCGGCGTCGGCAAAAAAGAGGATATGCTTTTCCTCCCGGTCATAAACGCCCCGAAATTCCTTGCCTGAACCGATGGGCCAGTTCACGGGATAGGTATCAATGCCCAACTCCCGCTCCACCTCTTCGCACAGGGCAAAGGGATCCTTGGAATCCCGGTCCATTTTATTGATAAAGGTAAAAATAGGAATGTGTCGCATGGCACACACCTTGAACAGCTTTCGCGTCTGGGCCTCCACACCCTTGCTGCCGTCGATGACCATGACGGCGGAGTCCGCCGCCATCAGCGTGCGGTAGGTATCCTCGGAAAAGTCCTGATGGCCGGGGGTATCCAGAATGTTGATGCAGTAGCCGTCGTGCTGGAACTGCATCACAGAGGAGGTCACCGAGATGCCTCTTTGCTTCTCGATCTCCATCCAGTCCGAGGTGGCCGCCTTGGCCCGTTTTCCCTTGACCTCACCGGCCTGGGCAATGGCCCCGCCGTAGAGCAGGAATTTTTCAGTCAGTGTTGTTTTGCCGGCGTCGGGGTGCGAGATAATGGCAAAGGTACGGCGCCGGGATATTTCTTCACGCAAGGTGGACATAGTTTTTCCTCCCAAATAACATACAAGCCTTACTAATTTAGCACATCTCGGCTGTATTTACAAGGTTTTATTGGAAAATCCGTCCCTTTTTCTCCAATCAAAGGCCCAGGTTTTCATGGATCAGCACGACCTCCATCTCGATATGCCGCATTTTCCAGTGGTAGATCATCTCGCCGCAGCAAATGCGGTCAGGGCTGGCACAATCCCAGCATTTTTCCGGGTGGGCGGCGCAGGGCGTCCGATAGCCGTGGCGCCGGATGTTGGCCGGCGCCGCAATCTGCCGCGCCCGGAAACGGGCCTCTTCCAGTGTGGGCACAATCTTGTTGATGCCCACCACAAAATATACCTTCTCATGGCCGAAAAGGGAGCCTGCCACCCGGTTGCCGGTGCCGGCAATATTCACCATCTCGCCGGTTTCCGCCATGGCATTGACGGAGGTGAGAAACACATCGGTCAAAAGTGTCCGCCGGGCCGTCTGCCAAAAATCCAACCCTGCCGGCCGGTGCTGAGGATCGGTCACCTGATTGTGAGCGGAGAGACGCTCGAAAAGTTTCAGCGACTCCAGTGTCATGGAATCACCGAAGCCCACCGTCCGGCCGTCAATGGCACTGTTCAGATAGTCTGCGGCCTCCGTCCCCGTTTCAAACCAGCGCACGGTATAGCCCCGCCGCTCCAGTGCCTCTATCACCTTTTCTTTTATCATCATGCTGCCTCTTTCTTTATTTTTATATACAGTATATCACCGAAATATTTCAGTGGGCAACACAGCACTTGCCAAATTTTCTTTCCTCCTTTATGATAGTACATAAGAAATGCAGGAAAAGAGGAATTGATATGCTGATTGATTTTACCGCTGTACCCCAGGCCGTTGTGCCCCATTTTAAGGGGGGTGACAAGGAAGCGTTGGTTCGCAAATACGAGGATGAAAACGGCAAGATCCTGATTCTGACACTGCAGCCCGGCGCTTCCATCGGGCCGCACCTCCACGATACCAGCAGTGAGATGATCTATGTGCTCTCCGGTCAGGGCACGGTGACGGGGGACGGCGCGCCGGAAAATCTTTTCCCTGGCCGCTGCCATTACTGTCCCAAGGGGCATGGGCACAGCATCCGCAATGACGGCACAGAGGATCTGGTAATGTTCGCCGTTGTGCCCCGGCAGTAACAATTATACAGGCGACGGCTGTCTGCGGCCGCTTTTCACTTTCTTTTAGTGGAAACCTGTGTTATACTGTCAAAAGAATCACAAAGGAAGGGAGGGTTTTTTATGTCGCTGCAGCCCCGTTTGGAGCAGTCCCAAAAGCTGCTTCTCACCCAAGCCATGCGCCAGTATCTCCATTGTCTGGAGCTGCCGGTGCCGGAACTGCAAAGCTATTTGGAAGAGCTGGCTCTGTCCAATCCATTTTTGGATGTGGCGGAAAACGCTTTAACAGGCGAAGCTGCCGTGACCGCGGAAGAATCCTCTCCCTTTACCCTGTCCGAGCGGGACATCTGGCAGGCTCGGAAGGAAAGCTCGGCAGATGCGCCGGATCTGGCCGCCTTTGTCAGCCGCCCCCGTTCCTTTTCCGACTATCTGGAGGAGCAGCTGGGGCAGTCAGCCTCGCTGGACGAGCAGATGCTTTGTTTGTGCCGGTATCTGGTGGGCTGCCTGAATACCGCCGGGTATCTGGACTGCCCGTTGGATCAGCTGGCGCAGGAGCTGCAAATCCCTCTTTTTGATCTGGAGCAAGCGCTTTATGTGGTGCAGTCTCTTGATCCGCCCGGGGTGGGCGCCCGCAGTCTTTCCGAGTGCCTTCTGTTGCAGCTGGCCCAGGGCCGTGCCTTTACAGAAGTAAACATTCATCTGGTACGAAGCGGTCTGCCGCTGTTGGCTCGAAACGACTATGCCGGCCTCGCTCATCTTTTGGGCGTTTCCATGGCGGTGGCAAAACGCGCATCTGACTGCATCCGCTCTCTCAATCCCATTCCCTCCCGCGGTTTTTACAGCGGCGAGGAGGTCAACTATGCGGTACCGGAGGCATTTATCACACAGCGGGGCGGGCAGCTGCATCTGGAGTTATCCGTTTCCCAAAAGCCCCTGGTAAATCTTAATGCCGACTACTGCGCCCTGTTAAATAACGACGCCTATCCGGACGCACAGGCCTATCTCCGCCAGCAGATGTCGGCAGCCAAAGAAATTCTTTCCGGCGTCGAGCGGCGGCAGGATACGCTGTTTGCCATTCTGACCGCGATACTGGAACTGCAGCATGATCATTTTTTGCAGCAATCGCCCCTTCTTCCCATGACCATGGCGCAGGTGGCTGAAAAAACCGGGCTACACATCTCCACCGTCAGCCGCGCGGTCAAGGGCAAATACATACAGGTCGATCAATGCACAGTGGCGCTGCGCAGTCTCTTTACCGCCTCCCTGAACAGCGGCGGACAGGTAGTTTCCGCCGACGCCGCCCGGCAGCAAATCAAACGCTTTGTAGCCGCCGAGGAAACACCCCTGTCCGACAGTGCGCTCATGCAGGCGCTCTCCGGTATGGGGATCACCCTCTCCCGCCGCACAGTGGCCAAATACCGCAGCGAACTTGGGATTCCCCCCGCCTCTCAACGAAAAAGGCATATGTAGCCGCTGTATTTCCTCATTTTATTGTTTTTTTGCATACGATTTGATAATGTCCCGCCGGAAAATTTCTGCCATTTTTCGGCGGGTATTTTTATTGGTTTTACCGTCACACTACACTTAATAAAAAATGTCATTGCTATGAGATTTCAGAGCGCCTGTTCGAGCATATCCACATAGTCGATGGCATGGTGTGTCTCATTTTACGCAAATTGAGGAGCGGCTGGCTGCTGACCTCCTATTAGCAGGAGGAAAACTGTACTGCGTCGCTTGCCCCTGTCTCCCTCACGGCGTTTGCCCGCCACTTTGTGCTGCCCATGATCGTGTGTATGACCCGGTGCGCTGGAATCCCGGCACGCTTGGGGCTGGTTCGTATCCTAAAAAGGTGGGTGCTATGATCGGATTAAACGGCTTTGCTCTCGCGCTCTTTTGTATATTGCAAGCATTATCGGCCCGACTGTGCCGTTGTGGCGAATCAACACGGCGAAAGACGCTGCGGGTGCTCTGCGGCCTGCTGCTCATTTTCAATGTCCTGCGCTATACGCTCACGCCCCTTTTGGGCGGACCGTTCAAGCTGCCGGTGGAATTTTCGGCCTTCGCCTATTTTGTAGTGCCCATTATTATCCTGGCCGGCTGGCAAAGGCTGCGCAGCTGGGCCGCCTATTCCGCCGTCATGGCCGGTTTCTTCTATTATATGGCGCTGATTGCCCTGGGTGGCCCTCTGTACGGTGACTGGCCGGTTTATGATGTGTATTCTGCCATGTATTGCCATGGCACGCTGTACCTCTGCGGCACGGTCATCATCGGCACCGGCCGCTGCCCGGAAAAGGATCGGAAGCAGCTCATCGGGGGCGTGGCCTATGTGGGCCTGCGAGCGGTCTTACTGCGGCCTCTTATCAAGGGGTCGGAAGAGCTGCTGATCTATATGCTGCTGGACGGCGCTCTGGTACGGCAGCTTCTGCCCTCTTCTCTCTGGCCGGTGGCTCTTCCTCTCTATTATGTGCTCCTGGGCACCTTTGTGCTGGTATCCATTCGTCTTTTCTTCACCCGCAGAGAAAAGGCCTATCAGAAATATTCATTGCGGCGGGGTCTGCTGCCCTCACATCTCGCCTGATCTGCGGAGATCCGGCAAAGAAATTGACAGGGCGGTGCCTGCGGATATATAATAAATCTATCTTTTGATGAAAAATTTATTTATCCAATGGCAAAGGAGATTTTATATGGACAAGCGGATACTGGTCATTAACCCCGGCTCCACCTCCACCAAGGTGGCACTTTTTGATGGAGCAACGCCTCTGTGGCAGGAAACCCTGCGGTACAGCCCCGAGGAGCTGAAGGATTTTAATTGGATTATGGAGCAGGTGGATTTTCGCCGGGCCTCAGTGGAAAAGATTTTGCAGGAAAAGGACGTGGCCCTTACCTCGCTGGACGCCATCTGTGCCCGGGGAGGCATGGTGCCCGCCTGCCCTTCCGGCGCTTTCCGTGTGGATCAGCAGATGGTGGATTACATGTACGGCATCGTGCAAGGCGCCCATGCCTCCAATTTAGGCTGCGTGGTGGCCTATCAGATGGCGTCGCCCCTTCATATTCCTGCCTTTGTCTACGACCCGGTGACGGTGGATGAAATGCTGCCGGAGGCACGGATTACCGGCATGCCGGAGTTACCCCGCCGCATGGTAGGGCACGCCCTCAACACCCGCGCTATGGCTATCCGCTGTGCCGAAGAGGTGTTGCATAAGCCTTTAAAGGACTGCCGCCTCATTGTACTGCATCTGGGCGGCGGCGCTTCTGTCCGTCTTTTTGTGGGTGGCCGCATGGTGGATAATGTCCGGGACGATGAGCTCCTTTTTGCGCCGGAGCGCTGCGGCGGTTTGGATGCCGAGGGGCTGGTTCATCTGTGCTTTTCCGGGAAATACACGGAAAAAGAGCTGATGAAGCTGGTGCGGGGCAAGGGCGGTCTGCTGGCCCATCTGGGAACCAACGACGCCATGGAGGTGGAGCGCCGCATAGCCACAGGGGACGAAAAGGCCCGTATGGTTTATGACGCCATGCTCTATACCGCCAGCAAAAGTATCGGAGCTCTCGCCGCTGCCGCCGAGGGCCGCATTGACCGTATCATTCTCACCGGTGGCATTGCCCATTCTTCTTATGTAACAGATTATATTGCAAGAAAAGTGCAATTTATTGCGCCTATTGAAGTAATGGCCGGTGAATTTGAGATGGAAGCGTTGGCGGCAGGTGCTTGCCGCGTTCTCTTCGGTGAGGAGACGGCTCGCAATTTTGCAGAGCTGCTGCACTGAGGAATTTACGAAAAGGAGACGCTCATGTTCAAAGGTTTTTTTGACCCGGAGGGGCCCTTTGCCAACACGATGAACCGCATTGGCAGCCTGATCGTGCTCAATGCACTTTGGATTGTCTGCTCCCTGCCCGTTTTCACGCTGGGTGCCTCCACCACCGCACTCTACACGGTTCTGCTGCACCTGTTGACAGGGGACGACAGCCATACCGTCCGCCAGTTTTTCAAGGCATTTAAAGAAAATTTTAAGCGTGCCACCGGCATCTGGCTGATTCTTCTTCTCGGAGCCGCTGTTTTTTTCTTCGACCTCTATTTTGCTGGCCGGACAGACAGTTTCTGGTGGCGGCTGCTGGCGGTGTTCGGACTGCAGGTGGTGGGCATGGAGCTGACCTTTGTCTTTCCGCTGCTGGCCCGCTATGAAAATAACTGGCGTGCCCATATGTGCAATGCCGCCACGTTGGCCGTGACCCATTTGCCGCGGATGCTGCTAATCTGGGTCATCTGGGCAGTACCCATCGCCGGCAGCATCTGGATGGAGGAGGTTTTTTATGCGCTCCTTGGCATTTGGATCCTCATCGGCTTTGCCGGTCTTTCCTATGTGACAGCGCAGATCATCAAACCCATCTATGATAAGCTGGAACAGGATCAAAAGAAGTGAATACAACAAATGGCCGGGAGCATTGCTCCCGGCCATTTCAGCTTGTCGAAAAAGTCTTTTCGACAAGCTGCACAAGATTTTTTGAACTTTTAAAAGTTCAAAAAACTTATGATTTAAAACGAAAGACACCCCTCCTGGGTTTCTTTCGTAACTATCTTCCTTCCCGTTGTCCAAAATTTCAGGGTTTATCGACGGTCTCAAATGGCCGGGAGCATTGCTCCCGGCCATTTTCTTTTACAAAAGCTCGCCGTACCGGCGGATATAGCGTTTCTTGGCCGCCGTCACCAGCGCCATGTACCCCATCACCACGAGCGCCAAAAAGGCGAAGTAACTGCCGGGCAGGGGCGCAAGGCCGATGGCCGTTCCCAAAGGTGTAAAGGGAATCACGGTGATGACCGCGATGCCGGCTCCCGTTAACAGATTCACCGGCAGCGCCGCCCGGCTTTGCAGCAGGGGTAGGCGGGGGGTTCGCAGCATGTGCAGCACCAGTGACTGGGTCCACATGGACTCGATAAACCACCCGGCCTGAAACAGCGCCACAAATTCTGTGGTGTCGGCCAGGGTATGATACACGCCCCCGCAGACAGCGGGGCAGATTACAAAGTACAGCACCAGATAGGTGGTTATGTCGAAAAGAGAGCTGACCGGCCCCATCCACACCATGAAACGGCTGATGGAGGAGGCGTCCCACTGTCGGGGGCGGGTCAGGAACTCTGCGTCCACGTTGTCCCAGGGCAGTGCCGTGCAGGAGAGGTCGTAAATCAGATTCAGCAGAATCAGATGCAGCGCCGCCATGGGCAGGAAAGGCAGAAAAGCGCTGGCCGCCAGCACGGAGAGCATATTGCCAAAATTGGAGGAGGCGGTCATTTTAATGTATTTAATGAGATTGGCATAGGTCTTGCGTCCCTGAATGACACCCTTTTCCAGCACCATCAGGTCTTTTTCCAACAAGATCACATGGGCAGATTCCTTGGCCACGTCCACGGCGGTGTCCACGGAAATGCCCACATCGCTTTTTTTCATGGCGGCGGCGTCATTGATGCCGTCTCCCATGAACCCCACGCAGTGGCCGCCCGCCCGGAGAGCCGTCACCACCCGGGCCTTTTGGCCGGGAGACAGTTTGGCAAAGACGGTGGTCTTCCCAGCGGCCCGGCCAAGCTCTTCATCCGTCATATTTTCCAGCTCGCCGCCCAGCAGAATGTGTCCCACCGACAGCCCCACCTGACGGCAGATGCTCTCGGTGACTCGCTCGTTGTCGCCGGTAAGAACCTTGACGGCCACGCCCCGCTCCTGCAGGCTTTTGATGGCGGCCGCGGCGGTGTCCTTGGGGGGATCCAGAAAGGCCAGATACCCAATGAGCACCATGTCGTCCTCGTCAGCGGCGGAAAAGGCGCCCACCGGTGAAGGGTTGGTCTTCTGAGCCACGCCCAGTACCCGCATCCCGCCATCGTTGAGGCGGTTCACCTCGCGCAGCACAATGGCTTTCATCTCGTCGGTCAATGCTGTCACCGTACCGTCATACTCCACAAAGGCAGAAATGCGCAGCATCTCTTCAATGGCGCCCTTGGTAATCATTTGGGTCTTGCCGCCCTCATCCGCCACCACCACGCTCATCCGGCGGCGTTCAAAGGTAAAGGGGATCTCATCCACCTTGTGGTAAGTACCGGAGAGGCCCAGCAGCACCGGATCATCGGAGGAGAGGGTGTGGTCGATAATGGCCAGATCCATCAAATTTTTCAGTCCCGTCTGATAAAAGCTGTTGAGAAACGCGTGGCGCAGCACCCGCTTGTCCTCCTTGCCGTGGATGTCCAGATGGTATTCCAGCACCACTTTATCTTGGGTCAGGGTACCGGTTTTGTCGGTGCAGAGGATGTCCATGGAACCCAGATTCTGAATGGCGTGGAGATCCTTCACAATGACCCGCTCTCTGGAAAGAGCCACAGCGCCCTGGGCAAGGCAGGTGGTAACGATCATGGGCAGCATTTCCGGTGTCAGGCCCACGGCGATAGAGATGGCAAAGAGAGCGGCGGAGAGCCAGTTGCCCTTGGTAAGGCCGTTGAGCACCAGCACCACCGGCACCATCACCAGCATAAAGCGGATCAGCACCCAGGAAACACTGCCCACGCCTTTTTCAAAGGTGGTCTCGGACGGCTTTTCCGTCAGCTGTCCCGCCGCCTGTCCCAGCAGTGTGTCACTGCCAACGGCCACCACCACAGCCAGTGCACTGCCGCTGACCACGGTGCTGCCCATAAAGGCAAGGCAGGCCGTGTCGGTGGTAGCGCTTTTCTGGGGCGCCGCCGTCTTTTCCACCGGCTCACTCTCGCCGGTCAAGGCGGACTGGCTGACAAAGAGATCTTTGGCCGAAAGAATCCGCACATCCGCCGGCAGCATGTCGCCGGCGGACAGGCGCACCATGTCGCCCACCACGATTTCCCTAAAAGGGATCTCCCGCTCCCCTGTCTCCTGCCGGCGCACACAGGCAGTGGTCTTGACCATTTCGCTCAGTTTGGCGGCGGCCGCGCCGGAACGGGTCTCCTGCACAAAACGCAGAATGCCGGAGAGCAGCACCATCACCGTGATGATGCAGGCCGTGATGGGGTTCTTCTCCCCCGGCGCCGCCCAGAAGACGTCGGTGCAGAGGGATACGGCCGCCAGCAGGATTAATACCACGGTAAAGGGATTGATAAAGGCTTTAGACAACCGCTTTGCCAGTGTTTCCTTTTCACCGTGGGGCATTCGGTTTTCGCCATAGGTCTCCCGGGCTTCTTCCACTCCGGCGGCGCTCAGGCCCTCCGGTACGGTGTGCAGAAGATCATATGCCTTCTCCGCTTCGCAGGAAGCGGCCGAAAGCAGGCGGTTTTGCACCTCGTCCCGCCGCACAGCCTGGGCGGCGAGAAAGGCTTTGTTCATCATTTTTTTCATAGGTCTGTACCTCCTTGGCTTGGTTTTCGGTGGCAAGGGAGGAAGCAGACACAAGTCCTAAAGGACAATATGTACTTGTCAGGTCAGCGGAGAAAAACGGCCCGCTGTGCCGTTTGGGTACTTCGCCCTTTGGGATCTGTGCTTCGACTGCCTCCAGCGTCCATTTTTCTCACCTCACTTGTTTCATCATTCTAAGGTATCTATATAAACCCGCTTCCGCGGGAGAAAAGCGATTGTGCCGTGTTGATAAATAAAATTCCGTGCGCCCAAACGGTCGCACGGAATCAAAATAGATGCAGAAAATTCCACCAACCGTTTGAGGTTTAGCTCGATAGGGCGATGTAACTGCGTTATTCAGCGCCTTGGTTTCGACGCCGACTGTTCAAACCTACCCGTGATGTCTCCATCACTCCGCGGCAGCAGTCCGTATCCCTAAAGTAGCCTCACTTACCGGATTTATGTACTTTTGACTTTCAGAGTAAACCACATCCCGGTGGATTTGTCAACCCCCATGGAAGATTTTTTAGGCGTCGTACAATCCCAAAATCACGATACCCACCACCACAAGGCCAATCATGGAATAGTGCTTCCAGGACAGCTTTTCCTTCAGAAAGAGGCGGCTCCACAGCACGGAGGCCACGCAGTAAGCCGAGATAATAGGGGCGGAAAGAGCCACATGCTCGCTGTCGGCCAGGGCGTAGATATAGGCAAACTGTCCGGCGGTCTCGCAGATAGCGCCGCCATATTTGGGGGCCTCCATCTTGGGGATCAACTTCTGCTTTTTGATGACCACTACATAGAGCAGGCATACAAGGCCCACCGCCAGGAAGGTCAGTTCATAGGCCACATTGGCGGAGTCCTCATCCAGTACCTCCAGCACCCGGCTGTCGGCAAAGGTGCCCAAAGCGTCTAAAAGGCAGTAGACAATGGGCAGCAGCAGCGCAATCCAGGATTTGGCATAGCGGTGATTGCTGGCCTCCTGCCGCCGGGCACGAAGGGTTTCATCCTCCCGGGCCTCCACAATGCCGAGGCCTACCACACCCACACATACAAGGGCGGTGGCTAAAAGCTGCATCCCGGCAATACTGCCGATGCCGCCGGTGATAATCACCAGTACCGCCACCAGTGCGCCGGAGGAGTTGCAGATAGGGGAGGAAATGGACAGTTCGATATAACGCAGCCCCAGATAACCCATAGCCATGGATACGATGTACAGGCAGGAAACGGGCAGATAGGTGAGCATAATGCTCCAGGAAATTTCTGTTCCGCCGATAAAGATCTCGTAGGCGGCGTGAATCCCCATCACCACACCTACGGCGGTGACCATTTTCAGATGGCTGTATTTGTCGCGTTCATCCTGACAGCCGATTTTGGAAAAGAGATCAGATCCGCTCCAGCAGATCAGGGCAATAATGGAAAACCAGAACCACATAAAAAATACTCCTGTTTATAAATTTAAGATAATGACACAAGTCGGTTGTCCGCCATTTTCTGCAAAGACATGAGAATGCCCAGCTTGGCGTGATACCAGGTGAGGCCGCCCTGAAAATAGACGGCATAGGGCTCCCGGATGGGGCCGTCGGCAGAGAGCTCGATGGAGGAGCCCTGCACAAAGGCCCCCGCCGCCATAATAACCTCGGCGTCGTAACCGGGCATGGCCCACGGCTCCGGCGTCACATAGCTGTCCACCGGCGCGGCCATTTGAATGCCCTTGCAAAAGGCCAGCATGCCTTCCTTGCTGCCCAGCTCCACCGCCTGGATGATGTCATGACGGGTCTCCTGAGAACCGGGAACGACCCGGAAGCCCAGTTTTTCATAGATGCCCGCAGCAAAAACGGCGCCCTTCAGCGCCCCCGCCACCACGGTGGGCGAGAGAAACAGCCCCTGATAAAAAGCGGGCATCAATCCCAAGTTGGCACCCACCTCCTGCCCCAGACCCGGCGCGCTTAAACGGAAGGCGCAGCGGGATACGCACGCTTTCGTGCCGCAGATATAGCCGCCGATGGGGGCAAGACCGCCGCCCGGGTTTTTGATAAGGCTGCCCACGATCATGTCGGCTCCCACATCGGAGGGCTCCCGCTCCTCCACAAACTCACCGTAGCAGTTGTCCACCATGCAGATCACATCCGGCTTGCATTCCTTGCAAAAGGCAATGAGCTGCCCAATCTGCTCCACGGAAAAGGAGGGGCGTGTGGCGTAGCCCTTGGATCGCTGGATGGTAACCACCTTGGTCTTTGGGCCAATGGCTTTGCGGATGCCCTCGTAGTCAAAGCTGCCATCCCCCAGCAGCTCCACCTCCCGGTAGGAAACGCCGTATTCTTTCAAAGAACAGGGGGACTGACGAATACCGATGACTTCCTCCAGCGTGTCATAGGGCCGGCCCACGGGGCTTAACAGCTCATCTCCCGGCAGGAGATTGGCGGAAAGCGCCACTGTGAGGGCGTGGGTTCCGCAGGTGATCTGGGGCCGCACCAGCGCCGCCTCCGTATGGAAACAGTCGGCATAGACCCGCTCCAGATTGTCCCGTCCCTCATCGTCATAGCCGTAGCCAGTGGTGGCGGCAAAGTGGGTGGCATTCACCCGGTTTTTCTGCATGGCGGCGATCACCTTGCCCTGATTGTATTCTGCCGCCGCGTCAATGCGGGCAAACTGCTCCTGCAAGCCGCCCAATATCGTCTCGCCAAACTGATAAACCTCGTGGGAAATCCCCAGCTGGCTGTACATGGATTCCGTATTCATGTTCTCTCCCCCGTTTCTCCTTCGCCTAAAATCTGTTCTGCCACGCCCTTGAGCACATCGGGCTTGGACACCACGATGCCCCGCTCCGCATCGCCCAGGATCAGCAGCGTGTCCCCGGGCTCAATGCCGAAAAATCGGCGTGCGTCCTTGGGAATGACGATCTGTCCCCGCTCCCCCACCTTGGCCGTGCCGAAGATGTGGGGGCCTTTGGGCTTCCCTAAAATATGTTTACCGCCCGGCATGGTCGCCTCACCTCGCAAAATCATATTTTTCACACTAATATGACAACGACTGCTATTATAACAGACTGCCGCCCATTTGCAAGTGAAATCTGCCCACAAAATTTGCAAAAAAATGAAAAATCGGCTGTAAAATTTCAGCCGATTTTTCATAAATATACGGTTTTCAGTGTTTAAATGAGACGCCCTGCATCTTCAAAATAGTACGCAGGGGATAATCCCTGTCCAGATAGTTGCGGCAAAACCATTCGTAGGTGGCCTCCGGGAGATGGACAAGCTCGGGGGCTTCACAGCGGAACAGCTCAAAGGTGGCCTTATCGCCGGAAAGCAGCGCTGCCAGCACTTCCAGCTGTTTCTCGCCCGCCAGGCGCTCCATGCACGCGTCCATAACGGCCACGCACCGCTGTTCTTCTTCCGAGGCGTAAAGCTCCTTGTTGCCCAGCCAGAAGAGAAATTCTTCCGGGTCAAGATCCAGCTTTGTGGTGACCTGGGAGAGCTTGTAAAATTCCTTCCAGTCCTTCTCCCGCAGCACTTTGGCCAGATATTCCACCAACCCCTCGTCCAGCGCTACACAGTCGCAGAGCACCTCAAAGGCGTGCTTGTCCTTATCGGGATCAGGCGTCGGTTCTTCGTCCGGTCCTTCGTCCGGTCCTTCGTCCGGTTTTACAAAAAACGACATACCACCGCAGGAGTCGGAAACCTCCGAAAGCCCCTCAAAGACCTCCGGCGGAAGCTCCGTACCGTCGGACGCAGCACAGCGGCGGACAAACTCGGGGATGCCCATGGTTGTGATCTGGGCCGGCAGTTCCTCCGATTTGGTGGGATCGATGCCCTCCGGTGCGGTGCGTTTACCGTCTATGATCTCCGTGATATATTGCAGATAATATTCAAAAAGCGTCATAAAAGCCCCTCACTTTCTCTGGAAACTTTACCATACCACGGTTGTAATTGCAAGATGGGAAATGGTATACTGTAGGCCTACGGAGGACATCACTATGTACTACCACAGTCTCAATGAAGAAATGCGCCGGCAGTTCGGAAAAAAAGTATACAAGCTGTCTCTCTCCGGCGGCATGACCTGTCCCAACCGAGACGGCAAATGCGGCACCCGGGGCTGCATTTTCTGCTCCGGTGCCGGGGAATTTGCAGAGAGCGGGCCGGTGCGGGAACAGATTGAAAAGGCCAAGAGGCGCGTGGCCGCCAAGGAAAAGGATGGGGCCTACATTGCCTATTTTCAAAGCTTTACCAACACCTACGCTCCTGTGGAACGGCTGCGGCCGCTTTTTACCGACGCCATGGAACCATCGGAAATCGTGGCACTCTCCGTTGCCACCCGACCGGACTGTTTAGAGCCGGGGGTACTGGCACTTTTAGCGGAGCTGAACCAACGCAAGCCTGTGTGGGTGGAGTTGGGCTTACAGACCATCTATCCGGTTACCGCCCACTATATCCGTCGGGGCTACGACCTGGCTGTTTTTGAAAAGGCGGTGGCGGATTTAAAGGCCATTGGCGTCACCGTAGTGGTGCATCAGATTCTGGGACTACCCGGCGAGACGCCCCAGATGATGGCCGAGACCGCCGACTACATCGCCCACAGCGGGGCGGACGGTGTCAAATTTCACCTGCTCCATGTGCTGCGGGGCACCGATCTGGCCGAAGAATATGAGGCCGGGACATTTGATGTGCTTTCACTGGCGCAATATATTGATCTTTTGTCCGACTGCATCCGCCGTCTGCCACGACGGATGGTGATCCATCGGCTCACCGGTGACGGGGACAAGCGGACGCTGATTGCCCCGCTCTGGAGCGGCGACAAAAAGCGGGTGTTGAATGCCATCCGCTCTGCTTTTATGGAAAGCGACTTACAGCAGGGCAGCTTATACCGGGAGTAAGGGAAATGGACTATTTTACCTATATACTGCGCTGTGAAGACGGCAGCTTCTACACGGGTTTTGCCAGCCATATCTGCCGCCGGATGCGCCAGCACGCCGAAAAGCAGAAAAGCTGTGCCCGCTATACACGGCTGCATTCCGTGACGGCGCTGGCCGCCCTGTGGCAGAGCGGCAGCCGCAGTGCCGCAGGGCGGTTGGAATACTACATCAAGACTTTGACCCACGCCCAGAAAGAACAGCTCACCGCAGAGCCGGAAGCACTTTCCCACCTGCTGGGAGAGAAGCTGGCGGCGGCGGATTATGCCTATGTGCCGGATGCGACGCTGGAGAAGTGCCTCGCCGGGGATTTTCACGAGGGAGATTAAGATTATGCTTTATGAAATGGCCCCCATGGAGGGAATCACCAATTATCTCTATCGCCGCATCCACCGGGAGCTGTTCGGCGGGGTGGACAAATATTTCACACCCTTTATATCCCCCAACGCCAACCTGACCTTTACCACCAAAGAACAAAATGAGATTGATCCATCTCACAATGAGGGATTATGGGTGGTTCCCCAAATCCTCGCCAATCAGGCAGGCTATTTTTGCTGGGCTATGGAGGAGCTGCGGGGTCGGGGCTACCGGGAGGTCAACTTCAATCTGGGTTGCCCCTCGGGGACGGTGACAGCCAAGGGAAAGGGCGCAGGCTTTTTGTCGGAACCAGAAAAGCTGGACGCTTTTTTAGATGCCGTCTTTTCCCGGGCGGGGGATATGAAAATTTCTATTAAAACCCGTG
>JAAXZS010000032.1 GCA_012719745.1 Clostridiales bacterium | reverse complement strand
TATTTTGCGGAAGGAACGCCTTTCAGCAGCGGAAGCATAGCACCCATTTGTTCCGCAAACGGCAGGTAGACTTTATCCGGGAGAGCATAATCAAGGGCCATATGCAAATGTTCCATAGCGGTATCACCTTGCCCGACTCGGTTGTGGGCGATTGCGAGGTGGATGTGGTGCTGCAGTCTTGGCATAAGGTAAATGCAGTCACGTTCCTTATCCGCATTGTGCGCCAGAGCGCCGCACAACTCAGGATATCTCTTTTCCAAAAGCAGTTTTTTTGCGTAGAGCTGTTTCGTCGTGCTTGAGATCGACGCAGGATAAAGGACGGCTTCAATGCTTTTCGGATCGCAAAACCACTGCGCTATCATATCCTGTTTATCCAGTATCAGTCCCAGTATGGTTATGCACAGCTCTGCCGTGCGCAGGATAAAGGTTTTTGAGTCGCTACCCGTGTACTTTTTTATTTCTGCCAGGGCCGCTTGGAACATGTCTTTATTGCCGCGCAGAATTCCAATCCGTGCGCGTAGCAGCTCGCCATATAAAAGCATGGATGTTTGATCATGCTCTTTTGCGGCGGCTAAAGCCTTGTAGCATAAGATTTCCGCCTCCTTATCGTTTCCATGCATGAGCATCGCCTCGGCGTGAAAGACGCTGCTTGCCCCATAAATATATCCGTCTGTGATTTTATGAAATGCGTGGCAAAATTGATGCATGTGCTCTATGGACAGCTCCAGCGTACCAGGTTCAGTCCATAGCTGGTTTAACAGGCAGCACGCATAAGGCCATGGCATGTCGGGGGTAATCATAATGGAAGGTTTTTGCAGAATGCGCCAAGCAGTCTCACAACCCTTTTCTTTTTTCTCCAGAGTATCAAAAGAGCAGACTGCTTTATGAAGCGTATACTCCCCTCGGAGCATACGCAGTTCCGATTGATTCAGTGTGCCGCGCTCCTGTAGTACGGCATCAAGCAGACCGTGAATTTTCTCAACGGCCTGATACCTCTCCAGTAGAAACAGTTGATATGCGAATAAAAGCATCTGATACGGATGCGCTTTCAAAAGATCATCCGGGCAGCATTCCACAATGACTTCCAGAAAACCCGGACTGAAGTTTTCCTTTTGTGAAATCATATAGTCGCCGTTGGCATGCAGGGACAAGAGGGCGGAATAGTCCTTTTCACGAAAATAGATCACTGCGGCCGGGCAGTAATCTTCAACTGCGGCGAAATACGATCCTGCCCGCCGCATAATCTGACTCTGGAAAGAACGGCTATGATGATTGTAAAAACGATTTCTCAGAAATCCCTGCAGGATGCTATGGATGATATAGCTCTGCGTATCGGGGTTGTATCGAATAAAGGCGCAGCCCAGCAGCAGTTTTTCGATGTTCTGCGGCAGGGCATCCATCCCGATCATCATCGCGGCCTGACCGGGAGTAAAGCTGTCCAAAACCGAGACGGATATAAGAAATTCTTTATCCTCCTGGGTCAGACGATTCCAGAAAGCGGCTTCCACTAATGCCTCGATACCTCTTGTATAATTCAGTGAGCCTTCTTCCCGATAATTTAAAATCTGCAGTCGGATTGCGGCAACCCAGCCCTCCGTATTCGCATAGATATTCTCCAACTCGTCCCCCGAAAGCCTGATTCCCTCCAGCCGAAATAGGGCGTCGGTTCCTGCCTTGTCAAAGAAGAAAACAGGCGCCTCAATTTTTTGAATGCGGGCATCATGGGCCAAGGTATAAAAATCCTCGGGATACTGTTGGGCAATTACAATGAAATGAAGGCGCGAATAATTCATAACAGCTACTAAGCTTTTAAGTTCACTTATAATTCTATGCGCCATCAGATGATAATTATCGATCACCAGATAGGTGTCCGCTGGGCATATAATTTCTCCTTCTGACAGCGCAATATTTGCCGACGCACCGGCCATTGGCATCCGCAGGGCTTTCAGCTTAGCGGCCATCTCTGGAGCCGCATTTCTGAATAAATCGCAGAGTGCCGCCCAGCATGCCGGCGCCGATTCTCCTAAACAGGTATACCAATACTGACGGGCGGTTGCAGGAAGATTGCTATTCAAATACTCCCGCACTGCGGTCGTCTTCCCAAAGCCGGAAGGGGCCTCAATGATCGTGACGGGATACTCCGGCATCTTTGAAAGTTGCATCATAAGGTCACGTGAAAAATAATATTTTTCTCCCTGTTCAAAAAGATTTCCCATAGATTTACCTCGCTGTAGGGCAAACGCGTCTATGAAGAGTCAGCCCTATCCCATCGTTTAGCTACGTTGATAGGGAGCATCTGTCACCTCGGTATGAATATTTGCTTCTTCTGGACGCGACGCAATCTTGGATACGCAAAAGAAACGCATTAATGTGGGATGAAATTAATCGAACGACCGCTATCCTGAATTTCTAATTGCCGGAATCTGAGACGGTTAAACCTGCTGTTCGCGCAGATGGATATCCTTTCTCAGCGTTGTCTTTAGAGCCTCCAGCATATCTTTCAGAATTCGTATTTCGTATTCGTCGCAGTCCTTCAGTAGAGCTTCAATATCTTTTTCAAATTGTACTCTGGCTTTTATGACGTTTTCACAGAGCAGATCGTCGACGGTGACAGATAACGCGTTTGCTATTTTCACAATTGAGGTCAGACTAACTCGCGTCGTCCCATTTTCAATATTGCTTAAATGCGTTGGCGATAAATTGATGGTTTCCGCAAGAATTTCCTGCGTTATATCGGCTTTGATTCGGGCAATCTTGATGCGTTTGCCTATCGCCTTGTAGTCTAACTCCATAATATCCCTCCGTATAATACAAATTTCTACAATAGTATTGTATATACGGCAGGAATTTATTATAATAAGATATATCCGTATTCTACGTCTACAGCTTAAGTTATTGAGTATTTTTAAGGAATTATGGCTGACCCGGTATGTTCCATTCAAGGAGGCAGGAAGTTTGAAGCAACGTAAAATTGAAGTGGCTGAAAAAGCAATTGAGCAAATTGCTCTTAAGTATGGCGTTACGGTAAATGAAGTGAGAAAGCAAATAAACATTGCCATGATAAACGGTCTGATCAGTGACGATCCGAAAATTAATCGGTTCTGGGAAAATGTTCCCCGCGCCGGTGAAATACCAACTCCCGAGGAACTAATAGCACATCTTTCTGATATGGTGAAAAAGAAAAACTGCGGGAGAAATACAACTGGTCATAAAGACAACTTGTGGACCGAGGGTCAAAGCGCAAACTGAATACGGAAAATGAAACTCACACGAAGCGAAATGCTTTGTGTGAGTTTTATTTTAGGCGCTTGCATAAAAACAGGGCAGGCTCGGTATTACTTATACACTGTTACATTTTCAAAACGACGTGTGCCGCGCTTCGGGCACGCAGGATAGGTATTCTTCCGAATAGACATTAGTGGGATACCTTCGGTGCTTTCAGATCAGGCTTTTCGTAGAATTGATCGTACAACGATTCCAGTATTTTCTCCATGTTCTTCGCCTTCTTGTAGCATGTACATATACCATGAATCTGACTAAATAGTTGCAAAATATCAAACAATGAAACCTTTGTATTGACTGATTTCGTTTAAGCGAATATACTTTAATTAAAGTTAATGTTGGGTTATATCTGAGGTGTTATACATGAATGGATATATGACAGTACAAGAGGCGGCGACCAAGTGGCGCATTACACCAAGGCAGGTGCAAATTCTTTGCAAGGAAAACCGCATAGAGGGTGCAGCCAGAATGAGCCGAATATGGATTATTCCCGAAAATGCAGAAAAACCGACCTGCAATCGCAGAATACCTTTCGGAGTAGCTAATGAAACTTATGCTAAGGATAATCTGCTATGCTAATGTGAGTTTAATGGTTTCGGAGGATTTGATATGGCGAATGATACTAAAGCGGATAAATTTCGGGCGTCTTACCAGTTCTTCCTCAAAATGCAGAACGAAGGGAAAACCTTTTCCAACGATGATATTGCAGAGGCAACTGGCTGGAGCAATAGTACAATAAGAACATACAGAACAAAGAAATGGTCTGATATACTTATACCTCTCACCAATAAACGCTTTTCTGCTGATGTTAGTGCATTTACTGAAGAAGCCTATGTTCGAATGATGTCGCAAATATATAAGCAGAGTGTTGAACCATTTAAGCCAGAATTGTCCGAACAAGTAGAAGAATTTGTTGTTAAGGCGAGAGACTCTGCCATCTTATCCATAGATATTTATAACAGACCGATTGCAGCCTTTCGATCGCAGGGCTATATTGTACTGATGATAATAGCTTGGACATCGTTGTTCCATGCAATCTACGAAATGAATGGAACGGACTACTTTTACAAAGAAAATGATGGCAACGACAAGATGGTCGAGGGAGATAAAAAAGCATGGGAATTAGATAGATGCATTGATAAATGTGGGGATTTGATTTCAAACGCGGCAAAAAGGAACCTTAGATTATTCATCTCCTTACGGAATAAGATTGAGCATCGATATGTGCCTGCTTTCGATTTTGATGTATTTGGCGAATGTCAAGCGATGCTTTTGAACTTCGAGAGTTTGATAACGGAACAGTTCGGATCATACTATGCATTAAACAATGCTCTCTCATTACCGTTGCAAGTGTCATCGGTGCGAAGTAATGTACAGACAGAAGTAATAAAAAAAATTCAATCCGATCATTATGCCGAATTGAAACAATATATTGAGGCGTACCGTAATTCATTGGATGATAATGTGTTTTCAGACAGTCAATACAGCTTCCGCGTATTTTTGATTCCGCAGTTAGGCAATCATCGTTCATCATCAGACTGTGCGGTTGAGTTTGTACGCTATGATCCAGAACATCCAGAAGAATTTGATCCAATAAAAAAGGATATCGCATTAATTAAGGAGAAACGGGTACCTGTTGCCAATCAGGGAAAATATAAACCGCAAATGGTTTGTGATGCTTTGACTGATAAGTTAGGAACAAAGGTTAGCATAACCTTACACACTATGGCTTGGAAGTACTATAAGGTAAGGGAACAAGGGCTGCAAGCCGATGGATGCAATACAAAATATTGCCAATTTGATGAAGCCCATCGGGATTATGTCTATACGCAAGCATGGATTGATTTTTTGTACGATGAGTTCCGTGATTCAGACAAAATAAAGATAATACGAAACAAAAAGTGATCGGAGGTATTTATGTGGATAGCTCAAGAATTACGGTAATAACATGGTTGATGGAAAACGGCTATCCCCAAATAGCCGAAATGATTAATGAGATTCAAGCTGAGTGGAAGATTAGTGGAAAGCATACAAGGCGTAATTGGTGGGATGTTTTATCTGGCGGAAAAAATGGTTCTTCACGCATAATTTATGGGCGGCAATTTCCTGTATTGCAAGCAGCCCAAGTTCGTCAAGGGAAGCCTGTCACTAAAAATGCTTTGAAAATAACGCAGAGTGAAACAGATGCTCCGGCAGCTTTTGATAATGGGCGTTGGAAAAAGGCATCTGTGAGTACTGATATAACGCCAGAAGAAGAGGTTGCAATAAAATGAGAAAGAACAAATTAGTTATGCCTGTGGTCAAATGGGTTGGTGGTAAAAGGCAGCTATTACCAGCATTGACACCGCTTCTTCCTGAACGGTTTACTACCTATTGCGAGCCATTTTTGGGCGGTGGTGCAATGTTGTTTTGGCGTCAGCCACAGAGGGCTATTGTCAATGATGTAAACGATGATCTAATTCAAATGTACGAAGTCATTCGTGACCACGTTGAAGACCTTATATTAGAATTGGAAAAGTACAAAAATGAATCTGCATATTTTTATGAAGTCCGCGACTGGGATCGCGACAAAGAAAAGTATGGAGCGTTATCCAGCATAGAAAAGGCCGCAAGGATTATTTACCTAAACAAAACATGCTACAATGGTCTTTTCCGAGTGAATAACGCAGGAGAGTTTAATACGCCGTTTGGAAACTATAAGAACCCAAACATTGTCAATACGCCTACGCTTAGAGCGGTGAGTGCCTACTTTCAAAAAGCTGAAATAACATTTTCGTGCCGTGATTATGCAGATGTTTTAGCCGAAATCCCTCGCGGAACCTTTGTGTATTTAGACCCTCCGTATGATCCGGTATCGGACACCGCGAATTTTACAGGTTATTCGCGTGGTGGCTTCTGTAGGGATGATCAAATTCGCTTGAGAGAGTGCTGTGACGATTTGACACAAAGAGGTATAAAATTTATGCTATCAAACTCGGCAACGAATTTTATTAAAGAACAATATGAGGCATATCATATTACTATTGTTAAGGCGAAAAGAGCCATTAATTCAGACGCTGCCGGAAGAGGGCAAGTTGATGAAGTGGTGGTAAGGAATTATGAATAATCGTCAAAAAACTCAAAATGATATAGCGTGGGAAGCGCTATTTACAAAATATGATATTCTTAACCAGATCGATTCTAACGGTCAATTTATCATTTCTGCATCTCAGATTAAAGAGTATCGTGAGCCTCGTCTTATGGCAAAGTTTGATCACGGTATTAACTTGCCGTTTGTTTTTGCGGACAATCGCCTCGCAATCCTTCCAATTTCCCGCGGCGATTATGTGATTTCAAATTTCGAGGCATATCAGCCATTTGAATCACTTGATGAAACTATTACCCGCGTATCTTTGCCAGCACATATTCAAAGCCTTGATCCAAATGATGTTCCGAGTGAAGCCATTGCCATAAACTGCGCTTTAGCATCTGGAATGCTTGCGGATTTTCTGGGTGAAGAAAAGCTCTATTCGACGGTATCGGGACGAATGGGTTCAGGACAGTTCGACTTTGGGATACATAATTCAAGAACAGGCGCTATCTCAAATGTGCAAGTCAATAATTCTCAAATTGAGATTGATGCGGCATTAGAGGGCATTGAGTCGTTAGCCCTTCTTGAGGCAAAACGTGATTTGTCGGCGGATTTTCTTGTTCGGCAGTTATACTACCCTTATAGAGTATGGCAGAGTCAGGTTTCAAAGAAGGTTAAACCGGTTTTCCTTGTCTATTCGAATGGAATCTACAGCCTGTACGAGTACGAATTTCAAGATTCCAATGTATATAACTCGCTTGTTTTAGTTAAGCATAAAAACTACTCCATCGAAGATACAAGTATTGAAATGTCTGATTTGATGGATGTTGCGTCTCAAATATCCACATTCGCATCCGAACCCGAAATTTCGTTTCCCCAAGCTGATTCTTTTGAGCGAGTAATCAATATTTGCGAACTTTTGGAATCTCAGGAACTTAGTAGAGACGATGTTACTGAGGAATACGCTTTCGATATTCGGCAGACAAATTATTATACGGATGCCGCCCGTTATTTAGGACTGGTTGATAAAAAGTACGATGGGAGAAAACCGATATATTCTTTAAGAGAATATGGTCATCGGTTAATGCGACTTAATTACAAGCAGAGGCAACTTGCGTTATGTAAATGCATTCTTGAGCACAAAGTGTTCTTCAATGTATTTGCCTTTTGTCAATACGGGAGCATACCTGAACGAAATATTATCGTTAAAATCATGAAAGAGTCGAAACTCTATAAGGTTGAATCTGAAAGCACATATATTAGAAGAGCCTCAACTGTTAGCGGCTGGATAAATTGGATGTTAGGACTAATTCAATAAGATAAGATTTGTTGCAACAAATTGCATACGATGAAAACCACAAAATTCAAAGGAGAAAAATCATGGAAGCAAATGTAGAAACCTGCGTGTGCCCGCATTGTGAAAAAACTGCATCTGGGCATGATGAGATTGAAGAAAAATTCGGCTACCGTAATATGGGAGATGGACGCATCATTGTACAATCATGGTGCCGAGAATGCAGAATTAAGGAACGTCAAGAAAACGGGTGAATGTTTTATACATACGAAATCCATTATAAAAACCACTTTCGTGGTGAAGTACAAGGCCGAGGATAATATTGATTTTGAAACTTGCCCAATCACTTCGCAATAGAAGAAGGAAAGTACATGAACCCTCAATTAGAAAATATATGGGAGCGTATGCTCAATTTAGGGTTGGGTGCTCTGGCACATGCGAATAGGCATGCGGCCTATTGTTGTATGGAAAATGAGCAGTGGCCTGATTTGGCTATTTTGCAAGCTGCACATGCAGCAGAAATTCTGATTAAGGCACGCATTGCGCAAGAACACCCTTTGCTTATTTTCGATAAGTTACCATCTATGTCGGACAGTGAACTATCATTAGATGACTTATTTGAAAAAGGAAAAACGATAGAATGGAGTGAGTTGCCCGCAAGGCTATGGGCAACCACAGGTATAACTGTACCCAATATTGCAGAATATAAAGAGTTTGGGAAACTCAGAAATGGTATTCAACATTTTGTTCCTTCTTTTGCGTCTGAAGCAGCATCAGTCAAAGCACTAAAGTTTATTTTTGATGTCATTGATCCTTTTATCAATGACTGTTGGGGACTGTATGCTATTGACTACGACGAAGACTATGACCCGTATATTTATTTTGCTCCATGTTTAATTGAAAATAAAATCAAATTTCTTGTCTCGAAAGATGCTGCTAACTGTTCAGAAGACTGGGATGTTGATTGGTCGGCGGCTGAACCAGCTTATCGCGAAGAAATGCAGCGTCGAATCGCGGCAGCACGGTCAGTGGGATAATCGAGAGATAACTGTATCAGATCCTGCCTTTTATAGAGAACTATCGCATAAATGAGCATTGCTATGTATGGTTTCTGATGACGCTCCTTTATGACGCTTGCTATTTCGAGAATATGTCTATTAAAGCATATGCCGCCGTCACCTGCAATCTGCGTCGTCAAGAATCATCATTTCTGCTTTCGAACTGCGCCCTATACCGCAAATGCTCCTGCTCCTGACGTTTCCACTCATTGTCTGCGGCATCGAATTCATCGAGGGCTTCTTTCATCAGCGGAGAATCATAAGGAACCTTTTTTTCAACCAGCCGGCGTAGCTTGTCTCTGCATTTTTCTACCTTACGTCCCAGGGTATAGAGCTTACCGGCTTGCCCCAGGAGTGTTGCTTTCTCCTTTGTAGTCATGTATAATCCCTCAATTCCAAATTGTAGTGTATTAGCATATATAAACATACTCTATAGCACTACTTTTAGCAAGGGGAAAACCCACAAATACAGACATGAAAAAAAATAGAAGAGCCTCGGGTGAGGTTCTTCTATTTCCACCTATTTTTCTTCGCTTTTCGTTTCATACATTGCCTCGATCATACGCTCCACCATTTTGAGCTGATCCGGTGTTAAGTTCCTGCATTTCTCGGCGATTCCCGTCAGAGTATTTAACTAGTTACATTCCACACTGTCCTGCACGAAATAATAAAGAGAGCGGTGAAGGGTATCCCCGAGCTTGATCAGCGTATTCATGCTTGGCTGATATCTCCCGGCCTCGATTTGCCTGATGTATACGGCACCCACGTCGCATTCCTGCGCCAGCCTGTCGGTGGTATAACCGGCTTCTTTGCGCGCTGCTGACAAGCGTTTGCCCAATGCTTTGCGATCCATTGAACCACCTCCCACTGTAGATAATACGATACAAAAGCTGTTGCTATAATTTTACTTGCTTAATTCATTTTGCGATAGCGGGTAATAGCGTATGTTGATATATGCTATATCACTCTAATATTTTGTTCTTTTTCTGTAATAAAAATCCTTAGAGTGGGAAATTCCTTGGGGGTTCACCATGAACTCACCCTGGGTTCAGCATAAGGGGGTTCTGCGCCCCAGGCGGAAACTCATCTTTTTCGGCGGTTAATCCTCTTTCAATATCAGCCGGTTTGAGGTGTGGCTTCCGTTTTCGCGGAACCGCGCTTCCTTTTCAATTAGTCCAAACCGGGTAAGGTCGTTCAGGGCGCGCTTGACGGTGCTTCGGGATAGCTGCATGTCGGCAGCGATGGTGTTTACCGCGGGCCAGCAGTCTGTTCCCTTGCCAGCGCGGTCCTTGAGGTACATATAGACCGCTCTGGCCCGGTGAGGAAGCTCATCGGGCGGGGCAGCGTAAATTGATCTGAAATAGCTCATGAAAACGACTCCTTACGTTTTGAGATCGGAACGACGGTAGCCCGCATGCTCCCGAGGCCCGGCAACGGGCGTATGCAGAGTACCAGTGCCATCCTTGCTTTCTGGAGGTTCTTCCGCGGGTGGATTCTCCATCGCCCGCTTTTCCCCGTATCGTCTCTCCGAGGGTACTCTCTCAGAGCCATCCTCCACGGCATGGCAGGAAAAGTGCTGGCGGACGATGTTTTCCTCCAATGTCTGCTTGTCAGCATAGTTTACCTCACGCTGGGATTTTTCCTCCATGGTCATGGGCTTTCCAAAGGTGATGCCCCAATCGAGAAACAGCCGGAGCCGCGTTCTGATTGGGTGCGTGCCAGTTTTCATGACAACGAAGCTTCCCTTGGGGAGCGATTTCAGCTCGTCCGGTGACATCAGAGGCCGCTCCATCATCTGCAGGGACTGGCTGGGGTCGTTTTTCCCACGGCTGATGCTGCCGCTCATGACGGTGCGGCTGCCCAGCGCCTTGGAAAGCACCTCGGCGGTTTGGCTGTTAGGAGCGAAGCCGCCGAAGATGGTGTCCTGACAGTTGTCCACGATGATCTCCGCGCCCTCCTTGCCATAGTTCTTCTGGAGCTGTCCGAGGCTCTGGATGATTGGCACCATGGTGAGGCGGCGCGATCTGGAGGCCGAAAAAATAAGCTCCAGCGACTGAATGGCGGGGAGCGTTCCCAGCTCGTCGCAAAAGAACATGACGCGGTTTTTGAGCTTGCCGCCGTTTTCATCGGCCACGGCGAGGATTTCCCGGTAGAGCTGCTGGATCATGAGGCTTACCATGAAATATTTTGTCAGGTCTTCCTCGGGAAGAATGATAAACAGAGCGGACTTTTCATTGCAGAACTTTTCCGCGTCGATAGCCGTGTCGAAGCAGAGAATCTGCTCCATCTCACTGTCGAGGAAAGCGTTGAGCCGGGAGAGTATGGTGGAGAGAACGGATGCCATGGCCTGTTCCGCAGAATTGAGGGCGGCGCCGGCGAACCACCGGGCCTTGTGGTTGGGGGGCAGCTTATCCATGAGAAGCTGGAACTGGCTTTTCCCGCCGCGTCCGGGCACCATCAGATCCTGCACCAGCTTGAACACGCTGATGATGTGGCGGCTGTCCACCATTTTGCCGTCGACCTCTGTAGGCGGCAGATATTCGGCCACCAGCAAAATGACCGCCGTGAGTAAGCCCTCGGCAGCGTCATAGAAAAACTGGTTTTGCCCGAAGTTCTCATCGCTGGCGTTGATGAGGGTTTTGGAAATGATCTTGGCATACTTTTCCGCCTTGGCTTTTGCCGAAAGATTTTTATTGTCGGCGCGGTATTTGTCCATGTAGGTGTTGACCAGGTGCAGCAGATTGTTGCCATCCGACCGGGTGGGGTTGCGAAGATCGATCACGGCCACATGGTAGTCGTAGTGGTCATGGGCGATGGCTCCGTAATTGCGGAAAAGATCGCCCTTGGTATCAGTGGTAAGGAAGCTCATCCCGGAAGCACAGGCGTATTCGAGGTTGGGGTACAGAAAGAACGCCGTCTTGCCGACACCGGAAGCGCCGATCATAAGGCAGTGGATATCGTCCGTATCCACCAGCGCGGTGAGCTCGTTCTTTTTGCCGCTGCAGCCGAGGATGATGCCCTGGTCCGCGACGGCGGGACAGCTCTCACCCTTGCGCCAAAGCGCCGACCGGAATAGGATGTGCTTGTATGTCTTCTTAATTTCTCTCTTGTTGGCGAAGCGGGCGGTTCCGTGCTGTCCGTCGCCCACGGTGCGGGACTTGATGCCGTTTAAGGTGTAGTAATGTGCCAGTAGGGATAAACCGCCAATTACGGCGAACATGATCGCACCTGCGGCAATGAGAATATAAACTTGCTCATTCATGGACAGGCTCCTTTCGTTTTTGATTTCTTTATGATAAAATCAAACTAAAAGATGATATCGTGGAGGCTGAAATGGACAGAGAATTTTTGGAAAGCAAATTGGATTATCACCTGTTTCTGTATGAACAGCTTTCAAATCAAATAGCAGCAATACAAAAGATTGTGCGTGAGCATGGCATCAACAGCTTTGAGGCGCTCATGGAAAACGGGCCGGTTCAGGATTCGCTGCTGCTGAAATTTATTCTTTTGCAGCGAACCATGAAAAAAGCGGGCTCGTATACATTAGAAAACCGTTACAAGATGCACCTCAAATCCTTCTCTTGGTTGGAGGCGGAATACTTTGACCAGAACTGCGTGCTGCATTATGATTGCGTTTGGTCGCTGCTACAGGATATAAAGCCTTTAAAACGACAGATTGAGCGCATCAAAAAATATGACGATGACCATCATACAGATCACGGCGAGGATATGCGATGCAGTTTCTGCGGCAAGAGCCAGCAGGAGGTGGAGCGCATGATTGCCGGACCGCATGAGGCGATTTGCAATGAATGTGTGAAGCTGTGTTCCGAAATTCTGGAGGAAGTGTCCACAGAGGAAAACGAAAAAGACTGAGAGGTTTTTTATGGGAAACAGTAATCGTATTTGCATCAACTGCGGCAGAAAAATGAAGCAGCAGTTTATTGGTCTGCAGCATTGCAATTGCGGGATGAGCTGGAAAAAGGACATCGGCTTTTTTCAGCGCACCCCGGACATGGTGTTTGCTCTGCAGCGTGTGACCGTTGGAAAAAAGGTAAAGCTGCTTCCGGTGATTCGTAAGAAACAAAGTACATGCAATCCCGGTAATGACGGGTAAGGCAGGGACAACCATCGTGGATGTCCCTGCATGTTTTTTAATTCATTTTCATGGTCAGGCCCTGCTTCAGCTCCTGCTTCTGGACATGCTGCTCCAGCAGGATCGCCGCTTTGAGGCAGTGGGCCCCGACTCTTTCATACTGCTCCGCAAGCCTTTGCTTGTCCGAGGCGGTCAATATCTGATTGAAACCGCGCAGGAACATGATATCCGTCTCCAGTAAGTCCAGCCGTGTTTTGAGCTGTCCGCGGTTTTCATAGGTCTTGAAGCCGTCCCGAAGCCGGGTCTGCACTGCGGCAAGCTCCAATCCGTGATCCATCTGCCGGTATTCTCTCGCGGCGGCGGTCATGGATCGGCTGAGCAGCTCCAGCAGACAGTCCTCCGCCTGTGAGAAACGTCCCCAATGCAGGTGGTCGCGTACTCTGACCAAAAGCGCGGATAGTTCGTTCGCGGAGCAGTCGGCCCTCGCGTCCGGCGTTATCTGCGCAAGTTCGGCACAGAATGTGTCCCGCAGAAGATGCTGGGGATGTTCCTCGGCAGGGAGGGCCGGCAGACCGTACTGAGCATGGATATCCTCGTTCCAGTCCTTGTACTCCGACAGCTCTCTTTCGCATTGGATGCCCTTTTCCGATAGCAGAACGAAGTATTTTTCCGACACCTCGATGCCCGCTTCGTCATGATCCAGGCACAGCACGACGCGGTCGAGGTTCGGGTGCAGCTCCAGCATTTTCAGCATGGCATGCTCGGAAACACCGCAGAGGGACACATAGCTGTGCTTCTGCCAGTCTTGAGGGTGCAGGGTGATATACGACAGCAGATCGATGGGCGCCTCGAACACATAGAGGCGGTTGTCGGTTCCGGCATAGTGGAAGCTATAGGCAGGGTCACAGCCGCCCACGTTTCCGCGGAACGCCTTGCCCTCGGTGTAGAGGCCGCGCTTGTGGGCGTGCCTCGGGACGCCGTTTTCATCCATGCCCACAAAAACGGCGTTGTGGTATTCCTTTGTTCTGTCTCTGGATTTTTCACAGCTCTCAAAGATAAGCTTCTGTTTTGCAAAGAAACTGACAACATCGCGGCTTAAAAGCCGCGTTTTTACCAGATAGGCATAAACACGGCGCATATCTGGACTTGCGTCCGGCAAGGCGAACGGCTTCCTCGGTTCCGGTTTCTCCTGGTCGGCTGAGTCGTAAACCTGGCCCTGTTCGCTGCCCAGCAGCTTGGTTACCGCCTCTGGATAGGTCAGATCATAAAACTGCCGCACGAAGTCGATGGCATAGCCTCCTCGCTCGGCGGAGTGATCATACCATTGGTTTCCGTGGACGGTAATGCTGTGATCGGAGGCAAGCCGCTTGTCTCGGCCGCTGGGTATCAGCTTCTCACCCTGCCGATGCAAGAAATCCGCAAGATCCACGTTGTTGGCCCGGTATTTTTGCTCATCGGTAAAATGGACGTAGACGCCCATGAAAACACCTCCTGTTCAAATGTAAAAGCGCCGGCCTCTACGATGAGAAGCCGGCGCTTCAGTAATGCGTCATTGTTTGTGTTATTTCGGTTTCGTGATCGCCTCTGGCGTGACCTGCGGCGCGTTTCTTTTGCTCCAGCTTGAGCCGGCGCTTACGGTCGATTCGCAGTCCGGCCGGTCGGAGGGGCGGCGTTCGGTCGGTGAAGACACGGGACAGGTGGTGCAGGAGTCTTGTGGCGGCGAGAAAAATGGAGGGGTCTTTGAACTGATCCATATGGTCGAGGAAAAATTGCGCGTAAACATTTTCCTGAGCTGCCGACATCGTAAACCACCGGGCGGCGGTTTCCTTGTCCCGCGGCACCGCCTTGCCCATCAGATACAGTTTGCCGAGGGTGTACTGTGCGTACTGATTTCCCTGCTCAGCGGCGGCGTTCAGATATTGCAGCGCTTCTTCGATGTCCTTGGGCACATCCTCTCCGGCAAGATACAGCTTGCCCAGCCGGTATTGTGCGAATTGGTTTTCCTGACTTGCTGACCGCTTCAGAAAATCCCGCGCCTTGCCGATATCCTTTGGCACGTCCTCTCCCTTGAAGTAGAGGACGCCGAGGGTATACTCCGCGTACTGATTTTTCTTGTCCGCCGCGAAGTTCAGCCAGTGAAGCGCCGCCTCTACATCTTTCAGGATGCCCTCGCCGCCGAGATAGAGCTTACCAAGCCGGTACGCGGCGTACTCGTTATCCTGTGCCGCCGCTATTTTGTAGAGGCGCACCGCCTCTGCGATGTTCTGCGGAACGTGCCGCCCCTCCTGATTCAGCTTGCCGAGAAAATACGCAGCGTAAGGGTTCCCCGCCTCCACCGCCTGCTGGAGATATTGGAGCGATTTCTCTATATCCTCTTGGCTGGGCGCTCCCTCGGACAGAATCAGCTTGGCAAGCAGGAAACAGGCAAAGGGATTTCCCACGCCCGCGGACTGCGACAGATATTCTTTGGCCTGAGCGACGTTCTTTTCTGTGCCAATCCCGTTTGCCAGCATCCAGCCAAGCCGGTACTGGAGCTTATCGTCGTGGCCTTGCTTTTCCAAATCGATAAAGCCGAGAAAGGCTTCCTTGAAGCGCCGGTTGGATTCGGCGCTGTTTTTTTCACAGCCAATGCCGTCCCGCAGCATTTTGCCGAGCTCGAAGCTTGCATATGGGAAGTGCTGATCTGCGGCTCGGGTATACAGATCAAAGGCGGTTTCGCGGTTTTGCTCCACGCCTTTGCCATGGTAATACAAACTACCAAGGGAATACTGCGCGTATTTATATTTCTGGCCTGCCGACAGGTTCAGCCAGTCTGCCGCCTGCAGGTAGTCCTGCTCTGTTCCCAGCCCCGCGGCATACATTTTGCCGATACGGTACTCGGTATATTTCCAGTGTTTATTATCCTCCGCAGTCTGAAAACTGTCGAGTGCCTCGGCGTACCATCGCTGGGCTTCCTCAGCATTGGACTCAATGCCGAGGCCGTCCGCACACATGCGCCCGAGGTCATACATGGCGAGGGGGTTGCCTTTTTCCGCTTCTGAGAGGAATAAGGCGAGGGCCTCGGCAAAATCCCGCGGGATGCCATTATCCTCGTCGCCGTACAGATACTGCTTTGCCTGTTTATATTCGTCCGTCCACCAATCGGGGTATGGGGATTTGCCGCGTCCTCGGGGTGAATCGGAGCCGTGGCCTCTGTGCTGTTTTGGAGGCTCTTGAACGGGCTTGTCCGGTTCTAAATCGGCACCGCCCTCGGGTTCCGCTTCAGGCGGAGCGGGATCGTCCGGCTCCGCCTCCTGGGGAATCGCGTCTACGGAGGCCGGTTCCTCGAAGGTCATGGTCCCGCTACCGATATTCACGGCCTCCTGAATGACCATGTTCCGAATCGGCTTGAAGTCCGGGCATTGGGAGAGCGGCGGCGGGTTGGACGGCTTTTCCGTGTAGACGGCTTCGATTTTACCCCTGGTTTCCCACCACAGGCGGTAGGCTTCCGATACTCGGCTGTCCTGCGCCAGCTCGTCCACGATCTGATCCACCACGTTTCTCAGCTCGGGGCGGAGGTAGCCGTACTGCTTTTTCCCGGAGGTATTCTGCAGACGATCTGAAAGATGCGTCATGAGCTGCTCCATCCGGTCGTTTTGCAGGATACCGTTTTTCATCTCATGGATCAGCGCCCGCATCGTCGTTGCCGCCTGCTCCCGCAGCTAATCCCTGCGCTGGGATTTTTCCTCGTACAGCGGTAGAAGCTCCTGCCGGAAGATATCCTGCGCCAGCGAGGATTTCATCTTGCGTATGCCCTGCCGGGTGAGAAAGCCCTCTTTGGAATTGGTGCTGTAGCAGATCATATGGATATGGGGATGGTGCGATTCGTTGTGGAACGCGGCGTACCATTTCAGATGGTCGGGTTGGATTTTAAGGTTCTCAGCAAATTCCAGCGCCTTGGAGGAGAGCATGGCTTTCCACGCTTGGGCATTATCATAGCCCAGCCGGGCGGCATCTTCCCGCCGCAGGGATATAATGGGCGTCCATACGTTTCCGGTGTGCGCCGATACTTCCTCCGCGACGTGGGCCAGGACGAGTGGTTCGTCGCCGCCGCTAAACAGGCCATGGCTTTCGAACTTCTCGACGCGGGGACGGTTGGCGATGTAGTCCAGATACTTTTCATTGCCGCCGATTGTGTGCAGATTCTGTTCCAGCGCGATGGTTATAAACTCCGAGGCATTCTCCCGGTTCGGATTTTCGAGGTAATCCTCATACTCGAACAGCTCCTGACTGTCGGGGAATTCCCGAAGGATTTCATTGACAAGGGTCTGCTGTTTCCTGGTGGCGTGCCAGAACTCACGGCCGTTCTTGATCATCTCCACGCCCTCGCGGGTGGCGATATACTTGACGAGGTAGTCAAGGTGGGCGGCAGTTTTTGCGCTGCCGCCCTTGAGGTAAGGCCATTTTAGAATGATTCTTGCCATTAACGATCATCTTCGTCTTCGTCATCCGGTTTGCTCTGAAATTCTATCGCATCGTCCAGCCTGATTTTTCCCTTGGTCCTTTTCACATCCTCGACGCAGCGGCCGCGGAGCCGGCGCAGTTCCTCGTCTGTGATATCCAGCGTGGTTGCAAGCAGGTGCATCATCATGCTCATCTCCACCGTGAGCCGGAAGAGGTTGCTTGCCAGACGGTTCTCCGTGACCTGCAACGTACCCTTGATCGCGTTCAGTAGATTCTTTGACAGATAGGTCGTACTGGACTGACTGTTCAGGAAGCCGATGTAAAAATCGACCGCCTGGGTAACAAACTCCGTGTGGTTTTTCATGTTGTTGGCCTGCATTAGAGTTTCCATGTTTTCGATCATCTCGGGATGGAGCCAGGCCACGACTCTCTTTTTGAGCTCATTGCTGTTGTCATTCATATCGTGATTCCTCCTTAAAAATTATGAGACAGCATCTGCCACAGCACCTCGAAGATGCTTATCCGGCTTGATTTCTTATAGCCCACAGCACCTGTGACAGCCAAAACCGCCGATTACAGCACCTTGGGGCCTGAATAGTAAGCCGGGGAAAAAGCGTGCAATCTCCGTGAAAAACGGCCGGCACTGCCGGCCGTTGTGACCGCGAGGTGCGGGTTACCGCACCTCGCTTTATCCTGCTCTGTTTTCGACGTAGGATTTCGTGGCGATTTTGCGGGTCAGCTCGCGCGTGCTGCTTCTGTGGATTCGGCGCACAGCCGCGCCACGATGTACTGCTTGTCTGAGGTGTACGGGGATGCCATCACGCCCTGAAAACGGCACACAGCGGCTGACGGGGCGCACAAGCGGCGTCAGGGAAGGGACGGTCAATAAAAGGACGGTCAATAAAAGGACATCCTGTACATGTGTTCCTCAAACTTAATCTCGTTTTCAAGGGCTTCGATCCGCGCCATCAGCTCAGCCGCCGCGTTAACCGCCCCATGCTTCAAATAGGTGTTGTAGGTTCTCATCAGGCGTGCGCGTTGACATTCCATGTCGCTGAGGCTGTCATCCGCCCTCCGGCGGGTTTCATCGAATGAACGATCCATATTCCACCTCACATCTCCATACGCATGGTCGGGGCCTGATTTGTGATTTCCTTACCGGAAAGGTGCTCCTGAAACAGATTCCACCGCTCCAGGAAGGGGCGGTAGTCGGAGCGGTAGGCGTGATAGACCGCTGTGTTGATATCCTTCAGGGAGTAGGTTTGCCAGCCGGCCACGCGGTCAATAGAGGAAAGCCGCTGCCTGTCGAGGTCGATGTCAAACACGCCGCAGATGTTTTGGCTGCCGTCGATCCTCGCTGCGGAATGCGCTTCGAACTGATCCGCGTTGATAGGAATCGCGTCGTCGAATACGGCGGCAAAGCTCTCCGGCTGGTTCTCAAAGTCGCCGCGCAGGTATTTTCGGAGCTGCCACGCGGTCTGCATAAAATCCATGGCATAATCGGATTCGAAGTAATGCTCGGCACCGGCTTCAGCAACGCGGTAAACGGAAAATCTCCGGTTTTCCTGCGCATACTGTTCGTCGGCGAGGCGTTCGGCCTCGATCCTGCGGTCAATCTCGGTGCGCTCCTGCTCCGGCACCGTCTGGAGGTATAGCTCCGACAGCTTCGCCTGCATGACGCTTCCGCTATCGGCGCCGCTCTGCGTGAGGCATCGCTCCAGCGCCTCGAATTTATACTTGTTGAGCCATAGCTCGATAGATGTATCTCCCATGGGAACCTCCTGAAATAAATTTTCGGCCTCGCGGCGCGAAGATCAGAAAAAAAATCGGGATGCACGATATCGCCCCGATCATAGTTGAGCCAACTTGGTTTATATTCCGCTCCGATGGCTGACGACTGATGGGAAAGTGAGCCAACTTGGTTTATAATGCCTCCAGCGCATTGATCAGGCTGTCGGGTATGTCGCTCAGGCTTGTTTCCGGTTCCGGCTGAGGCACCGCCGACAGATGCAGTCGGTTCAGCTCATCCCTGATGGCACGGCGTACCGCCGCCTCCAGCATATCCGACTGATTTGCCGCCAGTATGCTTTCCACAATGTATTCGGTGCGTTTCCGGCTGGTCTGGCCTGTAATGAGACTCTCAGCCTCATGGTGCCGGGGATCGTCCATATCAAAAGATAAATAATACCGCTTTCTCATAATGTCACCCCAGCAAAACTCGGTAACCGTCCGCGTTTGCAAAGCGGTTGAGGACCGCGACAGTATTGAAATCACCGCTCCGCAACCGGGATTCCAGAAGCTCCGAGCCGCCGCCCGCGAATACCGTGGGGAGCCGAAGATCAAGACCTCGTTCCCGCAAAGCGTTCAGCAGTTCTTTGCAGTAGTCCTCCGTGGTCCGCTCCACGACCGTTTGTATCAGGTCCTTGCACGAGTGCTGAATCTTCCCCTGGATGGCGTCGGTGACGAGTTCGTCAGACAGGAGAATATCGCTTTTACGGAGCGCGTCCTGAATGCGGCTGTAGAGGGTGATGGTTCCCATGCGCAGGCTGGCGCAGCTTGACCGATCCAGCCGGAAATCATGAACTGTGAGGATATCCACGGTGTAGCCGCCGATGTCCACCAGCGTGATGCTCCGGTATTCCTTCAGCCGGTTGTAATACCGACACAGGGCGGCGTGGCCCTGGGCAAACACCTTGCACTCCGCAATCCGGCAGTGGTAGGGCCTGCCCTCAAACTGGAACGCGAGATCGTCCCGCAGGAAATACTCGCGGAATCCATCCTTTCGCGTGCCGTAGCTGTCGATGGGTAGTCCGACACCGAGGGTGATCTCCGCGTCGCCGACCCC